>NZ_CAIKKU010000147.1 GCF_903828115.1 uncultured Thiodictyon sp. | reverse complement strand
GGCGCGGCCTCGCGAGCGACCGCAGCGTTGCGTTCTGCGGATAGGCCGCGCCGCACTGGGGTGCGGCGCTCCCGGTGGCCGGAATGATGATCAAGACCGCCCCGGATTTTCTCGCAACCCAAATTACGTCGCTTCTCCGATTACGACAACGACAACGACAACGACAACGACAACGATTGTGTCTGTGTCTAGCTTGTTCTTGACTCGTCACCTGAAGATGATACCACCGAGTTGCGCGGTCACAGCGAACAACGGCTATTCAAACACGGCCTCCGCGATGCGCGTAACAAAGGGCAGGGCGGCGAGGGTCAGCAGGATCGCGCGATAACCGGGCTGGTGGGTGTTTCCGAGCACCAGGACCTGATCCGGTCCGCAGCCGCTGCGCCCGCAACTGCCCGGATAAAAGTGGGCGCTGGGGTCGATGGCCGCCACCTGATCCCGGGGGCCCTGGCCCCGCGGGATACAGAACTCGTAGTCCAGGGCGCGCCGCCCGTCGGGCGGTCCCTGGAGACCGGCGGCATCGAGGCGGTCCAGGTCGAAGGCGATGACGCTCGTCGGGTCGAGGCCCGCGGCGGTCGCCGCGAGGGCGAAAGAGAAGACGATTTGTCCACAAATGAACGCAAATGAACACAAATAAGAAATGGGAAGGAATGGCTTCCGGTGGTCGTGGCGCGTCCAAACGCCGAGCACTCCCCAAAACGCCGTGCCGGGCGCCTTATCCATGTAACGACCAGGGCCGCACCTGGATGCATCCCTCTCGGCGCCGACTCTCGCCTTCCCCCATTTGCGTTCATTTGCGTTCATTTGCGGACAATCCTTCTCTGTTTTCCCGTCAACGCTCGAACTTGTAGAAAATATCCGCGCCCGGGGTATCCCCGCTTTCGGCCTCGAGTTCGATATTGCGGCTCCAATCATAGCGCAGCTTGACCGCGTTCTTGCTGTCGCCGATACCGCTGACGTATTCCATATACAGGTTGGGTGCCACATAGGTCCCCACCGACAGTGACTGGCCCCCCTGCCCCGTGTCGGTGCGGGGCGCGATCCCGGTCAACAGATACTTGGTGATCTCTGCCTGACTCATGCCCGGGTCGCTCTCGGAGAAGAAGGCGAGCCTGGAATTGCGCAGCGTGCCCACCACCCGCACCCCGGCGTTGAGGCTGCCGCTCTCGCGTTGGGCCATGAGCAGGAGCCCCGGATTGCCGATGGGGCTGTTGGAAAAGACCAGCCGCCCCTGGGTGATGGTCAGGGGGGTGCCCAACTCGGTGCCCAGGCCGCTCAGGATGGGGATCAGGTCGGTGCCCAGCCCGATCCCGGGGTTGAAGCGGTAGACCCCGTCCACGATCGCCAATTGGCCGTCGCCCAGCAGCTCCCGGCCCGGGGCCTGCAGGATACGCAGGTCGCCGATCAGGCGCCCGCGCACCCCGAAGGCGTCGATAGTCACGTCGTTGCCCAGGGTGAGGCGCAGGTCGATGTCCACCGGAAACGGCGGCTTGCCCGCCCCGGCCTGACCGACCAACACGATGTCCGGGGACGGCAGCAGGGTCCCGGCCGGGAGTTTGCGCGGCCGGATGCGCGCCTGCGGGACCTTGATCTCGCCCCGCACCCGGGCGCCCTGGGGGGTCAGGCCGATCTCGATATGGGGTGACAGGGTGACCTGATATTCCTTGGTGTCCGCGACCTTGAGCCGCTCACCGGCGATCAGCACTTGGCCGCTCAATCCGCCGGCGCCGCCCTCGGCGTCACCGCTGAGCCACAGACGCCGGCCGCCGACCTCCCCCTGGCCCTGGATGGTCAGCCGCTCCAGGGCCGGCGCCGTGAGCGTGACATCGAGGTTGGTGATCTTGGTGCCCAACAGCGGCACCTCGGCACCGAAGCCGCGCAGCGTCGCCTGGCCCTTGGCCCCGGGCCTGCTCAGGGTGCCGCCCAGGTCGAAGTCCAGGGCCAGCTTACCGGTGATCCCGGTCAGGTTCGGGACCAGGTTGGAGAACCGCGCGAGTCCCGCCACGCCCCCGTGCACCCCACCGCGCAAGGGCTGATCCGGGCGCGCCGGGTCGTCGAGGCGCCAGCCCGGCAGGTCCACCGCAGCGTCGAACTGACCCAGGCCCTTCAGCGGCAGGTCCAACCGCGCCCCCAGGCCCCGGGCCCCGGCGTCCAGGGTCAGCCGCGTCTGGGAGAGGTCGAGTTCCTCGAACCTGGCCTGGCCCAAATCCAGGCGCAGCCGCCCCTGGGGAATCTCGGCCAGGGCGCTGCCGGTCAGCACCGGACCCTTGGCCGCGAAGCGCCCCTTGACCCGGGCGGCGCCCTGCGCCGCCAGGTTCGCGGGCAGCAGGACCTGGGCCAACTCGGCCCCCAGCGGGTCCAGATCGATGGTCGCCGTCCATTCGCCCGGGGCCGTCTGATCGAACCCGAGACAGCCCCCGGAGCCCTTGGCGTTGCGCAGACACAGGGGGCCTGCCGCGATCTTGGGGCCGGTCAGGCGCAGCGGCATGGCCTGCGGGAGACGCCAGTTGCCGTAGCGCTCGCTGTCCAGGTCCAAGCGGCTCAGGGTTCCCCGATACGCGGCCGGGCCGGCCCCGGCCAGGGTGAGTCCGCCGGCCGCCTCCAGCCGGATGGACAGGGGTTGGCCGATGGCCGCGACGCTCAGCCGATGGTTCGGCACACTGCCGTCCCCGCGCACCTCCAGCCGCTCCCAGCGCAGGCCCCCGGCCGTCAGCCCCTGGCCGTCCAGTCGGACGCGCAAGGGACCCTGCGGGGTCAGGGCCAGGTCCGCGGAGCCCGTGAGGCGCGCGATCCCCTGACCGGCCAGGGCGGCGTCCCTGGCATCGATCTCCAGCGCCACCGTCGGCGCCTTGAGCCCCCCCTGCACCCTGCCGCGCGCCTGGACGCTCCCCGTGGCCCCCGGCATGAGACTCGCCAGATCCGGCGAGGCGAGGTCGAAGCGCAGGTCGAGCTTCTCGTCGATCACGCCGTCCACCCGCGCACTGCTGGGACCCGAGGAAGCACGCAGCCCCGTGATCCGGACAGTCCCCGCCGCCATCTGCACCTGACCCGCGGCGGCGATGGGATAGCCGCGCAAGGTCCCCTGGACCCCGGCGAGCGTCACCGTCAGGTTCGGACCCTTGGCCTCCAGGGTGCCGCGGCTGCTGAGACGCCCGTCCATGCGGCCCGGCCACCCGGGGGCATAGGACCCGGGGTCGAGCCCCACGGCGGCCAGGTCCGCCTCCCAGGTCACTGCCGGGTCCCAGGCGACGCGGGCACGGCCATCGATGCGGCCCTGGAGGACCTCCAGGCGCAGCGACGCGATCTCGGTCCCCTTCAGATCGCCCTTGCCGCCCAGCAGCAGGCGCGCCGGGGGGAGCCCGGGGCCTTGCGAGGCGGCCGTCAGGTCATAGCTGAAGCCGACAAGCCCGCCCTTGGTCGCCAGACTGAAGCCGATCCGGTCCTCGATCCCGGGGACGATCCCGCTCGGATTCAGGTCCTTGGCCCCGGCCTTGAGGTCCCAACCGAGTTCCGGCGCCCAGGCGACGCGGCCCGATGCCTCCAGGCTGCCGCCCAGGGTGAGTACCCTAAGCGCGCTGATCCGGGTCCCCTTGGCGTCCCCCTGGCCCCGCAGATCGAGGTCGACGGCCGGGAAGGCGGGGCCCTGCACGGCCCCGGAGACCGCATAGTCATAGGCGTCGAAGGTGCCGGAGGCCTGGACCCGGCCCTGGGGTGCGGTGGCGGTCACGGTGCCGGTGAGCGGCCAGCGCAGCCGCTCCCAGGTGCCGGTGAGTTTGAAGGTGCCGGGGCTGGGATTGAGATCCAGGCCGCCCGTGGCGGAAAAGCGCGCCCCGGAGACCGACTCGGTGAGGTCGAGCCTGCGCAGGTCGAGCCGCCGGTCCTTCCACTGGGCGTCCAGGGCCGCCTGGAGGTGGCCGAAGTCCGCCCGATTCGGCGCCGTGCCGTCCAGGCTGCCGGTGAGGGTCGCGGCCTCCAGGTCCCCGTGCGACTCGAGGCGCCCGCGTACCGCCACCTCGGGTGCGTCCGCCTGGAAGTCCGGCACCCGCACGCCCTCGATCTGCACCACGGCGTCCCAGCGTGGGCGCCCCAGCACGTCGTCCACCTGTGCGCTCAGTGTCGCCTGGGCCGAGCCGGTCAGGTCGTAGGTGACGACCAGCCGCCCGAGGTCCCCGCCGATGCGCCCCCGGCCCGCGATCTGCACCGCGGGCGGCATGGTCAGGTCCCAGTCCAGTTGGAGGTCCAATGGATACTGGTCCGTCAACTGCGCTTGGCCCGCGCCCCTGATCGTGAGCCCAACCTGGCCCGCGGCCAGTTCCAACCCGACGAGGTCCAGGGCACTGCCAGAGAGGCGCGCCCCCAGGGCAACGCGATCCAGCACGAAGAGCGGCGTGTCCACCCCGCGGTGCAGGACCCGCAGGTTCTCCACCAGGGCCTCGCCGATCTCGATCTGCAGGGGCAGCGCGATCTGCGGCAAGACGATGGCCGCGGCCCGCGCGGCCTCGGACGGCGTCGTGACCACATCGACATCGCGCGCGACGACCCGGGCGATGCGCAGGGTCCCGGTGACGGCGGCCAGGGGCGACCAGTCCAGGTCGAAGCTTCCCAGGCGCAGGTCCAGGTCCGGCAGCCGGATCGCCACGTCCTCCAGGTGCAGCCGCCCCAGGACCCGGCCCTGCGCCTTGCCCACCTGGATCAGCCCCGGTGCCAGGTCCTCCGCCAGCGCGAGCGCCGTGCGCAACCCGCTCTGGGTCCCGAGCACCAGCCCCAGCAGCAGCACCGTCAGGAGCAGGGCCGGGACCAGGATCGCGCCCAGCAGACGCAGGACCCGGATCACGGGATGGCGGCGGCGGCCGAGCGGGGCAGCGGCCGCCGCCGCGGGGGCGGGCGGCGGCGCCGGGGCTGGTGCTTGAGTGTCCGCGGTCATGCTTGGGCAGTGGTCCCTGGTCAGCGGTCAGTTGCAAAGGCGGTGCGCGGTGCGGCGCCGGCCGAGGCCCGGCAGCGCCCCGCCCATCCTAGCGGACCTGGGTACGGACTGGAACCGGTGGGGAACCGGTCGCCCGCGATGCAAACAAGTCGACACCGGGGCCGTGACCATTGTTTCGGCCACCTCACGGGTGATAATCGTCGCGGC
>NZ_CAIKKU010000146.1 GCF_903828115.1 uncultured Thiodictyon sp. | reverse complement strand
GATAGCCGGAATAACGATGAAGGCTGCCCCCGGGTGTTCAGGCGGGGAAGGATAGCGAATTCCTGGGGTCGGCGCGGCATCGGGGAGGCCGGAGGACGTCCAAGGCTGAAGCCTTGGACTCCAGGGTGTGGGCCGCGATCGTGCCCGAGGCCGCGGCTAGCCGCCCCCCGTCACTGCGATCGCAACGGTCTGCTCGAAGCGGCGCCCGGCGCTGTCCTTCACCTTCAGTCTGGATCGCACCCCTCGATGCTCCGGGAATCTGCGCGCGAGCCCCGGTAGTGGCAGAATAGGCAACTCGGCCCCGTCGGCTCCCAAGACCGAATCATCTATCTCCGCGCCCGCGCGTGAGATCCTTCAAAGAGCCTAACGCAGTCCCACCCATTCAGGCGGGGGCACCAGCCCCCGCGTTCGGAGTCTTCCCATGAGGTCTAAGTTGTTGCGCGGGATAGCGCTCGCTGTCGGCTTGGCCCTGGCGGCCGGGTGCGACAAGCCGGCCGGGTCGGCCGCCGCGGGTCCGGGGGCGGCCAAGCCCATCCCGGAGATAGCGGTGGTGACGGCCCAGGCCCAGGCGGTGCCGAACACCCGGGAACTGGTGGGGCGCCTGGCGGCGACCCGCTCGGCCCAGGTGCGGGCGCGCGTCGCGGGGGTCCTGCTGGAGCGGGTCTATACGGAGGGGACGGACGTCAAGCCGGGCCAGGTCCTGTTCCGCATCGATCCGGCCCGCCTGCAGGCCGCGCTCAACGCCCAGGAGGCGGCCCTGGTCCGGGCCGAGGCGGATGCCGCCAACGCCGCCCTGACCGCCAAGCGCTTTCTGGAGTTGCGGGAGAAGAAAACCTCGTCGCAACAAGACCTGGATACCGCCCAGGCGGCTGAGCGTACGACCGCGGCGGCGGTCAAGCAGGCGCGGGCCAATGTCGATGCCGCCCGCCTCGAACTGGGCTTTGCCACCGTCACCGCCCCCATCGCCGGGCGCGCCGGCCGCGCCCTGGTGACCGAGGGCACCCTGGTGGGGCAGGGGGACGCGACCCTGCTGACCACGGTGGATCGCATCGATCCGCTCTATGTCAACTTCAGCCAGTCGCCGACCGAGCTTGCCGACCTGCGTAAGCTCGCGGAGGCCGGGGCCAGGTCGGCCGCCGAGACCCAGGTCGAGGTGCTGTTGCCGGGCGGCACCCCCTATCCCCACCCGGGGACCCTGGACTTTTCCGACCTGGCGGTGGACCCGAACACCGGTGCCCTGTCCTTGCGCGCCACCCTGCCCAACCCCGATAAGGCCCTGTTGCCCGGGATGTTCGTGACACTGCGCCTGACCGCGGGAGCCTTGGAGCAGGCCTTTCTGCTGCCCCAGCCGGCCCTGTCGCGGGATGCCCAGGGGGCCTTTCTGCTGCTGGTGGACGACGCCGGCAAGGTCGCCCAGCGCCGGGTCACGAGCCGCGGTATGACCCGCAAGGAGTGGATCGTGACCGGCGACCTCAAGGACGGTGACCAGGTGATCGTCGCCGGGCTGCAGAAGGTCAAGCCGGGGGACACGGTGCGGATCGCGCCGCCCACCCCGTCGGCCGCGGCAGCCGCGGCGCCCGGCCCCGACCGACCTAAGGCCGAGGGGCCGCCAACCGCGGCGCCGGGAGTCCTGCAAGGGCCTAAGCCCATATCCAATAGCGGGAAATAGGGCAGGATCAACAGGATTTTTCAGGATTGACAGGAAATCATGCGAACGCACTTCCAATCATATTTCTGTAAATCCTGCGAAATCCTGTTAGTCCTGTCCGTTTATTCCGCGTCTGTCGGAACGCCGGCGGTGAAGCCGCCCCCTGGTCCGACCTTCGCGACACTGTCGAGCTAGCTCATGCCCCGCTTTTTCATCGACCGCCCCATCTTCGCCTGGGTCATCGCCATCCTCATCACCCTGGCCGGCGGTGTGGCCGCACTCAACCTGCCAGTCTCGGCCTACCCGCCCATCGCCCCGCCGCAGATCAGCATCACCGCCTCCTACCCGGGGGCGAGCGCGGAGGTCATGGAGAAGACCGTCACCTCGGTTATCGAGCAACAGCTCACCGGGGTGGATGACCTGCTCTATTTCGACTCCGTCTCGCGCGGGGTCGGCCAGGCCCAGATCACCCTGACCTTCCAGACCGGCACCAATCCGGACATCGCCCAGGTCCAGGTGCAGAATCGACTGAGTGTGGCCGAGCCCCGCCTGCCCCGGGACGTGGTGCAAAACGGTCTGGTGGTCGCCAAGGCCAACGCCGACTTCCTGATGGCGGTGGCGCTGCGTTCCAGTGACCCCGCGCTCGACAGCAACGCACTCGACAACCTGATCACGGCCCAGATTCTGGACCCCATCCGGCGCCTCCCCGGGGTGGGCGGGGCCACCCAGTTCGGCTCCGGCTACGCCATGCGCATCTGGCTCGATCCCGACAAGTTGCGCGGCTTCGGGCTCAGCGCCGCGACGGCCCTGGCGGCGGTCGTCGGCCAAAACATCCAGGTCGCCGCCGGCAATATCGGCTCCATGCCGGCCCTGCCCGGCCAGGGCTTCACCGCCTCGGTGACCGCCGCCAACCGCTTCACGACCACCAACGAGTTCGGCGAGATCATCCTGCACGCCAATCCGGACGGCAGTAATGTTCAACTCAAAGACGTCGCCCGCATCGCGCTCGGGGCCGAGTCCTTCGGGCGCGATGTCCACCTGGGGGCGGACTCGGTGGCCGGCTTTGCCATCCAACTCGCCCCGGAGGCCAATGCACTGGAGGTGGCCGCGGCGGTGCGGGCCAAGATGGACGAGCTGATGCAGTACCTGCCCGCCGGGGTGTCGTGGCTGAGCCCCTATGACAGCACGGCGTTCGTGCGCATCTCCATCCAGGAGGTGGTCAAGACCCTGGTGGAGGCGGTGGTCCTGGTCTTTCTGGTGATTCTGCTGTTCCTGCAGAACCTGCGCGCCACGCTCATTCCGACCCTGGTGGTGCCGGTGGCCCTCACCGGGGCCTTTGCCGGCATGTTCCTGGCGGGTTTCTCGATCAATGTGCTGAGCCTCTTCGCCCTGGTACTGGCCATCGGCCTGGTGGTGGACGACGCCATCGTGGTGGTGGAGAACGTCGAGCGGCTCATGACCGAGGAGGGCCTGTCGCCCAAGGAGGCGGCGCGCAAGGGGATGGATCAGATTACCGGGGCGGTGATCGCCATGACCCTGGTGTTGGCGGCGGTCTTCATCCCGATGGCCCTGGTGGGCGGGAGCGTGGGGGTCATCTACCGCCAATTCTCGCTGACCATCGTCATCTCCATGGGCATCTCCGCCCTCATGGCGCTGAGCTTCACCCCGGCCCTGTGTGCCACCCTGCTCAAACCCGTCCATGAACCCAATTGGTTCCTGCGCGGCTTCAACCGCGGTTACAACGCGATTGCCGGGGCCTATCTGCGCCGCGTCGCCAAGGCCCTCCGCCACACGCCGCGCTGGATGGTCTCCTTTGCCGCACTGCTGGTCCTGGCCGGCTGGCTCTTCACCCAATTGCCGTCGAGCTTTCTGCCGGAGGAGGACCAGGGCTACGCCTTCGCCATCGTGCAATTGCCCCCCGGGGCCACCATGCAGCGCACGACCGCGGTCTTGCAGGAGATGGACCAGATACTGCGGAAAAATCCGGCGGTCGACCGCGCCATGCTGGTCGCCGGGTTCAGCTTCGTCGGCCAAGGGGAGAATGTGGCCCTGGGCTTTATCCGGCTCAAGGACTGGGATGTCCGCACCAAGCCCGCGGAGCAGATCAAGGCCTTTATCCCGGCCATCAACGGCGCCCTGCAGGCGGTCAAGGGGGCGCGCATCTTCGTGGTCAACATGCCCACGGTGCGCGGGCTCGGCCGCTTCGGCGGCTTCGACTTCCGGCTCCAGGACCGCGCCGGTCTGGGCCACGCCCAGTTGATGCAGGCGCGCAATACGCTGCTCGCCGCCGCGGCCAAGGACCCGGATCTGGCCGGGGTGCGCCCCAATCAATTGGAGGACGGACCCCAGGTCCGCTTCACCGTGGACCGGCTCCAGGCCCAGGCCATGGGGCTCGACCTCGCCGACATCTATGGCGCCATCAGGCTCATGCTGGCCCCGGTCTATGCCAATGACTTCAACTACCAGGGGCGGGTGCTCAAGGTCCTGCTCCAGGCCGATGCCGCCTTCCGCAGCCGCCCCGAGGACCTGGCGCGCTATTTCATCCCCAGCCAGGGGGGCGGGCTGGACGACATGGTCCCCTTGAGTTCGGTGGTGAGCGCGGACTGGACCCTGGCCCCGCCCGCCATCGACCACTACAACGGCTTCGAGGCGATCCAGATCAACGGCAACCCGAGTCCCGGCCACAGCTCCGGCCAGGCCATGGCGGCGATGCAGAGGATCGTCGCCACCGAGCTGCCGCCGGGCATCGGCTTCGAGTGGTCCGGGGCCTCGCTCCAGGAGATCATCTCCGGCAAGCAGGCGCCCATCCTGTTCGCCCTGTCGCTGGCCGTGGTCTTCCTGGCGCTCGCCGCGCTCTATGAGAGTTGGTCGGTGCCGGCGGCGGTCATGCTGGTGGTGCCGCTGGGGGTGTTGGGGGCACTCTCATTCACCTGGCTGCGCGGCCTGGAGAACGATGTCTATTTCAAGGTCGGCCTGATCGCGGTCATCGGTCTCTCGGCCAAGAACGCCATCCTCATCATCGAATTCGCCAACACCCTGCACCAGTCGGGGCGCGGCCTGTATGAGTCGGTCATGGAGGCCGCCCGGCTGCGCCTGCGCCCCATCGTCATGACCTCCATCGCCTTCATCCTGGGTGTCACCCCGCTCGTCATCTCCAGCGGCGCCGGGGCCAACAGCCGCCACGCCATCGGCACCGGGGTCATGGGCGGAATGGTCGGCGCTACGCTGCTGGGGGTGCTGTTCGTGCCGGTCTTTTATGTCGTGGTGCGGCGGCTGCTGGGGGACCGGCTGGAGGGGGGCCAGGCGCAAGGAGCGGGTGCGGACGCCTCCGGTCAGACAGCGGAAGGTCCGCAACGCAACCCAACCCAAGGCGAATAGGACCCGGCGGCACCCGGTGCCGCTGGCCTCGATCAGGATTCCGGCCTTAAGGCGGACAAGGCCTTAGGGTGGACAAGCGCAGCGCAGTCCACCGCATCCCGCGCCTGCGGACGCAAGAACGCCGCGATCCTGTCGATCGCGTGGGACCCCAGGGGACGCGTAGCGGGACCTCAGTTCAGAATGCTGTAGGCAATGACGATCGGCGCGGTGAACACGATGGCGACGGCCACCAGCTCGGCGAGGCTCAGTTCTTTCAGGTGGGTCAGATAATTCATTACGGCAGACCTGTGATTGGGGACTTGTGGACCACGACGGACGTGGCCTTGGGGTAAACCTGTCCAGGGGCCCTTGGCGGGTCGGGGCGGGTCATAGATCACTTTATTAGTATATAACGATATAAAAGTCAACCCGAAATTCGTAAACTATTGTCTCGTATATTTGTTATTTTTCAGCGCACTAGACGCTTTGGAAAACCGCGCTGCTTAGCAATGATTATTGTCAACCAGGTTCCATATCTGGCGCGATGGATGGGCCCGGCGGGCGAGGCGCCGGGCGGGCGCGGGGCGGGTCAGCCGGCCGATCGCACCGTGTGCGGCGGGGCGTTGCGCGTCCGTAATTGAAGGTCAATCATGTCCCATAGTCTTCCGCTGGTCACGACCATTGCCACGGCCCTCGGGCTGGCGCTGGTGTTGGGCTTTCTGGCCGTGCGCCTCAAGCTCCCGACGCTGGTCGGTTATCTCCTGGCCGGCGTCCTCATCGGCCCCTTCACCCCCGGCTTTGTCGCCGATGGCGAGCTGGCCGGGGAACTCGCCGAGATCGGGGTCATGCTCCTGATGTTCGGTGTCGGGCTGCATTTCTCATTGGATGACCTCCTGGCGGTGCGCAAGATTGCCCTGCCCGGGGCCCTCCTGCAAATCGCCGTCGCGACCGCGCTGGGCGCCGGCGCGGCCTGGGCCTGGGGTTGGGGTTGGGGCTGGGGCGCCGCCCTGGTCTTCGGTTTGGCGCTCTCGGTGGCGAGTACCGTGGTGCTGCTGCGGGCGCTGGAGGCGCGCGGCGTACTGGACTCGATGAATGGGCGGATCGCCGTGGGCTGGCTGATCGTCGAGGACCTGGCCATGGTGCTGGTGCTGGTTCTGCTCCCGCCGCTGGCCGGGTGGCTCGGCGGGACGGCACCGGGCGGCGGGCACGGGAATCTATGGGTGACCCTCGGGATCACGCTGGCCGAGGTCGGGGCCTTCGTCGTCTTGATGCTGGTGGTCGGGCGCCGGGTCTTCCCGAAGCTGCTGTGGTATGTCGCCCGCACCGGTTCGCGTGAGCTCTTTACCCTGTGCGTCGTGGCAGCGGCGGTCAGTATTGCCTTCGGGGCGGCCACCCTGTTCGGCGTGTCCTTCGCCCTGGGGGCCTTTTTCGCCGGCATGGTCATGCGTGAGTCGGAGTTCAGTCACCGTGCCGCCGAGGAATCACTGCCGCTGCGCGATGCCTTTGCCGTCCTCTTCTTTGTCTCGGTGGGGATGCTGTTCGACCCGGCCATCCTGGTCGAGCAACCGCTGCGGGTCCTGACGGTGGTGGCCATCATCGTCCTGGGCAAGTCGGTCGCCGCCGCCGCCCTGGTCATCGCCTTCCGCTATCCCTTGAATACCGCCTTGACGGTTTCGGCGAGTCTGGCCCAGATCGGTGAGTTCTCATTCATCCTGGCCGGACTCGGGGTCAGCCTGGGCCTGCTGCCGCTCGCCGGCCAGAGCCTGATCGTGGCCGGCGCATTGATCTCCATGGCCATCAATCCGCTGGTCTTTGCCGCGGTCGAGCCACTGCAGGGTTGGGTCAGGCGCCGCTCCGCACTGGCCCGGCGGCTGGAACGGCCGGTCGATCCGCTGGCCCAGCTACCCATGGCGACCAAGGACCGGTATCTCTCCGGACAGGTGGTCCTGGTCGGCTATGGGCGCGTCGGCCGACGCATCGGCGCCGCGCTCGAGGCGCAGGATATCCCCTATGTCGTCGCCGAGCAGAACCGCGAGACGGTCGAGCGGCTGCGCGCCCGCGGGATCGCCGCCGTCGCGGGCAACGCGGCCGACCCGGCGGTATTGATCCAGGCCCATTGCGCGCGGGCGAGCATGCTGGTCGTAGCCACCCCCGATACCTTCGACGTGCGGCAGATGATCGCGGTTGCCCGCAAGCTCAATCCCACGATCGAGACGGTCGTGCGGACCCATAACGAAGAAGCGGCGGGGTTCTTGGAGCGCGAGGCCGCCGGCAAGGTCTTTCTGGGTGAGGAGGAATTGGCCAGGGCCATGAGCCGCTATGTCTTTGAGCGCTTCGGGCGGAGTCCTTAGGCGAATTTCTGATAATGTGGTACGGCCTTGATCATAAGTCCGCCCAGCCGACCCCCTCGTGACACCGCTCTAGCGGTGTCACGCATGTGTTGGGCGCTCTGCGCCCCGAGGTCGGCGGGCGGAGTTATGACCAAGGCCATGTGGTACGCACCCAACCGACCGGAGGTCGAGGCTTCAGCCGGACGGGGCACTCCCGCCCCGCTAAAGCGTCGGCCTCCGGTCGATAGGTCGGTCGCGGAAATCACCTGGGCGCTGATCGGGTCAACGCCTTCAATGATCTGTCTTTCTTTGTGTCTTTGTGTCTTTGTGAGAGCAATTGCCGGATTTGGGATGAGCGACCCCGCGACCAATTCCCATCGTTTTCGAGTTATTGCCGGAGATCCGCCATGACTGCCCCATCGAATCCCTTGCGCGCCGCGGGCGGCCTGCCCACCCAGGTCTATAACATCGCCCATCGCGGCGCCCGCGCCTTTGCCCCGGAGAATACGCTCGCCTCCTTTGCCAAGGCCCAGGGCTTTGGCTGCCCGATGTTCGAGATGGACGTCCACCAATCCAGGGATGGCGAATTGATCGTGCATCACGACGACAACTTGCTACGCTGCACCGATGTCAAGGCGAAGTTCCCCCGGCGCGCGCCCTATCTGCTCTCCGATTTTACCTTCGAGGAGTTGCGCCGCCTGGATGCCGGCAGTTGGTACCTCGCGGAACTTGCGCTGCCCCCGCCGCGGCGGCAGCCCTTCCTGCAAACCCTGAGCGATGCCGAGATCGCCGAATTCGTCAGCGCCGAGGACCGTAAACAGTACGGCTCCGGCGAGATTCGGCTCCCGACCCTGCGCGAGACGCTTGAGCTGGCCGCCGCTGCCGGCATGATGGTGAATATCGAGATCAAGACTCTGCCGCGGCAGTACCCGGGGCTTGCCAAGGAGACCGTCGAACTGGTCCAGGAACTGGACCTGGAGACCCGGGTCCTGATCTCCTCCTTTGACCATGAGCAGTTGGTGATCGTGCGTCAGTTGAGCCAGGTGATCCCCACCGGCGTCCTCACCAGCGACCGGATCGCCCGGCCCGCGGACTATCTGCGGCTCTTGGATGCCGACGCCTACAATCCCGGCTGCTATGGCGATTACGATTCGCTGGGCTTCGACTCGGTCACCGGTCAATTGGACGCCCAGGGCATCGCGGCCGTCCGCGCCGCCGGCCGCGGCGTCAACGTCTGGACCTGCAACGACCTGGACCAGATGTGCCAATTGATCACGGCCGGCGTGACGGGGCTGATCACCGATTTTCCCAACCGCGTGCGCGACGTGCTGGCCGTTTGAGTCCACTCGGCAATCCGGGCACCGAGCCGGACGCCCGGGGCTCGTCCGTCACCCGGAACATGAAAGTTCCTTGTGGGAGCGGCCTGCCGCCGCGATGCGCCGCCGCGGGGAACGTCGGATGCCGTGTTCTGCGCGCGGCCCGTCGCGGCTGAAGCCGCTCCCACAG
>NZ_CAIKKU010000145.1 GCF_903828115.1 uncultured Thiodictyon sp. | reverse complement strand
TCGTTGATCATCGGCGCGGCGATCAGAAAGGAAAAGGTGATCCCCAGCGGGACCCCGGGCCTTATCCTGGTCCGCGACGCGCCCCGCCGCCTCCACCGCCTCGCGCGCCACGGACTCGGCCTCGCCCCAGTGCCCGAGCGGGGTCAGCAGGTCGACGAGGTTCTCCGAGGAGATACAGAAGTTGTTCCAGTCCCCGGCCTCGCGCTCCCGGTCGCGGCCCAACCGCCGCAGCCCCAGCGCCTCATCGAGTCGGCCGAGCGACATGAGACAGAAGGCGACCTCGGCGATCAGCCAGGAGCGGTCGGACTCGCTCAGGTCCCCGGTTGCGGGCGGCTGCGACCAGCCCGCGGGGAAGAAGCCTGCCAGGGCCGAGAGGTCCGCGGAAATGGCGCCGAGCTGGAGCAGGCTATAACTCTGGTTGCCGCGCCGGATGCGGTCCTGATAGACCTCGCGCAGCGCTTGGCGGTACCGCCTCGCCCGACACCCATGCCCGACCGCCCGGTAGAGCGGCTCCAGCCCCTCCAGCGTCTCCGGCTGCTCCTGCTCGGGCAGGGCCCGGAACCAGTCGAACAGCACGCCATGGGCCGCATGCCAGGCCGCGGGCGACTCTTGCTCCAGCGCGCGGCCGAAGTGCTCGCGCACCAGCGGGTGGGCGTCCAAAGGAGCGCGGGCGTCCCGCCCGCAATCTCCCTCCGCCCAGCCGCCGTCCCCACCCCCGACCGGCGCCGCCAACCCCCACTGCCGCAGCCGCGCCAGCGCCTCCTCAAGCTCCGCCTCGCCCGCCGCGTGCAGCGGCTCGGTGAGCCCGGCGAGCGGCGGGTCCTGGTCTTGGAGCGCCAGGACGGCCCCCCAGGGCGCCGGGCGGTCGAAGAGCCCGAGCACCCGCAGCAGGACGCGATCCAGGGCCGCGTGCTCGTCGCGCAGGGCCGCGTCCAGCCAGCCCATGACGGTCCGCGCGTGCCGGTCGGGGCCCTCGCCCGCGAGCACCGGCCAGTCGCGGGCGAGGAAGGCCGCGGCCCGGTTGTCGAGAAAGCTATGGGTCAGTTCCGCGGCCAGGACCAGGGCCAGCGGGTGGTCGGCACAGCGCCCGGCCATGGCGTCGAGCTCGGCCGGGGTGCCGGCGAGCCCGCGGGCCTCGAGCAGCGCGACCGACCCCGCACGCGGCAGCACGCCGAGCCGGACGCGGCGAAAGTGCGGCTGGGACTCGATGAGCGGGTCCGGGATCGGCAGTCGGGAACTGGCGAGACACACCGCCTGGCCCGGGGCGCGTCCGAGCCCTTCGAGCAGGGCGGCCAGGCCCAGGTCCTTGAGCCGGCCGTCGAGCTTGGGGTCGGCGGCGGCCTGCTGGAGCGGCTCCAGCCCGTCGAGGGCGAGCACGGTGGGCGCGCCGGCCGCGCACCGGGCGAGCAGGCGGCCCAGGTCGGCGTCCGCGGTGGTCGGCGCGGGGTGCTCGCCGAGCGCCGCGAGCGCGCGCAGCAGGAAGGCGCGGGCGCTGACGGTCTGGTCGCGGCTGCCCTGGGAATAGAAGGAGTGGCCGATGAAGCGGGTGCCGGGCGGCCAGTCGCGGCGCGCGAGCCACTGGCGGGTGAGCGCGGACTTGCCGACCCCGCCGGGGGCGACCCAGAGCAGGACGCCGCCCGCGCCGCCTGCCGGTCCGTCGCCGAGTTGGGTGTCCATGCGGGCGAGTTCCGCGTCGCGGCCGAAGAGCCTGGGCGTGGCGCCGGGGAGTTCGGCGAGCAGGGCGGCGAGTGCGTCCTGGGTGCGGTCGGGCGGCGCGGCGGGGGCCGGGTCTCGCTCTGGGGCGCGGGGGCGCAGGCCGTGTTGGGCGCGGTGCTCTTTCAGAACTTGGCGGATCTCGCGCACCACGCGCGAGAAAGTCCGCGCAGACCACGAAGAGCGCGGCGTCGGCCCGTTCGATCGCCGCTTCGATCTCCGCGCGCCAGGCCGCGCCGGGCGGGATGGCGCGGTCGGTCCAGGTAGAAACCAGCCCCAGCCGCTCCAGCACGCGCAGGTTGGTCAGCAGCCGGTCCTTGACCGCTTCGCTCTTGTGCGAATAGCTGATGAAGAGCTCGAACGGGCGCGCGTGATCCGGACCGGGCATGGCGGTTTCCTTGGTGGCCGTGGCGCTTGCGGTTGTAGCCGTTGCGACAGCGCTTTGCAAGTCGCGCCGCGCCGCGACGCTGTGGGAGCGGCTTCAGCCGCGACGGGGCGTCGCGGGTTGCCCGAGCGTCGCCGGTCACCGCGGCCCCGCGTCGCGGCTGACGGGCATGAAGGCCT
>NZ_CAIKKU010000144.1 GCF_903828115.1 uncultured Thiodictyon sp. | reverse complement strand
TGTCGTTGTCGTAATCGAATAATCCGACCACGACCACGACCACGACAACGACAACGACAACGACAACGACAACGACAACGACGCCCGGTCCGTGAGAACGTCCGGCGGTCGTGGCAGTGTCCTACGGCCGAAATGTTGATCAAGGCCCGCCGGCCGACGGGCGGCAAGCGCGCCGGGTGTTGCACCGCGGCCCGGGAGTGCCTAGAATCCTCCTCCGACGCGGGTGTAGTTCAATGGTAGAACTTCAGCTTCCCAAGCTGATAGCGTGGGTTCGATTCCCATCACCCGCTCCATCTTCCCCCGCCCCTTGTCCTTAGGCCCGGCGATGCAGCGTCTCTACCAGGCCGCCGACCGGATCGAGGCGCAACTCCTGTTGGACCTGCTCGCGCGCCACCGGATCGACGCCGCGGTGTTCGGTGACTACCTGGCGGGCGCCGCCGGTCAACTACCCGCCGACATCCTCCCCACCCTGTGGCTGACCGACGAGCGTGACTTGGCGCGCGCCAGGCAACTGCTCACCGACTTCCTGAATCCGCCCCCCGCGGCCCCGGCCGCCGACTGGGACTGCCCGGCCTGCGGGGAGCAGGTCGAGGGCGATTTCGACCTGTGCTGGAACTGCGGGCGGGCGCGACCCTGATCCCAGACCAAAAGAGCGAATTTATCCGCTTCAAGATGCCGTCTGCGATCATCGATGTGTCGTCTTATTTGCGTTTATTTGCGTTTATTTGCGGACAAATGCTCTTCTTGTGCTAGCCGACGTGCCGCCCGAAGCCTTCTCCCAGCCCCTGCTCGACTGGTTCGACCACCACGGGCGCCGGGACCTGCCCTGGCAGCGCGAGCCCACGCCCTATCGGGTCTGGGTCTCCGAGATCATGCTCCAGCAGACCCAGGTCGCCGTCGTGATCCCCTATTTCGAGCGCTTCATGGCGCGCTTTCCAACGCTCGCCGAACTGGCCGCGGCCCCGCTCGATGCGGTCCTGGCGCACTGGTCGGGGCTCGGCTACTACGCCCGTGCCCGCCACCTGCACCGGGCCGCCGTGCTGATCCGCGAGCGCCACGGCGGGAATTTCCCGACCGCCATCACGAGTGTCGAGGCCCTGCCCGGGATCGGCCGTTCCACCGCCGGGGCCGTGCTCTCGCTGGCCCTGGGCCAGCGCCACCCCATCCTGGACGGCAACGTCAAGCGCGTCCTGGCGCGCTCTTTCGGGATCGCGGGCTGGCCCGGCCAGGCGGCGGTACAGGCCGAGCTGTGGCGGCTGGCGCAGCGGCTCACGCCCGCCCTGCGGGTGGACGCCTACAACCAGGCGTTGATGGACTTGGGCGCCACCCTCTGCACCCGCACCCGCCCGGCCTGCGAGCGCTGCCCGGTGGCGACCCCCTGCGTCGCCCGGCGCCAGGGACGCCAGGCGCAACTGCCCACACCCAAGCCATCCAGGCGCCTGCCGGAGCGCACGACCCTCATGATCCTGGCCCGCGACCCCCAGGGCGCCGTCCTGCTGGAGCGCCGCCCACCCACCGGCATCTGGGGCGGCCTCTGGAGCCTGCCGGAGACCGACCCCGGGCGGGACCCGGCCGATTGGTGCCGGGAGCGTACCGGCGCCGCACCCCTGCGCCTTGAAATGCACCCGCCGCGCCGTCACACCTTCAGCCACTTTGCGCTGGCCATGCGCATCGCCCAGGTCTGGACCCCGGCGGCCCCCATGGGCATCGCCGACACGGACCGGGAGGCCTGGTGGCAACCCGGCGCCCTGGCCGCCCTGGGCCTGCCGGCGCCGGTGCGGAGCATCCTCGCGGACCTGGCCCCGCCGGACCCCGAACAGACATCGCTACAGGAACAAATCAGATGAGCCGTACCCTTCACTGCATCAAGCTCGGCGCGGACGCCGAAGGCCTGGACCGCCAACCCTACCCCGGCGAACTGGGCAAGCGCATCTTCGAGCAGGTCTCCAAACCCGCCTGGGCCCAGTGGCTGCGCCACCAGACCATGCTGATCAATGAAAACCGCTTGAACCCCATGGACCCCAAGGCCCGCAAGTTCCTGGAAGAACAGATGGAGCGCTATTTCTTCGGCGACGGGGCCGAACTGCCCGAGGGGTATGTCCCGCCAACCAGTTGAACTGCCCCGCGCCGCGGAAGTCGCGCCCGGCCGGCGGGCGCAACCGGTTGCAACTGCGCGACAAGCATTCCCTAATGGACTTGTTTACCTTATCCGTGAACCCTTCCTAAGGTGCGGCAAGACCGTGGGCGAGCCTGGTACCCCGTTTCAGCTATTCTTGCGAGCCCCGAAGGGGCGTGATATACCAGCCCAGGGCAACGCCCTGGGATAGCGTTGTTTATTCGGCCTAGCCCTGAAAGGGCGGGACATAAGGAAACGCCGATTAAACCTAAGTTTGCGCTCTAAGATACTGCTTTTCTTAGCATCAGATCGGGTCCGGGCGATTTGATCAGCGTTTGTATAAGGATCCGCGCCATTATGTCACGCCCTTTCAGGGCTAAGTTCTGCGATAACCCGTACCCAGGGCGTTGCCCTGGGCTGGTATGTTCGACCCCGTTGGGGTCGATACTTGGTGCAGCGTCAGGGTTTCGCCATCCAGTGCAATCTCCTGTAGCGCTGTTTCCAGGTCCGGCGCTCGCCACGTCGGCGCCGCGGCGGCCGCCGGCCGTAACGACACCAGGAGGCCGGCGGCGACGCACAGCAGCAGGGCCAGGGTCATCTTGCTCAGCGTCGGCGCCATGGTGTCGTCGCTTGTGTTGGCGGGTCGCGCCCTTCAGGAGTCCAAGGCTTCAGCCTTGGTCCTGTGAACCCAAGGCTAACGGCCATGAAGGGAGTGTCCGACACCCCGGAACATGAAAGCCCCCGGCGGGAGGGGCTTTCACGGTAACCCGACTTACGCGCTTCTTCTCTGCGTCTCTGCGCCTCTGCGTGAGATTCTTAAGAGGTCTCACGCAGAAGAGGTCTCACGCAGAGGCGCAGAGGCGCAGAGGCGGTGACCCGCGACGCTCGGGTAACCCGCGAGGTCTCGTAGCGGCTGAAGCCGCTCCCACGGCATCGCTGCGCGACTTTCCCGGTAAAGCCATGGACTCCGGCCCGGGGCGGCCGCAACGATGATCAAGGCCCGACCGCCGGGCCGCGCCAGGATGCTCGGCGCGGAGCAGTTCGCGATAGAGTTGCCAATCAAAGCAAGGCCCCGGGTCCGTCTTACGGCCAGGGGCGATGTCGCTGTGACCGGCGATGCGCTCGGCCGTGATCGCCGGATAGCGCTCGAGGATGGCCCTGGTGCAGCGGGCGAGGGCGGCGTATTGCACGGGCGCAAAGGGTTCGGTATCCGTTCCTTCCAGTTCGATCCCGATGGAGAAGTCATTGCAGCGCGCGCGCCCGCCGAAACTGGAGCGGCCGGCGTGCCAGGCGCGGCGTCGGCAGGGGACGTATTGAATCAGGCCGCCGTCGCGCCGGATCAGGAGATGGGTGGAAACGGGACCGGCGGCCGCGGCAATGGCGAACCAGGGGTGGGCCGCGGGGTCGAGGCGGCCGAGAAAGAGGTCGTCGATGGCGCGGCCGCCGAACTCGCCCGGCGGCAGGCTGATATTGTGGATGACCAGGAGGTCGATAGGGGCGCCGTCCGGGCGGTCGTCGCAATGCGGCGATGGGCGGCGCGCGGCGCCCGCGAGCCAGCCGGCGGGATCGATGGCCATGGCCGGGGGGTCAATCGACGGGTCGGCGGGGCGATGCGGATTCATGTCGGGCGAGCGATCCCATTCATCGATTTGCGTTGCGTGGCCATTAGCCATTTCTCTCGTTGTCGTTGTCGTTGTCGTTGTCGTTGTCGTTGTCGTTGTCGAGTTTATCGTAGCGCCCTGGGTTCTCTCACACCCCAAAATTGCATCG
>NZ_CAIKKU010000143.1 GCF_903828115.1 uncultured Thiodictyon sp. | reverse complement strand
GGCGGCCGCCGCGCCGCGGGCCCGCCGCGCCGCGTCCAGGAGGCCCGCGGCCTGCAGCACGCTCACCAGTCGATCGTCGTCGGTGACCACGAGCCCGGCGACCAGGCCGGCACCGGACCCGGCCCCGCGCAGGTGTTCGGGCAGCGGCTTGATCACCATCGCGCGCTCGTCGACCAGGCGCTCGACCAGGAGACCGAGCTTGGCCTGGCGCACCCCGATCACCACGGCCAGGGCGGCGGCCCCGGTGACCCGTTGGTGGTCCGGTCCCGCCGGGCGCGGCGCCAGCCCCAGCAGTTCCGCCAGGGGAATCAACGGCACGAACTCGTTGCGCAGCACCAGGGTCGGCCGCCCGGCCAGGGTCACGGTGTCACCCGCGCCCACCCGGATCAACTCCACCACATGCTGGGCGGCCAGACCGAAGCGCTGACCGCCGCTCTCGAACAAGAGCACGCGCATCACCGCGAGCGACAGCGGGAGCCGGAAGGTGAAACTGGTGCCCGCGCCCGGGCGGCTGACCAGTGAGACGGTGCCGTGCAGGTCCTCGCCGATGGTCCGGCGGATCACGTCCATGCCGACCCCCCGCCCGGACAGGTCGGTGATGATCTCACTGGTGCTCAGGCCTGGGGCGTAGATCAGCTCCCAGACCTGATCGTCGGTCAGGGCCGCCGCCCGCGCCGGGTCGATCAGGCCCTTGGCGAGCGCCCGGGCGATGATGCGCTCGCGGTTCAGGCCGCGCCCGTCGTCGCTCACCTCGACCTCCACCCCGCCGCCGGCATGACGCGCCGCGATGCGCACCTGTCCGAGCGGCGGCTTGCCGGCGGCCCGGCGCCCGGCCGGGTCCTCCAAGGCGTGGTCGACGGCGTTGCGCAGCACCTGTACCAGGGCCTCGCCCAGGCCCTCGATGACCTGCCGGTCGAGTTCGATCTCACCGCCCTGGACCTCGCACCGCACCTCCTTGCCCGCGGCGCGCGCCAGTTCCCGGACCATCCGCGTGGCGGGCTCAAAGACCGTGGCCAGCGGCAACATGCGCAGCTTGAGCGCCCGCTCGTTGAGCCCGGCGGCGAGTTGCTCCTGGGCCAGCAGGTCGTCGCGCAGGCCACGGACCAGGTGATGCAGGGCCTGGGCCTGGGCCTGGGCCTGGGTCTCGGCCTGGGTCTCATCAGGCCGCCCCGCCGCCGCGGCGGCCCCGGCGGACGCGAGCGCCTGGGCCGTGCGGTCCAGGGCCTGGGCCTGGGCGAGGCGGCGCCGCTGTCTGGCCTGGACCCGGTTCACCTCCCCGATCAGGCGGATCAGCTCATCGAGCCGGGCCAGCGGCACCCGCACGCTGTCGCGGGCGCGCGGGCGGTCAACGGGGGCGGCGGCCGCCGGTTGCGCGGGCCGGGCGGGCGCTTGATCTCCAGCCGGGTCAGGTGATCGCGCGCCTCGCCGCAGAAGCGGTCGATGAACTTGCGCAGGTCCAGGGCCATGGCGGGCGCGCCTCAAGCCGGCTCGCCGAGCCGCGCCAGGCGCGCCCGGCACAGGTGGCGCAGGTCGGCGACGGGCAGGACGGCGGGCAGGGGGCCGGTCTGATCCGCGGCGGGACCGGCCTCCCCCAAGAGCCGCAGCGCGATCCGGTACTCGCGGCGGGCGGCCTCGGGATGGCCGTCGGCCGCCCGACACTGGGCCAGCTCGAGATGGGCTGGCCAGTGGTCAGCACGCGCATAGATGGCCCGGCGCAGGTGGGCGACGGCCTCCCCCAGGTCGCCCCGGGCGCGGGCGATGCGCCCGAGCAGCACCAGTGCATCCACCGACCAGGCATCCAGGGCCAACACCCGCCGCGCCGCCGCCGCGGCCCCCTCGTGGTCGCCACCTTCCAGCAAGAGGTGGGCCAGCAGCCGCAGATGCAGAGGGAGTGCCCGCGGCGCGGCACAGAGGGGGGCGAGGACCTCCAGGGCGGCGGCGAAGCGCTCGGCCCGGGCCAGGGCCAGGGCCTGACGGTAGGACGCGTCGTGGTCAGCGCGGTGCGCCTCCCGGCGTGCCTCGTCGAGGATCGGCGAGGGGGCGCTCGCGGCCTGGGGTGCGGTGTCCCGGGCGGGACCGGGGTTGAGCGGCACCATCGCGGGCGCCGGGGGCGCGACGGGGGGCTGACAGCGGTCCGCGGTACCGGAAACCGCGGTCGGCAGCGCCCGCGGGGGCTGGGCCTCCGCGGCTGCGTTGACGAAGTACCAGACCCCCTCCCGCTCACAGAGCGCGAACAGCCCGAAGCCGTTGGCCAGGGTCTCGGCCAGGCCGACGATCAGGTAGCCGCCTGGTCGCAACAGGGTGCGCAGCCGGCGCAGCACCGCCTCGCGGGTGGCCGCGTCGAAATAGATCGAGAGGTTGCGATAAAAGATCAGGTCCTGGCCGTGCAAGGCGTCCGGATAGGGGTCGGCCACCAGGTTCAAGGGGTGAAAGGCGACCCCCTGGCGGATGGGTTCGGTGAGTTGGTGGGTACCGTCAGGCGCGGGGTGAACCAGCGGGCCCTCAGGTCTGGGGCCAGGGCGCGTAAGGCGTAGGGCCGATAGCGGCCGGTGCGGGCGCCGGCGATGGCATGGGAGTCCAGATCGACGCCCTCGATGCGGAATAGCCGCGCCGAAGACGCCGCGTAGCGCTCGCGCAAGGCCATGGCGATGGAGTAGGGCTCCTCCCCGGTCGCGCAGCCCGCCGAGAGGATGCGCACCGGCGCCCCCGCGGCGCGCCCGCGCAGCAGCAGCGGCGCCAGGTGCCCGGTGACCAGGCGCAGGTGTTGGGGCTCGCGCCAGAAATAGGTCTCCTTGATGGTCAAGAGGCCGGCCAGGGCCGCCAGCTCGATCGCATCGGCGTGCAACTGCGCCAGATAGGCGGCGCCGGCGTCCAGTCCCAGCGCCGTCATCCGCTGCTGGATCGCCCGCCGCAACCGGGCCTCGTCCTGGCCCTCCAAGCGCAGCCCCAGCCGCGCTTGGAGCAGCCCGCGGGCGGCCTCCAGGTTCACGCCTCGAGCCCCAGGGCGCGACCGGCGGCGACCCCGGGTCCGGCCGCGACCAGTCGCACCAGTTCCGCGGCAATCGCGTGCAGCGGCAGCACCCGCGCCACGGCGCCGCTTGCGATCGCCTCGCGGTTCATCCCGAAGACCACCGAACTGCCCTCGTCCTGGGCGATGGTGGTGCCGCCGGCGGCGGCGATGGCGGCGATGCCGCGGGCGCCGTCGCGGCCCATGCCGGTCAAGATGACACCGATCGCCCGGCGGCCGACCACCGCGGCCACCGAACACAGGAGCCGGTCGCAACTCGGGTGGTAGAGATCGCCCGCGGCGCCCGGGGAGAGGCGCAGACGGCGCCCCGGCAGCAGGTCCAGATGGGTGGCGGAGTCGGCCAGATAGACCCGGCCCGGCAGCAGGACCTCGTCATCGCGGGCGAGGCCGACCGGGAGCCGACACAGGGTCGTCAGCCAGGCCGCCATGCCGGCGGCGAAGCCGTCACAGATGTGCTGGGCGATCAGCACCGGGGCCGCGAGCCCCGCGGGCAGGGCCGGCAGCAAGGCCGCCAGGGCCGCCGGCCCGCCGGTGGAGGCGGCGATGGCAATCACGGCGCCGTCCGTCGGGGCCGGCGCGCGGCCCTGGTCCGGCGGCCGGGCGCCGGGGACAGTGGTCGCGCCGAGGGTCCGCGCGGCCGGTCCGCCGGTTTCACCGCGGGCGCGCAGGTGCCGGATCACCGGGACCCCGGACAGGAGATAGAGCCGATCAGCAAAGGCGGCCCCATCGGTCAGGCCGGGCTTGTAGGTCGCCTCCAGGGCGCCGCCGGCCACGGCCGCCATCGCATGGGCGGCATCCGCGCAGTCGGAAACCACCAGGATGCGGGTTGCGCACAGGTCCATGATCTCGGCGATGGCCCCCAGCCCATCGAGCACCGGCATCCTGAGGTCCATGGTGATGAGCGCGGGCCGCAGCCGCTGTGCCTGTTCCACGGCCGCCCGGCCGTCCGCCGCCTCGCCGCAGACCGTCAGGCGCGGGTCGTCCTCGATCAGGGCGCGGATCAGGTCCCGGGCGGTGGCGCTGTCGTCCACCACCAGGACCCGGACCGGCGCCGACACCGGGGGCGGGCTCATGGCAAGGCCGCCGCCTGAGCGCTCGGCCGGCCCGGCGGATCGGTAGGCGCCGGTGCCAGTGTGAAGCTGCCCATGCGCTCATCGAGCGCGGCGGCGAGCCGCGCCATCTCGGCGGCGATGTCGGCGATGCGCCGCACCGAGGCGGCGGTGTCCGCGCTGGCCGCGACGATCTCGCGCAGGGCCACCACGACCTGGTTGCTGGCGGTGCGCTGTTGCTGGCTGGAGAGGCTGATCTGCTGGGCCGCCCGGGTGGTCTCGCCGGCCCCGTCCACCATGGTGTCGAGCAGCCGCGCCGTCGCCGCGGACTCCTGCATCCCCTGCTCGATCCCCGCGGTGCCCTTCTCGGAGGTCACCACCAGGCGGCTGATGGACTCCTGGGTCTCGACGACCTTGCGGGCAATCTCCCCGGTCGACTCGCTTACCGAGTCGGCCAAGCGGCGGATCTCGGTCGCCACCACCCCGAAGCGCCGCCCGGCCTCACCCGCGGAGGCGGCCTCCAGGGCGGCGTTGAAGGCGATCAGCCGGGTCTGATCCGCCACCGTATCGATGATCTCCATCACCCGGGAGATCTCCTTGGACTTGCGGCCCAGGTCCAGGATCTCGTTCAGCGCCCGCTGGCTGTCCCCGCCGATGTCCGCCATCCGGGTCACCAGCCGCTGCATCGCCTGGGCGCCCTCGCGGCTGCTGTCGAAGGTGCGCCGCGCCACCCCCACCACCGACTCCGAATACTCGGCGATCTGGCTCGAGGAGGCGGACAACTCCTCCATGGTCGAGGTGATTTCGGCCACCGAGGCCGACATCTGGGTGGAGTTGGCCGCCTGCCCGTCGACCGCCTGCGCGATGTCCTCGGCCGCCCGGTGCACCGCGCCGGCCTGGGTCTCGACCTCGGTCACCAGCACCTGCAGGCGGCGGCGCATCTCGTTGGCGGCCCGCGCCAGCCCCGCCAACTCGTCGTGCCCGTCCGGCGGGACATCACGGCTCAGGTCGCCGGCCGCCACCCGCCCCACCCCCGCGGCCAGGCCGCGGATGCGTCGGCTCAGGGGGCGCGCGGTCAACTGCGCAATCGCCAGGCTCAGGAGCAGTGCCAGACCCCCGATCAGCCAGGCCTCGCGGGTGGCGTCGCGCACCGCCGCCTGGTAGGTCGAACTGTCCTTGGCCACCTCCACCACCCCCAGCGGGGTGCCGGAATAGTCGCGGATGACGGCGGCATAGACCGCCAGCGGTCGGCCGTCGCGTTCATCTGTTCAAACTGGGGTGTGCCGGCCAGGGCTGCCCGCAGCGCCGCGGGGCCAAGCAGCGGCCGCTCGCCGAGGGTCCCGGCAAAGGTCTCGAAGGCCTCGTTGCGCAGCACGTGCAGGCCGGCATCCACCCCGAAGCGCGCCTTGAAGGCGTCAAAGAAGGGTTGGCCGAAGGACATCCCGAACTCGACCACGCCTAAGTGCCGGTCGGCCTCGCCGAGCGGCACCATGCCGCGCACCCCGAGCCCCGCGACCCCGACCTCCAGCCCCTCCTGGGGCTTGCGGGTCCGGTTGGCATCCACCACCGAGTGACGGATCGCGGACAGGTCGTCACCGAACTTCTCGGGCAGGTGCAGGCGCAGGAAGGAGGTGGCCGGCGGGGTGTGGAACTGGAACTGCACCGCCCCGTAGTCCTTCGCCAGGACCTGATAGGCCGGCAGCAGCGTCGCCTGCAGCCAGGCCCGGTCGCCGGCCGCGAAGCGCTGCTGCACCTCCGGGAGGTTGGCCACCAGCGCGCTCAGGGTCTCCGCCAGCCGCGCCTGCCCCGCCACCGCCGCCGTCAGGCTCTCCATCGACTGGCGCAACTCCGCCCGCTCCGCCTCGCGCACCACCGCCCGCAGCCCGAGCAGGCTCGCGTAACTCAGGCCCCCGATCGCCAGCAGGATCGCGAGCCCCATGCCCAGCATGATGTTGGCCCAGAGGTGCAGGTTTTTGAACATCGTGGCAGCCTTGGTTCGGGGGACGCGGTAAGTCTAAGCGATCCGCGCCCGCCGGGCATGGGGAGCGGCGACATCGTCGGCGCCGGCGTGAAGCCGGCCTGCGTCTAAGTCCCGTCCAACCTCTGAGTCAGATCCGGCGCAGGCCTGGAAATCGCTCCGACCGCCGCCCGGCGCGCCCCGCACTCAACGGTCGAGCCTTTACCGCAAGAGTCGCGCAGCGACGCTGTGGGAGCGGCTTCAGCCGCGACGAGGCCTGCAAGCCGCCGCAACGTCGCAAATCACTGCAGCCTCGCATCGCGATCGACCTGAGTGAGCATTCGTTCCGCCTCCACCACTTGGGGTTTGATCACAGTCGCGGACATCGCGCGCACTGCGAGTCATCGGGTCGCGCAGCGGGAGCGCCGCACCCCAGTGCGGCGAAGCCTATCCGCAGAACGCAACGCTGCAGTCGCTCGCAAGGCCGCGCCGCACTGGGGTGCGGCGCTCCCAGCCCGAAACACGGGCGGATGCCCGCAGGGCGATCCGCCGCGATGCAGGCACCGAAATGGCGGAACCGCTATCG
>NZ_CAIKKU010000142.1 GCF_903828115.1 uncultured Thiodictyon sp. | reverse complement strand
CGTCTGTAATTTGGGGTTCAGGGTTCAGGTTGGACGTTCGATGTTGAATGTTCGATGTTCTGTCATACTCGATCTATTCGTTTAATTCGTTGATAAAAGTTATCTCATCGTTTATTACCGGGGCACCGCTTTTCGGAAGTTCACCAAAGCGGTGCCGCGCGGAATACCGCTCGTCACCGCACTCCAAAGCGTCTCGGGCGAGACGTGCCCAATCTTGGCAATGAAGGTGGCAGAGCCGTCTCGGCTCTGTGCCGACGAGGACCCGCCTTCGTGAATCCACTACGGCGTGGCAGGCGTCGGCGTTCCCAGGATACGATGTGCCTACAACCGACTGGGAAAAGTTAGTTGCATTGGACGTCCATCCCCTGATGAGGCCAAAAAAAGGCTGCTGATGCCATAATGAGAATTGCTGTACTTATGGACATTGCCCCACTTCCTATGTTAAAGTCTTTAACCGTTGTGTGTTGGTCAAATGAAGATGAGTAAGCCAAAAAAGATGGGTGCGTATAACAGAATGAAAATCAGAAACGTAGTGGCCATCGTCAGCGCGCTGGTGTTGGTAACAACCCAATCCGCCTTCGCATCCTCCTTTTTGTATATGGTCATCGACCTTTCGGGCGGGGCGGATGCCACCAACTACCCGGTCACATACTTAGAGGCCGTGCCGCAGGGCGGCTGGACGGACGAGTACAAGACCGACAAGCTGGTGATGCGCCGCATCCCGGCGGCGACACCGCACTTCACGATGGGCGGGCGGGCAACGGACTACCCCTTCGCAAGCGATAACGGCTTGCATCAAGTGACGCTGACCAAGGACTTCTACATCGGGGTCTTCGAGGTGACCCAGCGGCAGTGGGAACGGGTTATGGGCGACAAGCCGAGTTACTTCAACAACGCCGCTTGTTACGCCACACGGCCGGTTGAGCAGGTGAGCTATTACGACATCCGGGAGAACCCGGCGAACAGCGACGACCCCGCAGTGGACTGGCCCGCGAACAGCGCGGTCAACGCGACGTCCTTCATGGGTAAGCTTCGGGCGAAGACGGGGCTTTCAACCTTCGACCTGCCGACCGAGTCGCAGTGGGAGTACGCCTGCAGGGCGGGTACGACGACGGCGCTGAACTCGGGCTATAATCTGACGGGTACGGACAGCGATCCTCGCATGGACGTTGTCGGCAGGTACTGGTACAACGGAGGGAGCGGGTATACGCAAAACGGGAGCACAAATGTGGGCTCGGCTGCGGCTGGCTCGTACCTGCCCAACGCCTGGGGTCTGTACGATATGCACGGCAATGTGTTTGAGTGGTGCCTGGACTGGCGCGGGACCTATCCGGGCAGCGTGCAGGATCCGTTAGGTGCGGCGTCGGGGACGTACCGCGTGACTCGGGGCGGGAGTTGGGACTACTACTACGCGTACTACTGTCGGTCGGCGGCTCGGTACGGCTGCGGCCCGAGCGTCCGGTTCGATGACGTTGGCTTCCGCGCCGCCAGGACCCTGCCAGCCAGCACAAACAGCCTGACAATAGTCGGCGGGACGGGAAGCGGCGGGTACGTCGCAACGACGGCGGTAGCCGTTGCGGCGGACACGCCCCCTCCCGGGCAGGCCTTCGCCCGCTGGACGGTTTCGCCCACAAACGCGGTCCTGGGCGCGGGCTTCTCCGCGACACAGTCGCTCGTGACGGTCACCATGCCGGCGTACGACGTGACGCTGACCGCGGTGTTCGGGGGAATCGGGGGCCCCTTGTACCTGATCATCGACCTCTCGGGCGGGGCGGGTGCCACCAACTACCCGGTCACATACTTAGAGGCCGTGCCGCAGG
>NZ_CAIKKU010000141.1 GCF_903828115.1 uncultured Thiodictyon sp. | reverse complement strand
GCTCGCCAGCGTGATTGAAACCTGTCGCCAGCGCGGCCAGGTGCCGTGGCCCTATCTGGCCGGCGTGATCGCTGAGCGCCGCGCCGGTCGCGCGGCCGCTCCGCTGCCGGCTCCAATGCCGGGTCTCTGAACGGCTACCCGCCGGCAAGGATACGGTCTATCTGGCGACTTGCGCCCGCCAGATGGTAGCGCATCTGCGCGACAACCAGTTATTGCTGCCGGGTTGGAGTAGTTCCAAGGGCGGGCGGATGCGGGTGGAGGATTCGCTCCTGGCCGAATCCTGGAACCCGGACTATGCCGCCCTGGGCTTCGATCCGGCCGACATCAATCCGCCATTCTTGGGGCCGGCCCTCAATGAATTGGTGACCATTGATGCCGCCCGCTGAGGCGATCCGCCCCAGTGTCTTGCACCAGGTCTCGCTCGACGGGCGGGAACTGACGTGTCGGCTGGTGCGCTCCAAGGCCGCCACCCGACTCCGGATCAAGGTCAGCAAGCCCGACGAGGTGGAGTTGATCGTACCGGAGCGCCGCACCGACGGCGAAGGATTCGCCTTTCTCACCGCCAACGCGGCTTGGGTGCTGGAGCAACTGGAGCGCGCGCAACGCCGGCTGGTGGTGCGGCGGCCGAACCCTCGGGTGCTCGGTCAGGTGCTCTTGGGCGGGGAGACGGTCCCGGTCCAAGTGATTCGCCTCGACACCTGGCTCGCCCCGAACCGGATCACGCTCCAGGACGGGGAGATTCAGGTCACCACTGGGCCGCACTCGCGAACGGCACCCGCGCGGTCCTTGGAGAACTGGCTGCGCAAACGGGCGCGCGAGCAAATCGAACAATACGTGAGCGAGGTGAGCCGGCGCGTGAAGCGCTTGCCCGGTAAGGTCTACATCATGGACCAGCGCACCAAGTGGGGGAACTGCTCGGGGCTCGGCAACCTGTCGTTCAACTGGCGTCTGGTGATGGCGCCCGACTTCGTGCTGCGCTACATCGTCACCCATGAGGTGGTGCACCTTGCCATCCCCGACCATTCGCAGCGGTTCTGGCTGACGGTGCAGAGCCTATGCCCGAGTGCGGAGCGGGCGCGGCAGTGGCTGGTGGCCAACGCGGACCGGCTCATCATGGCCGACTGCATCGCGGCCGTGGCACAGGAGGACATTGGTCAGCCTTAGCCAAACTCCGCCTTCGGCTCCCGCTCCAGCAGCGCCGCCGTGGCCGCCAGCGGCGGTACCCCCTCATAAAGCACCTGATAGACCTGTTCGCTGATCGGCATCTCGACCCCGAGTCGGTGGGCGAGGGTGCGCACGGCCGCGGCCGTGATCACGCCCTCGACCTCCTGTCCGATGGCCGCCCGCGCCTCGGCGACGCTGGCGCCTCGCGCCAGGGCCAGGCCGAGGCGGCGGTTGCGCGATTGGTCGTCGGTGCAGGTCAGGACCAGGTCGCCGATCCCGGCCAGGCCCATGAAGGTCTCGGGTCGACCGCCCAGGGCGGCGCCGAGCCGGATCAATTCGCTCAAACCGCGGGTGATCAAGGCGGCACGGCTATTGGCCCCGAAGCCGAGGCCGTCGGCGATGCCGGTGGCGATGGCCAGTACGTTCTTGGCGGCGCCGCAGATCTCCACACCCACCAGGTCTGAACTGGTGTAGGCGCGGAAGCGCCCGCCGTGGAGCAGGCCCGCGGTGCGGCGGGCAAAGTCCTGGTCCTCGGAGGCCACGGTGACCGCCGTGGGCAGCCCGATGGCGACCTCACGGGCAAAGCTGGGTCCCGAGACGATCGCCAGGCTCTCGCCCGGCAGGCCCCGTTGGGCCAGTGTGTGCAGCAGTGCGCCGCTCTGGGGTTCCAGCCCCTTGGTCGCCCAGGCGAGCCCGATGCCCCGCGGCAGGCGCGTGGCCAGGGCCGCGATCACCTCGGCGAAGGCGTGGCTCGGCACCACCGCCAGGCAGGCGGCGGCGCCGGAAAGGGTCTCCTCCAGCGATTCCTGGGGCACCAGCCCCGCGGGGAAGGGAACGCCGGGGAGGAAGCGCCGGTTCTCCCCGTGGGCGCGCAGCTCGGCGATCTGGTCCGACTCGTTGCCCCAAAGCCGGACCCGATGGCCGTTGCGGCACAGTTGGATCGCGAGCGCCGTCCCCCAGGACCCGGACCCGAGGACCGCGATGTCGGCGCCCACCGCGTCACTCGACACCGGTTCACTCAATGCTGCCGCGCCCCTTCGGCGTCTGCCGCCGCCTGTTGCTGGTGTTGCGCGAACAGGGCGTCGAAGCTGACATGCTGGAGGACCAGTTGCGGGAAGCTGCCCTTGGTCACCAGGTCGGACACGGCCTCGCGTGCGTAGGGGAACAGCAGGTTGGGGCAGTAGGCGCCGAGCATGGGGCCCAGTTCCTCCTCCGAGAACCCACCCAGGGTGAAGATGCCGGCCTGGTGGACCTCGACGATGAAGGCCGTCTTGTCGCCGACCTTGGCCGTGACGGTGACGGACAGCACCACCTCGTAGGTCTGCTCGTCGAGCCGGTTGACCTTGGTGTTGAGGTTGAGCTCGTTTTGCGGCTTCCACTCGCCGCGGAAGACCTCCGGGGCATTCGGCGACTCGAAGGACAGGTCCTTGAGATAGGTGCGTTGGACGGCGAACTGCCGCTCCGGGTTGGTCTGATCGTTCTCGGCCATGGAATACCTTGCTATTTACGTTGGTGTCGGGGACTAAGGTGCAACCTGGGCGTCGACTCAGCGCTTCTTGCGCGACAGCGGCAGGTTTGCCGCCTGCCAGGCGAGGATGCCGCCCTTGAGGTTGTAGACCTCCTCGAAACCCTGCTTGCGCAGGTGCTCGCACGCGGCCCCGGACTGGCCGCCCGACTTACAGTTGACGATGATCGGTTTGCCCTTGTACTTGCCAAGGACCGCCAGTTGGTTCTTGAAGCCGTTCATCGGTATGTTGACCGCGTTGACGATATGGCCGGCGGCGAAGTCCGCCGCCGAGCGCACGTCGATCACCGTCGCATCCTTGTGGTTGATCATCTCGGTGGCCCCCAGGGGCTCGACGTTGCCGCGCTCGCCGACGATCAAATTGTGGATCAAAAGCGCCAGGATCACGACGAGCGCGACGAACAGGTACCAATTGTGGACGACGAACTCAAACAGTTGGCTGACCTGCATCGGGCTTGATTCTCTGAAATTGATGGGAAGGGGAGCCGCCGGGCGGGCTCACAAGGGCGTCGCCGGGCGGCCGACGGCGACCTGGTGGGCGCAGTATAAGGAGCGCGGGCGCGGGAGTCACTCCGGGACGCGCCGCGCACCCTACAGCGACTGGACCTTTTCACGCGCCGGGCGTCGTTGTCGTTGTCGTTGTCGTTGTCGTAATCGAACAATCCG
>NZ_CAIKKU010000140.1 GCF_903828115.1 uncultured Thiodictyon sp. | reverse complement strand
GTCGGCCTGAAGGCCGACCGACACACCGCGGTGGCCGGAACGATGATCGAGGCCGGTTTGCGTATGACCCGCCCTGGCGTGGGGGCGGTGGGCGAGGGTGGGCCGGGAGAGCGGCCCACATTGGGTATTTCGCGCCTTGCGGGCGATCCCCACCGCGCGCCAGGTTCGCGTCCAATGACAAGAGGAGAGGAGATGCTATGACCACACAACTTGCCGTGGACCCGGCCGCCGCGGCTGACACCAGTGCGGCAGCCGTGACGGCCGCCGCCAACGCGGCCCCGACCGGCGCCGCAGCCCCGACCACCCTGGGTCCCGCCGCCATCACGGCGGAACTGGCCAAACTCGGGACCTCGCCCAAGGGCCTCACCGCGGACGAGGCCCGCAGCCGACTGGAGAAGTTCGGACCCAACGCCATCGTCGCCCACGAGGAGAGCCGCTGGACCAAGCTCATCGGCTACTTCTGGGGACCCATCCCCTGGATGATCGAGGCCGCAGCCCTGATCTCGCTGGCCCGCGCCGACTGGCCGGATTTTGCCGTGGTGACGGGCCTCTTGCTCTATAACGCCGCGGTCGGCTTCTGGCAGGACAACAAGGCGGCCAATGCGCTCGCCGCACTCAAGAAGGGCCTGGCGCTCAAGGCGCGGGCGCTGCGCGGCGGCCAGTGGCTGTCGGTGGACGCCGCCGACTTGGTACCCGGTGATGTGGTCACGGTGGCCGCGGGGGAGATCCTGCCGGCCGACTGTCTGCTGCTCGAGGGTGAATATCTCAGCGTCGACCAGTCGGCCCTGACCGGCGAATCGCTGCCGGTGTCCAAGCGGGTCGGCGACGGCGCCTATTCGGGCAGCGTCGCCAAGCAGGGGACCATGACGGCAGCGGTCACCGCCACCGGCAACCAGACCTTCTTCGGGCGCACCGCCAAGCTCGTCGCCTCCGCCGGCTCCAAGTCGCACTCCGAACAGGCGGTGCTGCAGATCGGCGACTTCCTGATCCTGCTCGCACTCGCCCTGGCGGTCGTGCTGGTGGGCTTCCAGGTCTATCGTGATGTCGTGGTCGCCGATGTCTGGGGCTGGAGTACGGTGGGTGCCATCGCCCAGTTCGTACTGGTGCTGCTGATCGCCTCGGTACCGGTCGCCATGCCGGCCGTGATGTCCGTGACCATGGCCTTGGGGGCGCTCGCGTTGTCGAAGGAAAAGGCGATCGTCTCGCGGCTCTCGGCGATCGAGGAACTGGCCGGGGTCGATGTGCTGTGCAGCGACAAGACCGGCACCCTGACCATGAACCAGCTCAAGCTGGATGAACCCATTCCCTATGGTCGGGCCCAGCCGCAGGACGTGGTGTTCGCCGCCGCGCTGGCGAGCCAACGCAACAGCGAGGATGCCATCGACCAGGCAGTCCTGCACGCCCTGGCCGACCCCAAGGCCTTGGATACGGTCACCCAGACCAGATTCGTCCCCTTCGATCCGGTGAACAAAAAGACCGAGGCGACGGTCACGGACGCCCAGGGCCGCAGCTTCCAGTACGCCAAGGGGGCGCCGCAGGCGATCGCCGACCTGTGCCACCTGGACCCGGTGACCCGCGGCAAGTATGACGGCCAGGTCAACGACCTGGCCGGGCGCGGCTACCGGGCCCTGGGGGTCGCCAGCTCCGGGGACGACGGCAAGACCTGGACCCTGGTGGGCCTGCTCTCACTGATGGACCCGCCGCGGCCCGACGCCAAGTCGACCATCGCCGAGACCCAGAGGCTCGGCCTGGCGGTCAAGATGGTCACCGGCGACGACGTGGCCATCGGCAGCGAGATCGCCAAGCAACTGGGGATGGGCGGACACCTGCTGGTGGCGGGCGACGTGTTCAAGGAAGGCACCGACCCGGACCAGATCCCCATGTCCGCCGCCCGCGCGGTGGAGCGGGCCGACGGCTTCGGGCGCGTCTTCCCGCAGCACAAATACCAGATCGTCAAGGCCCTCCAGCAGTTGGGCCACCTGGTCGCGATGACCGGCGACGGGGTGAACGACGCCCCGGCCCTGAAGGAGGCCGATTGTGGTGTGGCGGTGAGCGGTGCCACCGATGCCGCCCGCAGCGCCGCGGCCCTGATCCTGACGGCACCGGGGCTCTCGACCATCGTCAACGCGATCGTCGAGGCGCGCAAGATCTTCGAGCGGATCAGGAGTTATGTCTATTACCGCATCGCCATGACGCTCGACATCATGTTCGTGGTGGTGATGGCCTATGTCTTTTTCGGCTTCCAGCCGTTGACCGCCATCATGATCGTGGTGCTCGCCCTGCTCGACGACATCCCGATCATGACCATCGCCTATGACAATGTGGAGACCGCGCCGCGCCCGGTGCGCTGGCAGATGCAGCGCATCCTGATCTTCTCCTCGCTGATGGGTCTCTTCGCCATCGCACAGAGCTTCGGCCTGGTCCTGGCCGGAATGGAATGGATGAGCGACCCCTCGCTCATGGCCAAGTTCGCGCTCGACCACAACCACTTGCAGACGATGCTGTTCCTCCAACTCGCGGCCGGCGGCCACCTGCTGCTGTTCGTGGTGCGCACCAGGCGGTCAATGTTTGTCCCGCCCTACCCGAGCCTGCCGCTCTTCCTGGCCATCGTGGCGACGCAGGCCGTGGCGGCCCTGATGTGCGCCTTTGGCGTCTTGGTGCCGCAACTGCCCTGGGACCTGATCGGTATCGTGTGGGTCTACTGTCTGGCCTGGATGGTCGTGATCGATGGGGTTAAGCTGATCTACTATCGGGTCCTCGACCGGCGCGACGCGACGCAGACCCGGTTGAGCCAGCCGATCGCCGCACTGCCGGCGCGGTGAGGGAGAGCGCCAAGGTGCGGGGCGGGGTTGCAAGCCCCGTCCCGCCCCGGCAAGAGCGGTCCGTGCGAAAACTAACCTTATTAATCTGTCTCGTTCGGCCGATTGGCCTTGGGCACCAGTCCAGGCGGCGGGTGGTCCGCGC
>NZ_CAIKKU010000139.1 GCF_903828115.1 uncultured Thiodictyon sp. | reverse complement strand
TCGCCTGCTTTCGCGCCTACGCATCGACACGCCCGTTACCGTTCGCGCCGCAAGGCTCGATACTGGGCTCGCGGCTCACGATTACCCAGGTGGGATTTCCACCCACTAGACTACGCGACATTGCCAAGCCGCACTGTCCCCTATTTCCCCCTATTTCCGCGGTCCCCTATTTCCGCGCCGGGAAACCGTGGTCTGTCCCCTATTGTCCCTCTATTGTCCCTACGCCGGAGGGCATTCTCTTGCGTTTCTTGGTTCTGGAATTAAGTAGACTGTCCCCGGAACTCTGTTACTCTGGAACTCTGGAACTCTCGACGTGACATCGGCATCGCTAATTTCTACAATGGCTTGCGATAACCTTTTACTTCGTAAGACGAAAGCGGGAAATTTGAATACTTTACTTGATTTGCTTGATTGCCGCCCAAGAGCCGAATGTGCGACGGAGACAACGATACGAAGAAACCGACGTGAAATCCAGAGGACGACCCGGTCGCTTGAGTGAACCCCGGCGTCTTCTTCTTTATGACAACAATCGTACCCGGTGTAGGACTCGTTACCTCCACCCCCCAATTCAACCAGCTCTTTGCAGCAGCGCTATTAGTGCCGCTTCGGCCCGATTGCTTTATTACCCAATTAACAAATGACGAACACCAAGGTGTTTCATCATCTGTTGCTTTCAGCGTAGTTGTTTGGTGGTACTCCACAATCCGAGCATTATGCTGTCCCGGTAACAAGTCCTCATGCACTCCAAGTTCGGCGATTGCAATATCCATCCAGGGAGCAGACGATGCCACAGGCGCAGCAATCGGAACCGAAATAGATTTCAGGCCAAGAGCTGCGCGTGTTTTCGGACCCACTTGCCCATCAGGTGTTAGACCTTTCCCTTTCTGAAATGCTATAACTGCCTGATGTGTGCGTTGCCCAAAATGGCCGTCTACCCGTAGGTTCGGACGAGGTGTTAAGAGTGAATTCAATAGTAATTGAAGCTTCCGCACTTCCGCTCCACGGTCATTCAGCTTGATACTTGGCATGGTATTTTCCTTTGAAGATTCATTCATCAACAAATGCTTGTATGAATCGCCAACCATCCGACGTTAGCTCAAAGACCCATGTGCCGACGCGAAATTGGTTCTCGTATGCATTGCAGAATGAGGGCGAGAGAGAAGTAGCGGTGTTAAGCAGCCATTTCATCGTTGTCGGAGTGGGAGACATTCCCGGGTCTGCTTCTAACAGCGAGGGAAAGAGCTTGTGGAACTCCTCACGGAGAATCGTCCTCTTGGTGTTCTCGTCCAGTATTCCCCTAACTTCAAACGGGAAACTACTCAAATTAACAATCGTTGACAGATCATTTTGAAGTACCGCATTGCGGAAAGTCTTCCAATACTGTTCCGCACTTGCGTTGCAGGCAGTCTCGGCCGACATAGCTGAGAGCGTATGTAGTCCAAACAACACAAGAATCGCAAACTGGCTAGCAATAACAGAGATCGCTCGTTGTTGCATTTTCAACCTACCTTTCTTCTGATGCTATATCAATGCGGTTACCGTGCATCCGCCTCAGCCGTAGGGACGCCGGTTGCCCGGCGCCCCCGGCGCAGTCCCGGACGTGCAGTTTTCCCGCATCCGGTTCCTCGGTTGTACTCGCTTTCGCGCGAGCAAGGTCATGCAAACACCGGTGGTGCGGCTGGCTTCTCGGTGATACGGGGCCGGGCAATTCCGAGTTTCTGCAAGGCGCGGTTGAACGCCGGCCAAGTGAAACTCTTACGCTTGCCGCCGCGCCGATTCAGCCATTTGAACGCACTCTCGACGGCGATTTGAAAGAAGCGCCACAGGTCGCGCGAGTTGCCCCGCAGACCATAGTAATTGTAGTGCCCCAGCAGCCGCCGGTTCAACCCTTTGATAAATTCCCTGCCCGGCAGATGCCGGTGACTCTTGATCCAGTCCGTAATCCGCCCAATTGCGCCATGAAGCTTCTTGCGCGCGGTGCGACGCATGACCTGGGGCGTGCCGTTGCGGTCCGGAAACCAGAACAACTCGAAACCCAGGAAGGTGATGCGCCGCTTCATGCTCGGATGAAAGCGGCTAAAACGCAAGACCTGCGTTTTCTCAGGGGCCACTTCCAGGCCGAACTTGGCCAGCCGTTGCGACAGCGCTTTGAAGAACCGCTGCGCATCGGCGCCGAAGCGGAAGGCGCAGACGAAATCGTCGGCGTAGCGGCACAGGAGAACCTCGCCCCGACAGCGGGGTCTGACCACATGCTCAAACCAGAGGTCCAAGGCGTGGTGCAGGTAGAGGTTAGCCAGTACTGGCGAGACGATTCCCCCTTGCGGGGTCCCTGTTTCGGGCTGGAGCACCGCTCCATCGGTGTCTAAAATCCCTGCCTTGAGCCATTTGCCGATGAGATCGAGAAAGGCGCGGTCGTCGATCCGTCGACTGAGCATTCGCCGCAACCAGTCGTGGTCGATGTGCTCGAAGAACCCCCGGATATCGGCTTCCACCAGGTAGCCGAATTTGCCGATCGTCAACGTCACGCTGAGATCGCGCACCGCGTCCTTGGCGCTCCGACCCGGGCGGTAGCCATGGGAGCAGTCGAGGAAGTCTTCCTCGTAGATCGCCCCCAATAACTTGGCACAGGCCAGTTGTACGAGTTTGTCTTCCAGCGCCGGGATGCCCAGCGGCCTTTCTTTTCCATTCTCTTTAGGGATGTAGACGCGCCGGACGAGCTTCGCCCGGTAGCGCCCCGCTTTCACACGCTCCGCCAGGTCGGCGATATTGCCTTCCAGATTGGTTGCGTAAGTCTCCGCCGTCAGCCCATCGACGCCGCTGGCCGCATCCTTATTCAAGCCGTGCCAGCAGTGCATCAATAACTCGGCATTTACCTCGTGGTAGAGATTGCGAAAGCGATGGTGTTTGCTCTCTTTTGCTCGATTGGCTATTGCCCGCAGTGAGGTTGGCTCATGTTTACCCGATCCTGCATGTCCGGCATGAGTTTCCTGTGTGGGCTGCGTACTTCCGTCGGGTCCTTCGCCATGTAACGGGCTTTCCCCGTCGCCGACTACTATGCCCGATAAGACACCCCGTTGGTATTCGGCGGACTCCCGCCTGCCTGGTTGTTCCATGCCCGCTGACTCCACCCGAGCGCACGCCGTGTCAGGGTTCATCACCCGTTCGTGTCCCAGCCCAAACAGTTTCATCATTGTGCTTCATCCAGGAGCCTTCGGGGCTTCCCGAGTTCTCCGACGTCTCTCTTTCTGCATACCATGGCCTGAGGACTCCGGCGGACCTCGACACCCCAGCCACTGCGGGTGCTTCGTATTGCCTTCCAGGACGTTAAAACTGTCGGCATCCGCAACAAGCCTATTTCGAAGCTGTACCAGCACTTCAGGGAACGCGATTTCCACTACGGTCTACAGAATGCTCTGTGTACGCTTGCCCTGCAATGTTGTTCGCGGCTTACGCCACTCCGCAGCAGGACCAACACTCGATACGGGCGGACAGCTAACCCTTACCCGACGGGGACTTACACCCCGCAAGAGACGCCGAGCTTTGCTCGGCGCGATAACGACCGGCCTAAAGCGGCGCGCGCCCCTGATGACGCTGCACGCTAGCACGAGGCCCGTGGCGCGCGCTCGCTTTTAAGGCCGCTTGTTAGCTTCCGGAGTTCCTAAAATGTACTTCGGGCCGGGGTTTAATACTGGCCGCTCTGATAGTTTCTCGCGCTCGCGAAGTGCCGCCACGATTTTTCTTAAATCATGCCCGTAGGTTGCGGCGTGCTGCTGGCGGTACTTTCGCACTTCTGCAACGATAGGATCTTCAATCATGAGAATTGCCTCCAAGTTCTTCGGGCGAGCAAAGCTGAGGGCACACATAGCCAAAAGATTCTACAATCTTGACAATTTGCAGCTTTGTTTCAGCGTTATTAATATGCTTGAAATTCCAGGTAAGCAAATACTCCACACCCTGGGTTGCCGCAATTGCAATATGAAGTGCGTCTTCTTCGCTGCCTTTCGGAATGGCGCCTTTTTCTATCAGGTTCTGGGCTAATTCAACTGCGTTCTCAGCAATAACCAAACTAGGGATACCTGCGACGAAATCAAGCCTACGAACTGCGGCAGAAGAATCGCCACGGCTAATCTCTTCTTCAACAAGCGCGGAAATTCGTAGTTCAAAGCGTTGTCTTTCGTACTGCCACCAATCTTGAGAGATTGCTTGGCGACCAGCGATCACAACGTCCCGACTGGGCCGCGCTGTCAGATAGCTGATCACGGATGTTTCGATATAGACAAGAGATGTCAAACTGGGGGTCTCAGTTGCGTGTAACTGCGGAAGTTAGCGACCGCCCCAAAGCGCAAGCTTGCGCTTTGGGGCCGTCGCTAGCCTTGTGATTCTCGATACAAGCGAACCGTTTCATTATACTTCTCTAACAGCGCTCGAAGAAATTCAGAAGTGTCAATGTCTTCTGCTGTTGTGTTGAGGAAACCATCAAGCAGTTCCTTCAGTGAAGGCTGTAAAGTGGCTCCAAATGAATCGGCAATATCCTGAACGGTTTCCTTTGGGATTGAAGCGAACAATTCATAAGCTTCCTCAGTAGCTTCTTCTATTTCTTTATCTCTCAATTTGTCTTTGCGGCGGCCGAATGCCTCGAAAATCTTATGGACGTGACTGCCACCGCTGGATTCTTCCAGCGTCGCCATGTGAGTCTGAGGCGCTGGGGCATAAGGCGAATAAACGAGGACATCTTTGACGTTTGGCCCGAGGACTCGAAGTTTCCACTGAGCAAATGTCTCTCCTATCTTTTTTAGGGAGTTGACTTTTCCCAAGGATTTTCCGGAATACGTGATCAAAACTCCGTGCTTCTTTAGCACGTTGTAGCAGACGGACTGCCGTGTTACCACGAGATGTGCCCCTATTTAACCTAACGTGAAGTCTAAACCGGCGCGCGCCCCTGATGAGCTAGCCAATTAGCACGACACCTGTGGCGCGCGCTCGGTTTTGAGACAGAGGTTAGGCTCCTATTCATCCTCGCGGAAAGAACTCGAGCCTGGCCCCTTATTCCCTTATTCCCGCCTTATTCCCGCAGCGCGTTCAAGGTTGCTTTGGGCTATGGCGTCAGCAAACGCTCCCAAAAAGACGGCTATGAAACCCATCATTCCTCCCATAACGAAGAAGTCCGTTAGTTCCATTGATGCACCGTTCGCGGCTGTTTGAAGCACGGGTACAGTCGACCCGAAAATCAACACAAGTATGAGAGTTACCAGCCAAGGAATAACGAGCTGAAAAGCAAGGCGAGTTAATCCCGGGATATTCTCACCACGTCGCATTCGGCCCCAAATTGCCAGACTGCTGGCTGACTCTATTCCTGCGCCAACGCCGATTGCGATGAACCACCAAACGCCTCGTACGGCAATCTCTCCAGGGGCGATTCCATCCGGGGTTGAGTGGATAAGTATCCAGATAAACATCGCAATTGCTGCGAGGAATGGAACTCCGGCGCCTGCGATTGCTCCGATTAAGATGAGCCGATTCATGCTTGGTTGCGTCTTAGTGTGCATCGTGTTCGTAGTCTCTGCGGGCGAGTAGCCTAACGTGCGGCGTTAACCAGCCAGCGAACGAGCGAGAGCGAGTTCGCTGGTCTGCGTTGAACGCCGCGCTAGATTCACGGACTTTCGGGTCACACAGACGCCTGTTGCTCGGCTGGCGCGCGCCAAGGGCGGCTGAAAAAATTCGTTCCGTACGAATTCCGGGGACAGTTTACTTAATTCGTTCTCTGAGTCGGCGGA
>NZ_CAIKKU010000138.1 GCF_903828115.1 uncultured Thiodictyon sp. | reverse complement strand
GATCGGATTGTTCGATTACGACAACGACAACGACAACGACGCCTGGCCCCAGAGGTTGCCGCGGCTCGGTGGGTACGCGATGCGTACCCTACGGGAGCGGCGTCAACACATCAGTTCTGATCGCACCCGATGGGGGATGCTGGAGCTACATCATCCCCAGCCAGCTCGGGAACCAGATGGACAGGCCCGGCCAGTAGGTGACGACCATCAGAAAGCCCAGCATCGCCAGCAGCCAGGGCCAGACCGCGACGGTCAGCTCGGTGATGCCCATCTTGGTGATCCCGGACGCCACGTAGAGGTTGAGACCCACCGGCGGGTGGCACATGCCGACCTCCATGTTCACCACCATGACGATGCCGAAGTGCACCGGGTTGATCCCCAATTTGATCGCCACCGGGAAAAGGATGGGCGCGAAGATCAGCACGATCGAGGTGGGCTCCATGAAGTTGCCGGCCATGAGCAGCAGCACATTGACCGCCAGCAGGAAGGCGATCGGCCCCAGCCCCTGGCCCAGCATCCAGTCGGCGAGCGACTGCGGGATGTTCTCGTTGGTCAGGATGAAGGAGAACATCACGGCGTTGGTGATGATATAGAGCAGCATGGCGCTCATGTTCGCCGAGTTCAGCAGCACCCGCGGCACGTCCGTGAGACGCAGGTCCTTATAGACGAAGACCGCGATGACAAAGGCATAGACCGCGCTCATGGCCGCGGCCTCGGTCGGGGTGAAGAGCCCGGCATAGATGCCGCCCATCACGATGACGATCAGCAGCAGGCCCCACAGCGAATCCTTAAAGGTCCGCAGGCGTTCGGCGAGACTCGCCTTGGGCTGCCGCGGGTAATTGAACTTGCGCGCCCGCCACCAGGTGACGCCGCCCAGCACGCCGGCCAGCGCGATACCGGGGACGACGCCGGCCATGAACATGGCACCGACCGAGGTATTGGTCGCCACCGAATACATCACCATGACGATGGACGGCGGGATCAGGATCCCCAGGGCCCCGGAGGTGGTGATGATGCCGGCCCCGAACTTATTGGGGAAACCGGCCTTGATCATCGCCGGCAAGAGGATGGAGCCGATGGCCACCACCGTGGCGGGGCTGGAGCCCGAGACCGCCGCGAAGAGCGCACAGGCCGCCACGCCGGCCAGCCCGAGCCCGCCGTACCAGTGTCCGACCATCGCCGAGGCGAATGCGATCATGCGTCGCGCCACCCCGCCGTGAGTAAGAAAATTACCGGCGAGGATAAAGAAGGGGATCGCCATGATCTCGAACTTCTCGATGCCGGTGAAGAGCTTGAGCGCCACCGCCTCGAGCGGGACCTGCGTCATGGTGAAGAGGAAGGTCAGGACCGTGAGGCCGAGCGCGATGGAGATCGGCATCCCGGTCAGCATCAGCGCCAGCAGCAGCCCGAAGATGATGACGGCGCTCATGATTGGCCGTCCTTACGGTCGGCCGCGTCCCGCTCGGCGGATTCGCCCAACGGCTTGTGAGTCAGATCGCGAAAGTGCAGGTTGTCGTCCATGTCGTAGATATTGACATCGACCGGCAGCGGCTTTTCAGTCAGACCCTCGACATGGCCGTGGTCATGCTGCGGCAGGGCCCCGGTGCGGAAAAAGGCGTAGGCCACTTGCAGGAAGCGGAAACACATCAGGCCCGAGCCCAGCGGGACCGCGAGATAGACCGCCCAGGTCGGCCATTCCAGGTCAGGGGTCGTCGGGCCCTCCGGCAGCTCGCCGGTGCTCAGACCCAAGAGATTGAAAATGCCGTAGTGCGCGCCGTTCTCCCAGACGAAGCGGGCGCCGAGGGTGGCGACGATGCCGGTGAAGAGCGCGCCCGAGAGCAGGCCGAAGAGGATCACCCGGGCGCGGTTCTTGTCCGCCAGGCGGTTGACCATCACGTCCACCCCGACATGGATGCCGGTACGCACCCCGTAGGCGGCGCCGAACTTGGCCATCCAGACGAACATGATGATGCACAGCTCCTGTGTCCAACCGAAGTTGAGCGACAAGAGCCAGTCCTGCACCACGGGAATGTCCAGGCCGGAGGTATAACGGTGAATCACCGCGACGAACACAATCGCCGTCGCCCCGCCCATGAGCAGGACGATGAGCCATTCCTCAAGACGATCAAGCACTTTCATTTTTTAAGCCGCGTCCGCATTTGCATTCATGGGCTTGAGTGACCCCGGCCTCACGACCCCTGGCAGCACTGGGCGTGACGCGGCTTAAAAAATGAAAGCAGTTAACAAGATAAACCGCGTCAGCGATGACGCCTGTTGGTTCACGCGAGGTTGCACCGATGTACAAACCTCGCGTGTAAGACCGGACGCGGTTTATAAGCGGTTTATAAAGAGTCGGGCTTGAAGCCGGTGACCTCGTAGATGGATTGGATCAGGTCCTTGCCGACCCGCCCCTCCATCGTCTTGTGCACCGGGACCAGTTGCTTCTTGAAGGCCAGCTTCTCTTCGGCGGTCGGCTCATAGATAGCGGTCTTGCCGCTCGCGCGGATGCCTTCCAGGGCCTTGTCGTTCTCTTCCTGGGCGATCCGGTTTGCCAGGTCCGTCGACTCCTTCATGGCCTGTTCGAGTTGGCCGCGCAGCGGCGCCGGCAGACCGTCCCAGAATTTCTTGTTCACGATCACCGCATAACCCAGATAGCCATGCTGGGTCATGGTCAGATTGGATTGCACCTCGTACATCTTCTGGGTGAACATGTTGGATGGCGGGTTTTCGGTGCCGTCCACCACCCCGGTGTCGAGCGCCTGATAGACCTCCGAGAAGGCCATGACCTGGGGCAGTGCGCCCAGCGCGCGCATCTGCTCCTCGAGCACCTTGGAGGACTGAATGCGGAACTTCTTGCCCTTCATGTCCGCCGGCGTCTTGATCGGGGACCTGGCCGAAAACGACTTGAAGCCGTTGTCCCAGAAGGCCAGTCCGACGATGCCCTTGGGCTCCAGCTTCTTCAGGATCGCCGCGCCGATCGGGCCCTGGGTCACCGTGTGCAGATCGTCATAGCCGCCGAAGATGTAGGGCAGATCGAAGGCCTCGAAATCCTTGACGCCCAGCGGGCCGAACTTGGCGAGCGAGGGCGCCAGCATTTGCACCGCGCCGATCTGGAGCGCCTCCAGCTCCTCCTTGTCCTTGTAGAGCGCGCTGTTGGGGTAGACCTCCACCTTCACCTTGTCGCCGGTCAGCTCGGCGGCACGCTTGGCGAAGAAGTCGGCCGCCTTGCCCTTGGGCGTATCGGCCGCCACCACATGGCTGAACTTGATGACGATCGGCGGCTCCGCGGCGTCGGCGCCGGTCAGTGCGCCGAGGGACAGGGCCAGGCCCAGTATCAGGACAGGAAATTTCATCGTCTCGCTCCTCGTCGGTGTCGACCTTCGTTAGAAGCGCGAGCATAGCCGCGCCGCGGGCGGCGGGCAAGGTCGGCGGCTGGCCGGCCGTAGGTCGTAGGTCGGGTGGGTAGAGCGCAGCGAAACCCATCATGTGCGCCGCCCGATCTTCCCAGCGCTGGTGCAAGACCAGGATTGCGCTGCGCTGCATCCAGGCTGCGGGCCTAGGCACTGGAGTCCAAGGCTTCAGCCTTGGCGAGGAAAGCCAAGGCTGAAGCCTTGGACTCCGTGCGGCGGCGGCTCAGCCGCGCGCGGCGGCGGCCGGCTTGGGCTTGGTCGGCGCCTCGTCCTCGCGGCTGGCCTCGAAGGCGTCGTTGACCCGATCGCGCAGTTCCTTGCCGGGCTTGAAATGTGGGACATGCTTGCCGGCCAGGGAAACGGCGTCCCCGGTCTTGGGGTTGCGGCCGATCCGCGGCGGGCGAAAGTGCAGTGAGAAGCTGCCGAATCCGCGGATCTCGATCCGCTCGCCGCCGGCCAGGGCCGTGCTCATGCGGTCGATGACCTTACGCACGGCCTCTTCCACGTCTTTATAGGGCAGGTGATCCTGCTCGGCCGCCAGCACGTCGATCAGCTCGGATTTCGTCATGGTGTCGATTCCTTTTAGTAAAGGTAGCCCGCGGGAAGCCCGCGGGGGTCACCAGGGAAAACCGGGGGGGCCGAGCGGCCCCCCCGATTCAGACCTGAAGGGACCCGGCACTGATCAGTCGCGCCCGGCCTCTTCCATCTGCTCTCTCAGGAGGTCGCCCAAGGTCGTGGCGCCGCCGGAGATGTCGCGGGCATAGCCCTTGATCGCCGCCTGCTCCTCTTCCTGATCCTTGGCCTTGATGGAGAGCGAGATGGTGCGGTTCTTGCGATCCACGCCCATGAACTTGGCCTCGATCTCGTCGCCCAACTTGAGCACGGCCCGGGCATCCTCCACCCGATCACGCGAGATCTCGGAGGAGCGCAGGTAACCCTCCACCCCGTCGCCCAGGGCGACGGTAGCGCCCTTGGCATCGAGTTCGGTGATGGCACCGATCACGACACTGCCCTTCTCGTGGATGGCCACGAAACTGGAGAAGGGGTCGCGATCGAGCTGCTTGACACCGAGCGAGATGCGCTCGCGCTCCGGGTCCACGGACAGGACCACGGTCTCCAACTCGTCGCCCTTCTTGTAGCGGCGCAGGGCCTGCTCGCCGGGCTCGTCCCAGGAGATGTCCGACAGGTGCACCAGGCCGTCGATCCCGCCGTCCAGGCCGATGAAGATGCCGAAATCGGTGATCGACTTGATCTTGCCGGAGACGTGGTCGCCCTTCTTATGGGTGACGCCGAACTCGTCCCAGGGGTTCATGGCGCACTGCTTGATGCCGAGCGAGATGCGGCGACGCTCCTCGTCGATGTCCAGCACCATGACCTCCACCTCGTCGCCCAGATTGACGACCTTGCTGGGGTGGATGT
>NZ_CAIKKU010000137.1 GCF_903828115.1 uncultured Thiodictyon sp. | reverse complement strand
TTCTCTTTTTCTAAATAGTAAACAATCAGGAAGTCATTATCAATAACGGGGGTATGATTATTCATGACAGGGGCTCCTTCACTTGACTTTTAGTACAGTAATTTTTGCGGTTAACTATAATCCTGCTTATTCTTAATTGCAGTCAATTGCTGAGGGAGCAACAAAAGCGCAATCATCAATGCCAACGAGATGCCTTGAACCGGCTGCCGCTGCAATAATCGTGAAAACGATGGCGCATAGAGAATCAACAATGCCGCCCACGCCATGAGCGCTGGGGTCTGGTAACGGCCGGCGAGCGCCTGATCAACACCGAATGACAATCGCCCGGCAGCCGTAACCAGCGCGGTGGCACCAAGATATGCGAGAAAAGCGAGCGTGACAATCTGGCCCCCCCCGACGCGGGGTGATCGCATGCATTGCAGGGCAAAAACGACTGACGAACAGACTAGAAACGCACCCGCGGTATACGCCGCTGCCTTGCTGCCGAAGGTGAAGAAATAAAAGGGCCCACCGAGATACAGCAGGACATAGCGTATTATGTCGCCAGGCGCGTTGCGACCTGCATCACCAGGATTGCCATGGGTGCTCACGCCATGGTAATCGAAAAAGTACAGACTGACGCCAGCGATAGCCACCAATGCCAATATGGCTAACCGCATTCGCGTAACCCGCAAGATGAGACTGAGCCCAAGCATTAAGGGCAAGGCCAGGACCCCGTTTGCCATGGTCCCTATTGATATGAAGCCGACTCCACAAGCAAGAATGAAGAGCCCCCGGGAATGCGCCGGCGCCGCAGCGGATTTAAATAGCAGAAACAATGCAATGAGCGGTAGTAACTGCGCCAGAAAAAACTGACTTTGAAATGCCCATGTCAGATTGTCGATCTGTATCCAGGATACGAGCATCGTAACTAGAATAAGTGAGAGCACACGCAAAGGGATAGGATCTGCATCTTCGCCGAGCTGCTCCTTGAGAAGTACGACGAAAACGACACAGGAGAGTGCGACAATAAGGTAGTTCGCCAGGATCAGGAACCATTGGTTTCCGTGAAAGTACGACTGATCGACCAAGAACAAAACTTTTGCCAAAACAATTCGATGTTCATTGTGCTGCTCCCACCAGACTTGGAGGCCACCGGTTGGAGCTTTGGCTGCCAAGTCCAGATGGTCCCACATATCCCAGAAAGGCACGGGCGAGTATGCAGCGATGCCGCCATAGATGGCTAGACAGACGGACAAGCCTGTGGTTATCCATAAGGACAGCAGTAGATTGCGATGCGTGAAAAAGACCACCGATAGACCCTCATCTTCTCAGCGCCAAAAACGCTATAGTGCCTCATGCAAAGCGCGGGCGCCATGGTGTCAGCCAGACGCGGCGCCCCATGCGCAGGAACCGTATACCGCCAAACGCAATCCATTCGTTCGGTTACGAATACAGGGCGGGACTATCGAGGTCAACAGGAACAACACGTTGGAGCGCGGCGCTAGAGTATAGCATGCAAGGTGGTATGGCGTCTTTCGGTCCGCTGGCGCACACCATTTCCGGGGGGGCGTGGCATCCTCCCCCTTCGCCAGGGGCCCGACAGAATCCCTCAAAATTGTTACACTTGATGACCGCTCGCCCCCAAGAGCGCATCGTTATCGGGGGCGTCTTAACTTGGACCGACCGGAGCCACATTCATGACCACCCGTGAATTCGACACCATCGTCATCGGCACCGGCCCCGGCGGCGAGGGCGCCGCCATGAAACTCGCCAAGGCCGGCCGGCAGGTGGCCGTCGTGGAGGCCCACAACGCCGTCGGCGGGGGCTGCACCCACTGGGGCACCATCCCGAGCAAGGCCCTGCGCCACTCCATCCAGACGCTCGCGGACTACCGGCGTAACCCCCTGTTTCAGCACACCCGCAATCAGATCGAGGTGGATTTCCCGGACCTGCTGCGCGCCGCCGATGGGGTCATCAACGAGCAGGTGCGCACCCGTTACCGCTACTACCAGCGCAACCGGGTGGAGGTGGTCTTCGGGCGCGCCCGCTTCCTGGCCCCCGACCGGATCGCGGTAGAACGCCCGGGCGGCGCGGCGCAGGAACTCACCGCCCGGCACTTCGTCGTCGCCACCGGCTCGCGCCCCTATCACCCGCCGGACGTGGACTTCAGCCACCCGCGGGTGCGCGACAGCGACTCGATCCTCGCCCTGGCGCACACCCCGCGGTCCCTGACCATCTACGGGGCCGGGGTCATCGGCTGCGAGTATGCCTCGATCATGAGCTACCTGGACATCAAGGTGAACCTGGTCAACACCCGCGACCGGCTGCTGTCCAACCTGGACGACGAGATCACCGATGCCCTGAGCTATCACCTGCGCCAGAGCGGGGTGGTGATCCGCAACGACGAGACGGCAGACCGGGTGGAGACAACGGACGACGGCGTGGTGCTGCACTGCGTGTCCGGCAAGAAGTTCAAGACCGAGGTCCTGCTGTGGGCCAATGGCCGCACCGGCAACACCCGCGACATGGGACTGGAAGCGATCGACCTGACCCCCAACCGGCGCGGTCAGTTGGAGGTCAACGCGAGCTACCAGACCGCACTCCCGCACATCTACGCGGTAGGCGACGTGGTGGGACCGCCGGCACTGGCGAGCGCCAGCTATGACCAGGGACGTTTCGTCGGCGCCCATATCGTGAACGGGGAGTGCGACTGGTCGCTGATCGAGGAGTTTCCCACCGGCATCTACACGGTGCCGGAGATCAGCTCCATCGGGCGCAGCGAGCGCGAACTGACCGCGGCCCAGGTCCCCTACGAGGTCGCAGAGGCGGACTTCAAGTCGCTGGCCCGCGCCCAGATCACCGGCCACACGGTGGGTATGCTGAAGATCCTGTTCCACCGGGAGACGCTCGCGATCCTGGGCATCCACTGCTTCGGCGAGCAGGCCGCGGAGATCGTCCACATCGGCCAGGCGATCATGTCCCAGCAGGGGGCCGCGAACAGCATCCGCTATTTCACCGAGACCACCTTCAACTACCCCACCATGGCCGAGGCGTACCGGGTGGCGGCGCTCAACGGAATTAACCGGTTGTTTTAGGGCATCACTTGACCCGTTGGAGTCCATGCCAGGGCTCGGCCGCGACGCCATGCACACTCCCCCCGGCCGGCCAGCCGGGTGCGAATGCGTACCCTACCGGATCGGCGTCAACACATCAGTTCTGATCGCACCCCGGCCAACCGGAGCCCCGGCAGCGCCCCGGCCTTTCGGGTTACCCTAGCCGACATCAGCAAGCCGCCTCAGCGAGGATTCCATGCACATTCGTCCGCCAATACTCCTGACCCTGGGTCTGCTTTCGGGGCTGACGCCCTTCGCCATCGACATGTATCTGCCAAGCCTGCCGGTGATCGCACTGGATCTCGGCTCGAGCATCGAACTCGCCCAGCTCACCGTGACCGTCTACCTCGGGGTCTTTGCCCTGGCCCAGTTGTTCCTGGGTCCGCTGTCGGACGTGCGCGGGCGGCGCTCGACCATCGGTGGCGGTCTGGCCCTCTTTTGCCTGGGCAGCCTGGGGTGCGCTCTGGCCGGTTCCATGGAAACGCTGATCGCGGCGCGCGTGGTCCAGGCCCTGGGCGGGGCGGCCGTCGCGGTCACGGTGCCGGCCCTGGTGCGCGACCTCTGTGAGAAAGACGAGTGTGCCCGGGTGCTGAGCCTGGTGATGCTGGTGATGTCCCTGGCACCGCTGCTGGCACCCTCCATCGGCGGGCTCATCGTAGGTCAGGTGGGTTGGCACTGGGTCTTCATCGCCCTCTACGGGATTGGACTGCTCGCGATCGGGCTCTTCTTCGCGTTGCTCCCGGAAACCCTGCCGCCGGCGCGCCGCCACCCGGCAGATGTGGGTCGGGTCCTGCGCAACTATCTCCAACTGATGCACCATCGCACGGGCATGGGCTATCTGCTCGTCGGGGCCTTCTCCTTCGGCGGCATGATGACCTATATCGTCACCTCGCCCTTCGTCTATATCATCCTGCACGCCGTTCCGACCGCCTGGTTCGCGGTCCTGTTCGGCCTCAACGTGGCCGCGGCCATGGTGACCACCACGCTCAACGCCCGCCTGGTCACGCGCCTGGGGGCGGAGCGCCTGTTGCGCCTGGGCTTGGCCGTCCAGGTGGTCGCCGCGCTCCTGCTCCTGGGACTCGCGCTCTGGGGCACGCCGCCCCTGTGGGCGATCGTGCTCGCCACCCTGCTCTACCTGGGGGTGGCCGGGGTGGTGCTCGGCAACGCCATGGCGGGATACATGATGCACTTCGCGCCCATGGCCGGGACCGCCTCGGCCTTCTCCGGGGCGGCGCGCTTCGGCACCGGGGCCATCGTCGGCTCCCTGGTCAGCCTCGCCCATGACGGCACGGCGCGCCCCCTGCTGCTCGGCATGGCCCTGTGCGGTCTGCTGGCGGGCCTGAGCTACCTGTGGCTGGTCGCAGCGCCGCGTGGGTTGCTGCGGCCCGCCGTGCCGCAGCGGGGTGGGTTAAGTAACGCGTCAAGAACAAGCTGAACACAACCGCAATCGTTGTCGTTGTCGTTGTCGTTGTCGTAATCGGAGAAGCGATGCACTTTGGGGTGCGATAGAATCCGTGGCACTACGATAAACTCGATTACGACAACGACAACGACAACGACAACGACAACGACGCTCGCCCTACTAAACAAGCCCCAATCTGCGCAATGACCAGACTGAGGACGCGCGGCAGGCCAGCCCCATGAGTATCGAAAAAAACTACAACATCAGTTTCATTGCCGCACTCGCCCTGCGCGAGAAGCAGATTCAGCAAAATTATCGCCCCATCATTGCCGTTCACAAGTGGTTTGCCCGCCGCCCCGGCACCCTGTTCCGCGGGCTCTTGCTGTCGGAATTTGCCGCGGGCCCCATCGTATCGACCTACTTCAAGTCGCACCGCTTCGCGGGAATCACCGTCGCCGACCCCTTCATGGGCGGGGGTACGCCGCTGCTTGAAGCGAACCGGATCGGCTGCAATGTCGTCGGCGCCGACATCAATCCGATGGCGGCCTGGGTGGTACGCGAGGAAATCGACGCCCTCGACCTCGGCGCCTACACCGAAACGGTCGGGCGACTGGCTGAGCATCTGGCGCAGGCACTTGGCCATTTCTACAAGACCCGCTGCCCGGTGACCGGACGGGCCGACGCCGACGTCAAATACTTCATGTGGGTGAAGACGGGGACCTGTGTGGCTTGCGGTCAGGGGTTCGACCTGTTCCCCGGCTATACGCTGGCCGAAGACACCCGGCATCCGGCCTATGTGCTTGTCTGCCCCGGCTGCGGCGACCTCAACGAAGTGGCGGACCCGAAAAATCCCGGGAACTGTGCCTGCGGCGTGAAGCTGCGGACCGAGGGCCCGGTCAAGCGCAACAAATGCCCCTGCCCGCATTGCGGCCATGTGAACGCAACACCCTTTCATGGCGCCGGCCCGCCCACCCACCGGCTTTTTGCCATGGAGTATCACAATCCCGAGCTGAAAAAGCGGCCCGGTCGGCTGTTCAAGAAGCCGGACGCCGAGGATCTGGCGCGCGTCGCGGCGGCAGGCGCGGCATGGCAACAAATGCGTCCGTCGTTCGTGCCCGACGACGCGATACCCGACGGGGACGAAAGCTCGCGCCTGCACCGCTGGGGCTACGAGCGGTTCAGCGAGCTGTTCAATGACCGGCAGTTGCTGGCACTGGAAACGAGCGCGCGGTTTATTTCCGGCGTAACCGACCGGCGGGTGCGGCGGGCCTTGGCGACGAATCTCTCCGACCTGCTGCGTTATCAGAACATGCTCTGCCGCTACGATGCAATGGCACTGAAATCCCTTGATATTTTTTCGATCCATGGGTTCCCGGTCAGCTATCTGCAGGTGGAGTCCAATATCCTCGGCCTGCGCAACCCGAACGGTTCGCCGATCGGCTCGGGCGCCTGGGTCAATATCACCGAGAAATACACCAAGGCGAAACGCTACTGCACCGCGCCGTTCGAGGTCTTGTTCAACGGCAAGAGGAAAACGACGCACTACGTCGTCGGTGAGTGGATCGGAGAGAAACACCCGGAACTGCCCGATGCCGCCCCGCGCGACATCGATATCCGCTGCGTCTCATCGACCGACATCGAGCTGGCGCCGCACAGCCTGGACGGTGTGTTCACCGACCCGCCTTATTTCGGGATGGTTCAGTATGGCGAGCTGATGCACTTCTGCTATGTATGGCTCAGAAAGCTCATGGGCGGTGACTTCCCCGGCCTTGAGCTGACGACGACCAGGCACCTTGACGAGTTGACCGGCAACGCAACGGCCGAGCGCAACATCGAGCACTTCGCCGAAGGACTTGCGGCCGTCTACACACGGATGGCGGCCGCACTCAAGCCCGGCGCGCCGCTGCTGTTCACTTATCACCACAACAAGCAGGAGGCGTATCAGGCCGCCGCGCTGGCCATCCTCGACGCGGGCCTGACCTGTTCGGCCTCACTACCCTGCCCGGCGGAAATGGGTGGGTCCATCCATATCCATGGGACCGCCTCCTCCATCGTCGATACCGTCTTCGTCTGCCGCGACCGCGGCGCGACGCCGCGCGCCTGGCTGTTCGAGGACGCGGCCGGACTGGCGCGGCTGATGAAGCGCGAACTGGCCGAACTGCGCCTGGCCGGTATGAAACCGACCCTCGGCGATACCCGTTGCATCGCCTTCGGACATATAACGCGGATGGCGATATGGGGCCTGCGGCCGGAGTGGGTACCATCATGGTCGACCGCGAAGAAGCTCGCGACCATCCGGGCCGCCATGGATGCGCTGGCCACGGTGGAGGAGGTGTGCGCATTGCTGCAAGCCACACACGGCAAGGTCTTCACGCTTGCGACAATGCCACTTCTCATCGAACAAACGCGCATCCGCGAATACCGGACGCGATAGCAGGCCAAAGGCCGGGTTGCCGCTCCCCGGCGGGACGGGGCATTCATCCGTGCCAAGCGATTGTTCCGGCGCCGACCTTGGTCATAACTACGCCCACCTCGCG
>NZ_CAIKKU010000136.1 GCF_903828115.1 uncultured Thiodictyon sp. | reverse complement strand
GCTCGCCAGCGTGATTGAAACCTGTCGCCAGCGCGGCCAGGTGCCGTGGCCCTATCTGGCCGGCGTGATCGCTGAGCGCCGCGCCGGTCGCGCGGCCGCTCCGCTGCCGGCTCCAATGCCGGGTCTCTGAACGGCTACCCGGCGAGAAACATGAGCACAATATGAAAAAGCTTATCTTTATTGCCATCATCGCAGCGATTGGATGGTACGGGAGTCTGCTCTACGAAAAGCATGGAATCTCGTTTGGCATAAGGTCACTGGCAGACTCATCATTGACGGAAAAATGCATTACCAAAGATGGTCGTGTCATCTATGGGGTAGTGCCGCCGGGAACGATATGTGAGAGGATGGAACAGGTTGATGGTGCAAGTGATGGCAGGGCCTTGGATTGCGGTGAGGAACGAATCCCAGCGTCATCCGGCCAGTTCCAGGGCGTTCGGTTCTTTTGTCCGATCAACCTTTCGTGCTCGGCCGCAGTGAGTCCGTCGATACCGACGGTGACGGCATCGGCAACAAGCCCGACACCGCCGAACTTGCACTCGTGACACCGCCGTGACCCTGGAAATTCACTCCCGGAAGATGAGGCGAGCGCAGCGAAACCCATCATGTGCGCCGCAAGCGCGAAGCATGAGAATCGACTGTGAGCGCATGGCAAGAACGCTGCGTCATACGCAACTGAGCAGTTCCCAGAGAGATCGCTTGGCCAGGATTTTCTTGTTCCAGTTGGCGAGTGGTTGCCTTTACAAGGAATTCAAGGAGTACATCCGGCTCTTCAAGGTGATCGGCATTGACGAATACCGCGCGAGCATTGAGCGCTTTTCAACGTCGCCGAAGGCCTACGTCAGGAGGGCCGCTGGACGTTTACTCGACAGCGTCAGTTTCCTCAAGCCTGATGTCGATCCCCGCGCCGGTATGCGAACAAAATGAGTCAAGGCCATGAAACCCGGGACCGCCCGACCAAGGGCGACGCCCGCCGCGGGCGCGGCGATCGGACCGGCTTCACCACCGGGGCCAACGCGGCGGCGGCGGCGACCGCGGCGACCCTGGGGCTGATCGAGGGCCGGGTGCCGGAGTCCGTGGACTGTCTGCTGCCCAACGGCCAACGGGTGGTCTTTGCCATCTGCCAGGGGCAGGTGGCGGGCGAGCTGGCCCAGGCGGTCTCGATCAAGGACGCGGGCGACGACCCGGACGCGACCCAGGGCGCCCACCTGACGGCGCTGGTGCGCCGCCTCCCCGGGGGGGCCGGCGCGGTGCTGTTGCGGGGCGGTGCCGGGGTCGGGGTCGTGACCCGCCCGGGTTTGGGGTTGGAGGTGGGCAGCGCGGCAATCAATCCGGTGCCGCGGCGCAATATCGCGGAGAATGTCCGGGCCGCGGGCGCGGCGCTGCTGGCGGCGGGGGACGGGCTTGAGGTGACCATCGCGGTCCCGGGCGGGGAGGCGATGGCCCGCAAGACCCTGAATGCCCGGCTCGGCATCCTGGGCGGGATCTCGATCCTGGGGACCACCGGCATCGTGCGGCCCTATTCCACCGCGGCCTTTCGTGCCGCCCTGGTCCAGGCGGTGCGGGTGGCGGCCTTCCAGGGGCAGACCACCGTCGTCTTCACCACCGGTGGGCGCACCGAGAAGGGGGCGATGGCGGCGCTCCCGGGATTGGCGGAGGTCTGTTTCGTGCAAATGGGTGATTTCGTGAAGGCGGCCTTTACCAGTGCGATCAAGCTGCGGATGCGGCACCTCATCGTCGGGGCCATGGTGGGAAAGCTGACCAAGATGGCGCAGGGCCTGGCGGTGACCCACGCCTGGCGCGCCCCGCTGGACCGGGACCTGATCGCCGCGGTGGCCGCCGAGGTCGGGGCCCCGCCGGAGTTGGTGGCGCAGATCCGCGTGGCGGCGACCGCCCGCTTCGCCGCGGAGCGTCTGGAGGCGCTGGGGCTCGCGGTGCCGCTGCATCGGGTCCTGGCCTTGCGGGCGCTGGAGAGCCTGCGCCGCTGTTATCCTGGACCTTATCGACTGACGCTGCTGGCCTGCGACTTCGCGGGTCAACCGCTGGTCAGCGTTGGAGACGACGCCGATGGCTGAGACCTGCACCCTGATCGGAATCCTGGACGACGGTTGGCCGGGGTTGGCCGCGGCCGCACGGGCGCGGCTGGCCGCGGCGGGGTGCGTGATCGGCGCCGCCCGGACCCTGGACCTGGTCGCCTCCCGACTGGCCCCGGGCGCCCGGCAACTGCCGATGGACGGCGCCCTGGCCCAGGTCCCGGGCTGGGTGCACCAGGCCTGGGCGGACGGGCTGAGTGTTGTCGTGCTCGCCACTGGGGACCCACTCTGTCATGGTATCGGCGCGCGGCTGATCGCGGCCTTGGGGGCGGCGGCCATCGAGGTCCTGCCGGCCCCGTCCACCCTGCAACTGGCCTGCGCGCGCCTCAAGGTGCCCTGGCAGGGCGCCCATATCGCCTCCTGTCACAGCGCCGGGTCGGGCGAGTGGGAGCCGGGGGCGACCCCGGGCCATGCCCTGTACCAGGTCGTGCAGGCGGTGGCCCGGTACCCGCTGGTGGCGGTCTTCACGAGCCCCGAGAACGGGCCGGACCGGATTGCCCGGGCGCTCCTGACGGTGGGCTACGGGGAGGAGATCAGGCTGTCGGTCGCCGCCCGGCTCGACTGTCCGGACGAGGCCCTGTTCTCGGATCTCAGCCTGGAAGAGGCGGCCGGGCTGGAGTTTGCAGGGCCTAATATCGTCATCCTGGCGCGGGCGGGCGGATTGGAGCGGGGGCTGGATCGCGGCGGCGAGGGTGTCGCGGCGGGACGCCGCTCCCACATGGCAGGGTCCGACCCGGTCTTTGGCCTGGCGGATGGCGACTTCGCACAGCAGCGGCCTCGGGCAGGGGAGGGTGCCGGGCTCATCACCAAGCTGGAGGTGCGGGCAGTCAGCCTGGCCAAGCTCGCCCTGCGGCCGGACAGCCTGGTCTGGGACATCGGGGCCGGCTCCGGGGCCGTCGGTCTGGAGGCCAGCCGGATCAGCTATGCGGGTCACGTCTGGGCGATCGAGCGCGCCGCCGCCCAGGCGGCGGACGCGCGGGCCAACGCGCGGCGCCTGCGCGCCGGCAATTACAGCCTGTATGAGGGCGAGGCGCCGACCGGTCTGGACGCCTGGCCGGACCCGGATGCGGTCTTCATCGGCGGCTCGGGCGGGGGCCTGGAGGCGCTGATCCACCTTGTCGCGGGTCGGCTGCGTCCGGGCGGGCGCCTGGTGCTCAATTTGGTTACGCTGGAGAATCTGACGACTGCCACGGCGGCCCTGGACCGGGCTGGGCTGGCCTGGGACCTGATCCAACTCGCCCTCGCGCGCAGCCGGCCGATCCGCGGCCTGCACCGGCTGGCCGCATTGAACCCGGTCTGGATACTGACCGCCGCTCGCTTTGTTAATGATGAAGATTTAGAAACGGTTCACAATAGGTTAAACGATTCCATCAGTGACTGCCGATAGCGCCATTTTCGTTGTCGTTGTCGTTGTCGTTGTCGTAATCGAGGATATCGTAGCGCCCCGGATTCTCTAACCCCAAAGTGCTTCGCTTCTCCGATTACGACAACGACAACGACAACGATCGTGTTCAACTCCATCCTGTTAGCGGAAACGCCCCATGTCTGATGTTTCATCGCGCCCGCCCGGTTGCCTGATCGGCGTCTCGCTCGGCCCCGGCGACCCGGGTCTCATCACCCGCCGCGCCTGGGAGGTCCTGCAGTCGGGGGGGCGCTGGGTCTATCCGGTCAAGGGCAAGGACGCGGCCTCTTATGCCCTAGACATCGTGTGTCGGGCGGGGTTGACGGTGCCGGCGGATGCGGAGTCACTGCACTTTCCCATGACCAGTAACCCCGAGACCCTGGCCCTGGCCTGGACCCGCGCCGGGGTGCGCTGTGCCGAGCTACTCGCCGAAGGGCGGGACCTGCTGTTCCTGGTCGAGGGCGACGCCTCCACCTATTCCACCTTCGGTCACCTGGCGCGGGTGGTGCGAGGTCTGGGGGGCGCGGTGGAGGTCATCCCCGGGGTGCCCTCCTTCAACGCCGCCGCCGCCCGGCTTGCCGTGCCCCTGGTGGAGGAGGACGGGACCTTCGCGGTGATCCCCGCGGCCTATGGCATCGAGGTCATCGAGGGGTTGATCGACGCCTTCGACACCCTGGTCCTGCTCAAGGTCAAGCCCCTGCTCGATCCCCTGCTGGACCTGCTGGAGCGGCGCGGGCTGACGGCGCACGCCTGCTTCGTGGAGAAGGTCGGCACCCCGGATGAGCGGGTGGTGACCGGGGTCGGCATCCTGCGCGGGGAGTCGGTCAATTATCTGTCGCTGCTCTTGGTCCGCAACCCCGGGCGGGTGCGCGGGGACTTGCGGCGGGGGTGCTCCGGGACCCGCAACCCCCTACCCATGCCGGCGATCGAGGGAGATCAGTAACGCGTCAAGAACAAGCCAAAAACAATCGTTGTCGGGTTCGTTGTCGTTGTCGTTGTCGTTGTCGTAATCGGAGAAGCGATGCACTTTGGGCTGCGAGAGAATCCGGGGGCTACGATAACCT
>NZ_CAIKKU010000135.1 GCF_903828115.1 uncultured Thiodictyon sp. | reverse complement strand
TAATCGAACAATCCGACCACGATTACGACAACGACAACGACAACGACGCCCGGTCCGTGGGAACGTCCGGTCGCTGTAGGGTACGATCAGCGGTGCGGGTGAAAGGGCCGCGGGTCACAGTGGTCGTTGGCCGCAGCGCAGGGCTCGTTCAACCACTCGTGAAAGGCGCGGGGGTCGCCGTCGATCGCATACCGCACCCGCTCGACGCTCGGGAACTGGCGCAAGGTGCGGTCCAGTTGGGTGCGCAACTGCGCGGCTCCGCAACTCGAGGTCGCCCCGGACAGCAGGTCACGCGGATCATGCAGGTCCACGTAGGCCGTGCCGGAGGCAATGCGAACCCGCTTGAGCAGACCGGCGGTGGCGGACGAAAAAAGCGAAGAGTACCCGGCCTGGCGCTCATCCGGCGTGGGACCGGCAAACAGGCCGCGTAACGCCGCCGTTGCCACCGCCGCGGTGCGGGGTACGGTGCGGATGACCGGAAACACCACCGGCGAGCGCCGCACCGCGGTCATTCGGCTTGCATCGGCGCGGCCGTCTGGCCAGAATCGCCCAATGCCTGACCGCGAACCCACGCCCATGACGACCCTGAGCTGCCGGTGATGTCACGGACCCTCGCCCTGCTGCACCGCCTGTTCACGACGCGGTATCGGCCGCTGCCGCTGCTGCGCGGCTTTCTGTCGCGGGCCCAGGTGCAGGCGGACCGCTCGGCGCAGGTGACCGTGGCGGTCCTGGATGCGGCCGACAGCGCGCAGGTGTTTGGCGTGCCGCTGGCGCGACGGGGCATTCAGCCGGTGTATCTGCGGGTCGAGAATCGCGGCACAGTGCCGTTGCGCCTGCAACTGTCCAGTATCAGTCCCAACTATTTCACACCGCTGGAGGCGGCCGGTCTCAATCACTTTTCGATCGTCAGGCAGTTGTCCGCGTTCGGGGTCGCCGGCTGGCTCTTCCTGCCGCTGTTGGTGCTCCTGCCCACCAGACTGATCACGGCGCGGCGGGCCAACCGTCGGATGGACGAGTGCTTTGGCGCGCAGGCCTTCCACCTGCGGCCGATCCCGCCCGGGGCGGCGGCGGAGGGCTTCGTGTTCACGCCGCTCGATTCAGGCACCAAGATCGTCCACGTCTGCCTGCATGAGACGGGCGAGTCGCTCGCCTGCGCGGTGCGGGGGCTCGCGGTCCGCGATGCGGCGCCCACTCCTGCCGCCCCACCGGCGCCGGCCGCCGCGGCGGTCAGTTTCACCTTCGCGTTGGCGGTGCCCGGCATTGACGCCGACTATCTGCGCCGCGACTTCGCCGATCTCAATCCGCCGGATGCGCTCATCGATTGCGATGTGCCGACCTTGCTGGAACGGCTGGCGGCCCTGCCGCCCACCACCACGAACCGGCGACAGACGCGCACCGGGGACCCCCTGAACCTGGTGGTGATCGGCGAGTTCGAGACCCTGCTCAGTGCGCTCGCGGCGCGCTGGGATGAGAGTGAGACACTGACGCTGGCCACCTGCGCGAAGACCGCCCGCGCCTTCCTGCTCGGCGCCCAGTACCGCTACTCGCCGGTCAGCCCGCTGTACCTCTTCGGCCGCAGCCAGGACGTGGCGTTGCAGCGCAGCCGCCGCTCGATCAACGAGCGGCTGCATCTGCGCCTGTGGCTGACGCCCCTGCGCCTTCATGGGCGGGGTGTCTGGGTCGGGCAGGTCAGCCGCGACATCGGGGTGCGCCTGACCAGCCGGGCCTGGAACCTCACGACCCATCGAATCGATCCCGATGTCGATGAGTCACGCGACTACCTGATCGAAGACCTGATCCAGGCCGAACGGGTGGTCGCGGCCGGCTATGTCGACGGCGCGGGCGCCTGCGCCGCCGCCGCACCCCGGCACAACCTGACGGGCGATCCGTACTTCACCGACGGCAAGCGGGCTGCGATCCTGCTGTCGACGGCCCGCACGACGCCGCGCTTCGTCGCCTGGGGCTGATGGGTATGGCGGCGGGGCTCAGGAACGGTTCGCTGATAAATCAAACAATTCCATTGGGGACTGCCTCTCGCGCCATTTTCGTTGTCGTTGTCGTAATCGTTGTCGTAATCGAGGTTATCGTCGTGCCGCGGATTCTCGCGCACCGGAAAGTACGTCGCTTCTTCGATTTCGATTACGACAACGACAACGACAACGAGCATGGTGGTTAACTTGTTCTTTCAGGTCTTGGGCCACAGAATCATCTGAGTACAGCGAAACAGGGCGATCTTGCGCCCGTCGGCCTCATCGGTGACCATCGCATCCCAGACCTGGGTCGTGCGTCCCAAGTGCTGCGCCGTGGCGAGGCAGGCAATGCTGCCTTCCTTCACGGTGCCCAGGTGATTGCTCTTGAGTTCAATGGTGGTAAAGGAATCCGCCCCCGCGGGCAGATGCGCGTAGGCCGCGTACCCGCAGGTCGTATCCGCCAAGGCGACGATACTGGCCGCGTGCAGAAAGTGGTTGGGTGCGAAATGCAGTTGCCTGACCGGCATCCGGCTGCTCAGAGAGTTCAACTTCAACTCAAGCATCTCGATGCCCAGGTAGCCGGGCAGATACTCGGCTCCCCGTTCATTGAAGAGCTCAATTGAGACGCCCTGACGTAGACTGCCCATCGGTCATATCCTCACTGGTTGATCCGGATTCCGGTTGATGACGCGGAGCGCCCGCGCGGCATTCCCACGCGGAGCGTGGGAACGAGAAGTCCATACCGGGTAGCCGCGTACTTGACTCGACGGCATTGCGGTACACCTGGTCCGGCCTTGATCGAGATCCCGGCCAGGCAGCGCCGGTGAACGGCATGCGCACCGCCCCCTGGGAGCGCCGCACCCCAGTGCGGCGCGGCCTCGCGTGCGACCGCGGCGTGGCGTGCTGCGGATAGGCTGCGCGGGCCTTGATCATCGTTCCGGCCGCCCCGGGTCGGAGTTCAAGGCTTCAGCCTTGGATGCACAGGACCAAGGCGGAAGCCTTGGACTCCAGAAGGCCGCCGCCGGTCGGAACGACGATCAAGGCCCCGCGCCATACTGGGGTGCGGCGCCCCCAGTGCCGGAGCGATGATCGAGGCCCTGAGTACCACCAGCCGCAATTGTGCGCCCCATTGGGCGTAGGGTGCGCCGCGTGCACCTTGAGAGGCCGCGCCCGCGTGCCGTGGTCAGGGGCCCGGGCGGCGCCATGGTGCGCACGACGCATCCGCCGGCTCGGTCAGTATCCCGGGCAATGCGCCACCGGCGTGCACTTTTCCCACGAGCGGTAAACCGTGGTCTGTCGCCGGTTCTTCCCCTGATGTCTCGTCCAGATTCGTGGGGATACCTCAGGGTCTGTGCCCGGTTCTTTTCCGGTTCTTTTCGGCTCTTCTTGCTCTGTCCCCGGTTCTTCTCTTGCGGCTCGGAGTCGCGCTGATCCGAGCGGGGCTTGGTCGGGCGCAGCTTAGGTGTATAGCCTTTGATAGCTCGCCCTCAACTGGGCAGCGGCGGGCCTGGCCGCGGGTGCGGCGGCGTGGTCTAGCCTCTGATTGTGCAACAAAAAAGAAACAGTCGATCAGGCTGCCCCGCTCAGCAGATCTCGTGTGTACTGTATCGCGATGAATATTAAATATTCGTAGGTTTGAGGCGAAAAAAGCACATTGTTGCTTGACGGCAACGCCTGGCGCGCCCATCCTCCTGGCATTGCTCACTCGTCCCGGCGCCCTCGGGCCGCCTTGCGGCCTGCCGCCGGGACCTGCCGTCATGGCAGGAGGTTTTCTATGTTTCGTCGACTCTCTTTCGAGCGGCGCCTGGCCGACGGCTCGGCCTACCGGATCCGGCCCTCCGGTCCGGATGATCGCGGACTGCTGATCCGCTGCTTCGAGTCACTCTCGCCGCAGTCCCGGCGCCTGCGCTTCTTCAACGACCGACGGGCCTTGGCCCCGGATGACCTGGACCGCTTCTGCGCCGTGGACGGGCGTGATCACATTGCCTTCGCCGCGGTGCGGATCGATGCGGCCGGGCGGGAGTTGGAGCCCCTGGGCTTCGCCCGTTGCATCCGTCTGGCCTCCGGGAGTGAGGTGGCCGAGTTCTCGATCGCCACGGTGGACCTGATCCAGGGCCAGGGGGTGGGTGCGGCGCTCCTCTCCCACCTGATTGCGGCGGCCCGGCGTCAGGGCATCCGCCGCTTCTGGTTCGAGGTGTTGGCGGAGAACGCCGGCATGCGCCGGCTGGCGCGGCAACTCGGCGGCGATCCCCACTGGGTGGGCGACGGGACCCTGGAGTACGATTGCCGTCTGCCCGAGTCCCGCCCCGCGGTCCCCGCGGCCGTGCCGCTGCGACCGGCCGCGCACCCGGTGGTGCGGGCACTGCCCCTGGGGCTGCCTTGGTATCTGGACCCGGGGGTCTGGGTGGAGCCCTGGATCGCGACCTGGCGGGAGGGTCTGGGCCGGTCTGCGGCTTGGCCCCCGGCCGCCAACGAGGCGATCGGTCAGGGCGTGGAGGCGGGACGCCCGGCGAGTGGCCAGCGTTGGCGCGCCGCGGCCTGAGAGCGTGCGCGCCGTGAAGCCGAAGCGACCATGCAGGTCGTGGTCGGCGCGGGCCTCATGAGGCAGTCTCGGGGAGGAATGGTTCCTGGACTTCGCTCCCGCTCGTCCACGGCGCTGCCATTAGGTTGCGGCGCACTCGCCGACCACGCCGCCTCTGCCTGGAGTCCAAGGCTTCAGCCTTGGCGCGCTCCAAGGCTGAAG
>NZ_CAIKKU010000134.1 GCF_903828115.1 uncultured Thiodictyon sp. | reverse complement strand
GTAATCGTGGTCGGATTATTCGATTACGACAACGACAACGACAAAGACAACGACAGAGTACACGGGATCTCGGTCACCACATCAGTTCTGATCGCACCCGCGCGGACCGCCCCGCCCCCGCTGCCCTGGACCAGGGTCACGCCTTCCAACGTCTATCGCTCACATGAAAATCGCCATCGCCACCAAAGGCCGGGGAGGGCTTTCGCCGCCGCATGGCCAAGCAGGGGGTGGATCTGCTGCTGACCGGCGAGCCGGACGCCGACCGCGCGCTGCGCTCGGTGCTCAGCGGCGAGGTCCTGCCCGACCCCGGCTTCGATCCCAGCATGCTCCTGTGCCGCCTGCGCGACCTGTTCTCCAAGCATTAGCGGGGTACAATCGCCGCTTCCAACCAGTTGTTCACCAAAAGGCGGCCGATGATGAAAACCCCCCTCCCCCTGGCGACACTCCTGTCCGCACTCCTGGTCGCCCCCCTGTTTGCCCAGGACGCCGCGCCCGCGAAGTCGGTCGGGGACCTGTACAAGGAACGCACCGCGCTCAGCGGCAAGCAGGTGACGCTGCACGGCAAGGTCGCGAAGGTCAACAACCAGATCATGGACCGCAACTGGGTGCACCTGCGCGACGGCACCGGCGACACCGCCGACGGCTCCAATGACATCACGATCACCACCATGGATACCGCGAACCCGGGCGATATGGTCACGGTCGTCGGCACCCTGGTTGTCGACATGGATTTCGGCTCGGGCTACAAGTACCCGCTGCTGATCGAGAAGGCGACGATCACCAAGGCCCCCTGAGCCGCCGGGCCCGCCCCCATGCCCCGGGTCCGCGACCGGGACGACCCGACCGAGCGCTACAACGCCGACCTGGCGGACTGCCTGGCCGCGGTGCCCCTGTTGCGGCCGGCGGCCCCGGGCAGCCCGGCGCAGCGCCGCCTGTGGCGCGCCTGCGAACTGTGCACCTATCTCGAGTACCGGTTCGACGCGGCCCCGGACCCGCGGTCCCTGACGGACGAGACCATCCACGACTGGGCGCGGCGCGGGCTGACCGACGGCGAGGTGCCGGGGGACCCCGCCGACCTGTTGGGCTATCGGCCCTACTGGCTGGTACAGGACGGCACCTGCCTGGGCACGGTCGCGGTGATGGTCCGGGACCTCGGCTGGGGCCAGCCCTGCCTGTGGATCGCGAGCCTGTATCTGTTCCCGGAAGGGCGGCGCAGCGGGTGCGGCACCCGGGTCATGGCGGCGCTGGAGGGGGCCGCCCGCCACCTGGGGCTCGGGGGCCTGCGCCTGGAGACCGCCTGGCCCTGGCAGGGCGCGGTGCGCTTTTATCTGCAACAAGGCTTCTGGGTCGCGAACTGGAAGCACGGGCTGAGCCTCGTGCGTTATTTTGCCGACCCGCCCTACCGCATTCGGCACGACGAGGGGCGGATGGCCTTCGTCGTCGGCGCGGCGAGGGCGGACGGTGCACGGATCGCGGCCCGGCGCCGGGGCGACACCCTGATCTGGGAGGAGCACGCACCCGTCGGGAACGGCGACGACGCGGACGCGGACGCCGGGGAACCGGAAACCCTCGCCTCGCCCGCCCCGACCTTCGCCCTGTGGCTCGCCGTCTGCGGCTGGCCGCTGATCCGCGGCCCCCAAGAGTGGGAGCGCCGCTACCACTGGTCGGACACCGGGATGCCGGAGGGACTGGCCTACAAGATCACCGTCTTCGAGGGTTATGCCCGCCGCTGCGGCTTCCGGGTCGACACACCGCGGATTCCCGGGTTGGTGTATCCGCCGTGGGAGGAACTCTGAACCGTAGGGTCCGCTGCGCGGACCAAGGCCCCTGGCTCAGATGCGCACCAAACGCTCCAAGAGCAAGGCGGTCAAGCTGCGGCGCCCGTCGAGCACCGCCAGCACCAGGACCCGCTCGCCCTGGACGCGGTAGACGATGCGCCAGGGGCGCTCGATGATCTCCTGATAGTGAAGGGTGCCGACGGCGCGCAACTCCGGCACCACCCGCCCGCGCTCCCGATGAGTCGTCAGCGTCGCCGCCCGGGACTCCAGCCGCTCCAGCACCGCCAGGGCCTTGTCCGCACTGTCGCGCGCAATGTAACGGATGATCGCCTCCAGGTCGCGCCGGGCGGTCGCCGTCCACGCGACCCGCACCCCACTCATTGATCGCGCTGCGACTCGATCGCAGACGCCTCCAGGCTGGTACGCAACGCCGCGAAGACCTCCTCCTGGGGGATGAGACGCCCCTGGGCAATGTCCGCCTCGCCCTGCACCAGCAGCTTGAGCATCAGCAGCCCCTCCTGTTGCAACTGGTACTGCGCATAGTCCTGGACCACGGCGCTGGCGCGGCCGTTCTGGGTCAGCACCAGGACACCCGGCTCCTCGCGCATCCGCGCCAGCAGCCGACTGGCATCGGACTTGAACGCGCTGAGGCTGATGATGGAGTCAGTCATGGTTGGCACCCTTATTCGGTCTGAATTCAGGCTTGCAGTCTAGCACAGCGGCGGACCTTGGCCTGAGTGGACATCCCTGAAGACGGCGTGTGCAACTCAGTCCCGCACCGGCCCTGGATCGGCTAATCCCGGATGGGTAGAGCGAAGCGAAACCCATCGCTACCCTAATCCCGACTCAGTGCCTCGAACGGCCGCCACTTGAGCCCGTCGAGCCGCGCCAGGGTCTCCCGCCGACGGGTCTCGCCCACCTCCCGGAACGACTTGATCAGGGCCAGCAGGGTGTCGACCAGGTTGCATACCGACCCCAACGAGGTCGAACATACCAGCCCAGGGCAACGCCCTGGGTTAGCGTTGTTTTTCGGTCCAGCCCTGAAAGGGCGTGACATAACGGCGGGGTTCCTTATGTCACGCCCTTTCAGGGCTGGGGTCTGCTATCCGTCATACCCAGGGCGTTGC
>NZ_CAIKKU010000133.1 GCF_903828115.1 uncultured Thiodictyon sp. | reverse complement strand
GGGCTCGGGGGTATTTCGTCTCGACGGTGGGTCGGGACGAGGGCACGATCCGAGAGTACATCAAGAACCAAGAGCAGGAGGATACGCGTCTCGAACAGCTCAACCTCTGGGGCTGATTCGCCACCTTTAGGTGGCCCAAGAACCGCGGGGCCGCGTTAGCGACCCCGTAGCCGCTTCGAGCGGCTCACGAATGAAAGCCCCCGGCTTTGCCGGGGGATGGTTACTATGAGATCACTGAAGCGCGGCTCCGACGGATCACCCTAACCCTTGGCGTTGGGTTATTGTTGGGCGTCTTCTTCTACTGGAGTTTCCTACTTTCCTGACGTTTCCGGCTTTTCCAGGGAGGGTACCAGAGGGGCGGGGGTTACGCTGGGGGGATTTTCGAGGGATTTGCGCAGATCCAGCCAAACCCAGCCAAGACTCCCGGCCTCAAGTGCCTGGCCCTGGACAGCTCTCAGAACCCGGAAACGTCAGAGGCAATGTCTGGGGCGACCACGACCGCTTCTATTTCTATCATTGTGCCGATCTGCGTTAGCAAACCTGGTAGCCAAACGACGACGGAGAGCCCTCATGCTGCGTGAACGAATCAGGACGGGCGACTGGGTCGACTCTAGCCGGTTGCGGGTCTATCCGCTGATCTATCTCGGTGTATCACTGGTGATTATGGTGGCAGCGGTCGCCCTGGGTCATGGCCAGAGTGCATTCTTGTCGGCGGCCCTGCTGGGTTGGGGCTTGATCCTGCTGCCGCGTCGTCCCTGGTTGGCTGGGGCACTGATGGGTGTGCTGCTCTATAAACCGCAACTGGGGTTGCTGCTGCCCGTGGCCTTGCTGGCGGCGGGAAACCGGCGGGCACTGATCGGGTCCGGGCTGTCTGCGGTCGTCCTTTCGGCTTTGAGCTATGCGCTATTCGGGGCCGAGGTTTGGGCGGCCTTTTTCGCCAAGTCAGAATATTCCCGCCTGGTACTGGAGCAAGGCCTGGTGCCCTGGCATAAGATGATCAGCGGATTCGCCGCCGCGCGGATGCTGGGCGCTTCGGTCGGACTCGCCTGGGCCCTGCAGGCACTGGTCAGCCTGACGGCGGCAGCGGCGGTCTGGCAGGTGTGGCGGGGGCCGGCGCCCCAGCCGGCCAAGGCTGCAGCACTGGCCGCCGGGACCCTGCTGGCCGCCCCTCTTGCCCTGGATTACGATGCCACCCTGTTGGGTCTGGCCCTGGCCGCGCTCGCGGCCGAGGGACTGCGGCGGGGCTTCCTGGATTGGGAGATCAGCACCTTGGCGGCGGTGTGGATGATGCCCTTGTTCTGGCGCCCGCTGGCCCAGACCACAGATATCCCGTTGGGGGTGGTGACAGTAATGCTGCTGTTCTGGCTGGCGGTACGGCGGGCATGGATTGCGGGCCGACAGACATGGCCTCCCGGAGCAGTGTCGGGATCCAACGAACACAATCAGGTGGGTCGGGAGCCTTGGCTGCTGCTGGGCAGCCGTCCGTCGCGCCCTGCGCGAGCCCCTGCTCCTCGTTTTCCGACCTGTCGATGGCCGTGACGAACATGACCGGAATCGCCCGGGGCGCCGGATTGGCGCGCAGGCGCCCGAGCACCTCGTAGCCGTCCATGTCGGGCATCGTCACGTCGAGCAGGATCAGGTCGGGCGCCTGGTCCGCGGTCGCGCGCAGCGCCCGCGCGCCGGATGTTGGCCGCGCACACGCGGTACAAGGGGCAGCAGTAACTCACTGAGCAAACCCATGTGTTACGCATGGTAAGCCAGGATCACGATGGTCTGCTGGCGGGCCGGACCGGGTGCCTGCTCATCCCGGCCGCGTGCGTTGATGGCCTGCCTGCCATGCTGGTGGGCGCCGCCCGGCAGGCCCCGGCGTCTGGTGGATCAGTGGTCGATGGGGTCAGTGTGGCCCGGGACCGGTTCGGGTGCTGGGTACGCCCCGAAAATTTTTTGGTGCAAGGTCGGTGCGACTGTTACATAGTGCGGGGCATAATTGCGTACCACAAACAAGACAGAGGGGACACGATCATGATGTTTCAGGTCCGCATCCACGGCCGCGGGGGCCAAGGCTGCGTTACAGGCGCGGAGATGTTGTCCATCGCCGCCTTTCTCGAAGGTAAGCACGCCCAGGCGTTTCCGAGCTTCGGCTCCGAGCGCACCGGCGCGCCCGTGGTGGCATTTTGCCGCATTTCCGACCGGGAAATCCGGCTGCGTGAGCCCATCATGCAGCCCGACGGGCTCATCATCCAGGACCCCACCCTGCTCCACCAGGTGGATGTGTTCAGCGGGTTGCGCCCGGACGGCTTTGTCCTCATCAACTCCAAGAAAAATTTCGACGACCTCGACATCAGCGAGCGCTTCCCCGGCTGGCACCACGCGCACCTGTGTACGGTCCCGGCCACCGAGATTGCGATGGAGCACATCGGGCGCCCGCTGCCCAATGCCATCCTGCTCGCCGGCTTCGCGGCCATGAGCGGGGCCGTCTCGCTGGACTCGGTCCACGCGGCGATCAGGGACAAGTTTTCCGGCAAGGTGGCGTCCGGTAACATCTCCGCCGCCAGTGCGGCCTACGATTTCGTGAAAAAAGAGAAGGAGGATTACGACCGTGCTGAAGCAATGTGAAGGCTCCCACGCGGTCGCCGCGACCGTGGCCCTGTGCCGGCCCGAGGTCATCTGCGCCTACCCGATCTCACCCCAGACCCACATTGTCGAGGGCCTGAGCGAGATGGTCCGTGACGGGACCCTGCAACACTGTGAGTTCATCAACGTCGAGTCGGAATTCGCCGCCATGTCGGTCGCCATCGGCTCCTCGGCCACCGGCGCCCGCTCCTACACCGCCACCGCGAGCCAGGGCCTGCTGTTCATGGCCGAGGCGGTGTGGAATGCCTCCGGGCTCGGCCTGCCGATCGTGATGACGCTCGCCAACCGCGCCATCGGCGCCCCGATCAACATCTGGAACGACCACACCGACGCAATGTCCATGCGCGATGCGGGCTGGCTCCAGCTCTTTGCCGAGAACAACCAGGAGGCGGCCGACCTGCACATCCAGGCCTTCCGCCTGGCCGAGGAACTCTCGCTGCCGATCATGGTGTGCATGGATGGCTTCATCCTCACCCATGCCTACGAGGGCGTGGATATCCCCACCCAGGCGCAGGTGGACGCCTATCTGCCGCCTTATGAGCCGCGGCAGGTGCTCGATCCGCATGATCCGGTCTCCATCGGGGCCATGGTGGGCCCGGAGGCCTTCACCGAGGTGCGCTATCTGGCGCACGCCAAGCAGATGCAGGCCCTGGAACTGATCCCGCAGTTGGCCGAGGAGTTCCAGGCGCAGTTCGGGCGTGATTCGGGCGGGCTCATCCGCACCTATCGCACCGAGGACGCGCAGACTGTGGTGGTGGCCCTGGGCTCGGTCCTGGGCACCATCAAGGACACCATCGACGACCTGCGCGAGGAGGGACACAAGATCGGCGTGCTCGGCATCACCTCCTTCCGCCCCTTCCCGACCGCCGCGATCGGTGAGGCGGTGAGGGATTGCGAGCGCGTGGTGGTGGTGGAGAAGAGCTTCGCGGTGGGCGTCGGCGGCATCGTCTCGCGCGACGTGCGCACCGCGATGCGCAACCATCCGCACCCGATCTATGCGGTGATCGCGGGGCTCGGGGGGCGGGCCATCACCAAGGACTCGCTGCACCAACTGTTCCTCACGGCGATGGATGACAAGCTCGAGGCACTGACCTTCCTCGATCTGGACTGGAACGCGGTGAACCGAGAGCTCGAGCGCGAGCGCATCACCCGCCGCTCCGGCCCGATCGCCGAAAACCTGCTGCGCGACCTGGGTGTCGTGGCAGCCCGCGTCGGTTGAGTGAGGCACCCACCATGACAGCAACCACCGTCAAGTTTTACCAGACCGGCACCCATACCGTCGGCAACCGTCTGCTCGACCCCGAACTGCGCTCCGTGCAGGCGGACATGCGGCGCACCAACTCGCTGAACTCGGGCCATCGCGCCTGTCAGGGGTGCGGCGAGGCGCTCGGCGCACGCTACGCGATCGACGCCGCCATGCAGGCGACCGACAACCAGTTGATCGCGGCCAACGCCACCGGCTGTCTGGAGGTCTTCTCGACCCCCTATCCCGAGACCTCCTGGCAGATCCCCTGGATCCACTCGCTGTTCGGCAATACCGCGGCGGTCGCCACCGGGATCGCCGCGGCGCTGCGGGTGAAGGGGCGCACCGAGGTGCGCGTGGTCGCCCAGGGCGGCGACGGCGGCACCACCGACATCGGCTTCGGCTGCCTGTCGGGCATGTTCGAGCGCAACGACGACGTGCTCTACATCTGCTACGACAACGGCGGC
>NZ_CAIKKU010000132.1 GCF_903828115.1 uncultured Thiodictyon sp. | reverse complement strand
TACGACAACGACAACGACAACGACAACGACAACGAGAGCGTACCCGGGATCTCGGTCACCACATCAGTTCTGGTCGCACCCGGGCGCCTAGCCGCGCGAGGCCGACAGGGCAGATAAGGTACACGGCGCCGCGGCCCGCCACCGGCGCCGATCGCGCCGCAGCCACCACCAGCGCCGCGGAACGCAAAGATAGTTTGCAGCCAAACCCGAACGACTGGTTACGACCTTTACGGCACAACCCTTGGCAGACCACAAGCCGAAGCGCAAGCCACTGATCCGACTGCAAACCCACCTTGGCCCGGCACTTGCTGCGGGCTTTCCTATACCAAGACGCGACCCCCAAGCCGGGTCGCCCACCCCAGGGGAGTAGACGATGCCGACCACCGAGACCTTCTATGAGGTCATGCGGCGCCAGGGGATCACCCGCCGCAGCTTCCTCAAATTTTGCAGCCTCACCGCCACGGCCCTGGGGCTGGGGCCGGCCTACACGGCACAGTTGGTGCACGCCATGGAGACCAAGCCGCGCATCCCGGTGCTCTGGCTCCACGGGCTGGAGTGCACCTGTTGCTCGGAGTCCTTCATCCGCTCCGCGCACCCCCTGGTCAAGGACGTGGTGCTGTCCATGATCTCGCTCGACTACGACGACACCATCATGGCCGCCTCCGGGCATCAGGCGGAGGCGATCATCAAAGAGATCCGGGAGAAGTACCAGGGCAACTACATCCTGGCGGTGGAGGGCAACCCGCCGCTCAACCAGGACGGCATGTCCTGCATCATCGCCGGGCGGCCCTTCCTCGAGCAGCTCAAGGAGGCAGCGGCGGACTGCAAGGCGATCATCTCCTGGGGCTCCTGTGCCTCCTGGGGCTGTGTCCAGGCGGCCCACCCCAACCCGACCCACGCGGTCCCGATCCACCAGGTCATCCATGACAAGCCCATCATCAAGGTCCCGGGCTGTCCGCCGATCGCCGAGGTCATGACCGCGGTCGTGACCTTCATGCTGACCTTCGAGCGCATCCCCGAACTGGACCGCCAGGGCCGGCCCAAGATGTTCTACGGCCAGCGGATCCATGACAAGTGCTACCGCCGCGGCCACTTCGACGCCGGCCAGTTCGTGGAGCGTTGGGACGACGAGGGGGCGCGCCGCGGCTACTGCCTCTATAAGATGGGCTGCAAGGGGCCGACCACCTACAACGCCTGCTCCAGCACCCGCTGGAACAACGGGGTCTCCTTCCCCATCCAGTCCGGCCACGGGTGCATCGGCTGCTCGGAGGACGGTTTCTGGGACAAGGGCAGCTTCTACGACCATGTGACCGACACCCGGGTCTTCGGCGTCGAGCTCAACGCGGACCGGGTGGGGCTGGCCGCCGCCGGGACCGTGGGCGCGGCCGTCGTCGCCCACGCCGCCGCCTCCGCCATCAAGCGTGCCCGCAAGCCGGGCGAATTCGGCGACCCACAGCCGGACCGGACCCCTGGCAAGACCCAAGGTGCCGCGGGCAACGATCAGACAGGTGAGCGTTCATGAGTATCGAGACCCCCAACGGCTTCACCCTGGACAACGCCGGCACCCGGGTCGTGGTGGACCCGGTGACCCGCATCGAGGGTCACATGCGCTGCGAGGTCAATCTCGACGCGAACAACGTGATCCGCAACGCGGTGTCCACCGGCACCATGTGGCGCGGGCTGGAGGTAATCTTAAAGGGCCGCGACCCGCGCGACGCCTGGGCCTTCACCGAGCGGATCTGCGGTGTCTGCACCGGCACCCATGCCCTGACCAGCGTGCGGGCGGTGGAGGACGCGCTCGGGATCCAGATCCCGGAGAACGCCAACACCATCCGCAACATCATGCAGTTGACGCTGCAGTCACACGACCACCTGGTGCATTTCTACCACCTGCACGCGCTGGACTGGGTGGACGTGGTCTCGGCGCTCAAGGCCGACCCTAAGGCGACCTCGACCCTGGCCCAGTCCATCTCCAACTGGCCGCAGTCGTCCCCGGGCTGGTTCCGGGACGTGCAGAATCGGTTGAAGCGCTTCGTGGAGTCCGGCCAGTTGGGTCCCTTCATGAACGGCTACTGGGGCAACCCGGCCTACAAGCTGCCGCCGGAGGCCAACCTGATGGCGGTCGCCCACTATCTGGAGGCGCTCGACTTCCAGCGCGAGATCGTCAAGATCCACACCGTCTACGGCGGCAAGAACCCACACCCCAACTGGCTGGTGGGCGGGGTGCCCTGCGCCATCAACCTCGACGACACGGGGGCCGTAGGCGCGGTCAACATGGAGCGACTGAACCTGGTCTCCTCCATCATCGACCGCACCATCGACTTCATCGACCAGGTCTATATCCCGGACCTGCTGGCGATCGCCTCCTTCTATAAGGACTGGACCTACGGCGGCGGGCTCTCCGGCCGCTCGGTCATGTCCTACGGCGACATTCCGGAGCGGGCCAACGACAACACGGCGGCCAACCAGCTCCTGCCCCGCGGGGCCATCATCAACGGAAATCTCAACGAGGTCCACGACGTCGACCTGCGTGATCCGGCGCAGGTCCAGGAGTTCGTCGCCCACTCCTGGTACCGCTATCCGGACGAGAAAAAGGGCCTGCACCCCTGGGACGGGGTGACCGAACCCGATTTCGTCCTGGGTCCGAACACGGTCGGCACCAAGACCAACATCCAGGCGATCGACGAGGGCGCCAAGTATTCCTGGATCAAGGCCCCGCGCTGGCGCGGCCACGCCATGGAGGTCGGCCCCCTGGCGCGCTGGGTGATCGGCTATGCCAAGGGCACGCCTGAGTTCAAGGAGCCGGTGGAGAAGGTCCTGAAGGATCTCGATCTCCCCGTCACCGCGCTCTTCTCCACCCTGGGCCGCACCGCCGCCCGGGGGCTTGAGGCCTCCTGGGCGGTGCACAAGCTGCGCTATTTCCAGGACAAGCTGGTGGCCAACCTCAAGGCCGGGGACAGCAGCACCGCCAATACCGACAAGTGGGACCCGGACACCTGGCCCCGGGAGGCTAAGGGCGTGGGCACCACCGAGGCCCCGCGCGGGGCGCTCGGGCACTGGATCGTCATCAAGAAGGGGCGGATCGAGAACTATCAGGCCGTGGTCCCCACCACCTGGAACGGATCGCCGCGCGATCCCGCAGGCAACATTGGGGCCTTCGAGGCGGCCCTGCTGAACACCCCGGTGGCGGTGCCCGATCAGCCGCTGGAGATCCTGCGCACCCTGCACAGCTTCGACCCCTGTCTCGCCTGCTCGACCCATGTCATGGGTCCGCAGGGGGAGGAGCTGACGCGGGTCAAGGTGCGGTAGCGGACCGCCGTTCTTTGGTCGCGAGTCGGAACTACGTCGAACGAAGAATGCCATCGTTGTCGTTGTCGTTGTCGTTGTCGTTGTCGTAATCGGAGAAGCGACGCAATTCGGCGTGCGAGCTCATCCGGGTCGCTACGATAACTTCGATTACG
>NZ_CAIKKU010000131.1 GCF_903828115.1 uncultured Thiodictyon sp. | reverse complement strand
TGCATCGCTTCTCCGATTACGATTACGATTACGACAACGACAACGACAACGACAACGACAACGACAACGACAACGACAGACCACGACAACGATTGTGTTTAACTCGTTCTTGACTCGTTACTAAGAACTTTCACGCCAAGCTCGCCAACTCGGAGGCCACTGCAATGGGCATGTTCGATTCACTCTACATCGAGATCGACGGCAAGGACACGCAGGTGCAGACCAAGCGCTTCGATTGCTGCCTGAGCAGCTATCGCGTCGGCGACTGTATCGACGGTGCCAGCCCCGGCGTGCGGGCCTATTTCGATGAGCTGGATATCGACCAGGCCGGACGGCTGGTCTATGGCCGCGCCGATGACGCCGCGCGCTCCCTGACCCTGTTTGTCGTCGTGGTTCAAGGCGTCTTCGCCGAATACTGCCTGGACGAAGGACGGCTGGAACCCCAGGCCATCGAGGAGCGGATTCGCCAACTGCGCGAGCGCTGGGCGGACTCTACGCGCGTCATCGACTTCCTGGTCGGCGTCGTCATGAACAAGCAGCAGACCATCGCGTCGCTCAAAGGCCGCATCGCCCACGCCGCTTCAGCCATCGCCAGCGCCCGCCGCCGGCGCGCCGGGGAGGACCTTAAGGAACGCTTCGGCCTGCCCCGCGAGGTCGACGAACGCCTGACCCGGGGCGATGACCCACTGGACGTGGTCGAGTGGGCCTTGGGCGAGGCCGGGTCGCGGTGGGGTTTCTGCTCCGGCCGGGGCGCTACTGCCGATCCGCTGGAGGATTATCGGCTCTAAGCCAGGCCCGCCGGTTAGCGCCTTCGGCCTTGATCTCAAGCGCCGGCTGGCATATCTTGGTTCTAAGGCCGGGGACGAAATTCGGCTTCATGCCGTGTGGTTTGTGCATTCTTCCGACTAGCCCTATATCCCCCGCCTCTTATTCTCCAAAGCTGCCAGAGTGAGCGGCTTGTGTTTCGTGTAGCGTGAGCAGCCTTCGTCGCCGACGATCACGCGCTCTTTGCGATTGAAGAGCACGGGGTCTCCGGCCTCGTCCACGAAATAGTAGACGAGTGATTCGGTGCCTGGCGGAGGGGTTTTCATTGACCTTCTGCGTCACGGTCCTGGCGCAGATAGATACGAAGCGCTTCGCGCTCAATATCGAAGGTATCCAGCAGGGCTTTGATCTGGTCACGCAGGTGATTGGCAGAGAGGTTGACCTCAGCATAGACGCCGGACGGGAGCGCCATGGCTGAGCGCAGGGTTGTCGGGTCGCGCGTAAAGGACGAATTGCCGCGGCGGGTGGTGAAGGTCGGATTATCAGGCAGCCGCGCGAAGCGGTCCGCGTCGTGGCCTGCCAAGTGCAGGCAGATCAGTTCGTATAGCCGCCGCCAGGTATTGATCTCGGCTTGTGCCTCGTCCCCGATGTGAAATCCGTAGGGCCGCTTGAAGGTGAAGTCCTCTGTCAGCCCATGGGCTTGGCGTTGATCCAGGTCGCGGATGATCCTCTCGGTTGTGTGGCGTGTCTGGTTTGCCGGGGCGGCTGATTCATCGAGCTTTACCGCGGTAAATTTCTGTACCAGGGTCGACAACTCGCCCGCCAACTGGTCAAAGGCGGCCATCTTCGCGTTGTATGTCTTCTTGAAGGTGACGCCCTCGTCCAATGCCTGGCTGTCGTTATGGTCGATGCTGAGCCAGATGTCGTCCGACAAGGCCAACAGGTCTTCGCGGACCTGCTCCAGTTGCTCTAGGATGCTCCGAATTCTGTTTGTCATCAGATTCTTGCTCTGTGCAAATTCGAGGTTTCGGTCTGTTGCGGTGGGGTCTCGGGCCCGCCTACAGCCTGGTAATCGCGGACTTGCCCCCGGGCGCAGCGGTAGTGCCTGAGAGATTGCCCCACTCGGTCAGCAAAGATGCCAGCCCGCTTTCTGGTGCGGCATACGGGATGACCAACTCGCTGGCGAGTGCCAGGACCAGCCGGTTACGTGCCAGCGCGGTCTCGCGCGTGGTGCGATGAATGCCGTCGGGATACGCCGTCACTACCAGTAGGGTCCCGTTCGTCAGGGGCGCGCGCTCCTGCTCCGGCGGATGGTACTCCTCCATGCCGCGCGCCAGTATTTTGACGACGCAGCCGTTGCGACGCAGCACCGAGCGCAGCACCTGTTGCTTCAACGGGGAGTGGAAGCCGCTCAGGATCACCCGTCCGTCGCGAACCCACGGGGGAACCAGTTCCAAGGTATCGAGCAGGATGCGACCGGGACAGTCGCGAGAAGCCAGCAGGCCAAGCAAGGGCTCAGCGAGCAACGCAGGATTGCCGACGGCATGGAGGGTGGCGAGTGTCGGTTCCGGCAAGGTCCGGCTTGCCCGCTCCGGCAGGGGGAGTGGGATCGGCCTCAGCGCCCCCGCCCGCCGGGTCATAGCGCCCGCCGGATAATAAAAACGGCCTCATCATATTGTTTCATAAGTTTTTTTATTGCTTTTCCTGCCCATTGTCCAGCGGCAGGGATAATGAAGCATCCGCAGTCAGAACACAGGTTGCTTGAGTTTCGACTCGAAGCGCTCGAAGCTCGGCGAACGACGGAGCTTTTGCAGGTTCGTCTCTCCCACTCTCAAAAGCTTAATCGCGTCTGTGCGGTCTTCGTAGCGGCGCCCTCGTGCCTCTTTGAAGCACTCGATCATCACAGACTTGGGGTTCTTTACCTCATCTGGCTTCTTCACCTTCTTGGCTTTATACGGACGCGTAGCAGTGGACAGATAGGCTGACATCTTGGTTTCATCCGCCAGGAGCCAGCTTTCAAGTTCCTGCTCAACGCAGACCAGAAAAACACGGTGGGATGCGACCTGGGCGCTGGCAATGGCCTCGAGCAGTGCCGCACGTTCCTCCCGGCGGCAGGGCTTCTTGTCCATGTCCGGCCAGGCAGGACGCAGATCCCAGACGACCAACACCCGCTCGCAGCCCTCAGCGAGCAGCAATGCCGCTACCCTACCGGCTTCCTTGAGCAGGTCGTCCTTGTTGCTCAACGTGCGGGAGACGGGCGTAATCTCCGGGCGGATCTTCCTTGCCAGATACTCGCATACCTGCAGATCGGCGCCCTGCGGCCCGCACTCGAAAACGAAACCGACTTTCACGCCTGACTCCGCGACAAGTTGCCCATGGTGTAGAGTTTGCCGGGGGAAAACTTATCCGCCCACGCGGCAAGCGTGACATCATCGGCCGGGCGACGAAACCGCGGAGCGCCATCCCCGTCCCGCTCTACCAATACCAGATGTTCAAGCGTCAACAGGTCGAGCAGATACGGCGAATGGGTGGTCAAGATCACCTGGGTCACGCCATCCAACACCGCATTGCGGATTTCATCCACGACCAGATGCATGCTGCGCGGGTCCAGGCCGTTCTCGATCTCCTCGATCAGGATCAGCGGCGGCGGCTTGGGGTGGCGGAGCAAGGCCAGCAGGGCGAGCAGGCGCAAGGTACCGGCGGATAGCATCCAGCCCGGCACCTTGAAGTCGGACTCGGTGAGTTGCAGCCAGGTCTTGCGCTCGATCTCGGAGGATGTCAGTGACGGCGCGATATCCTTGGCGTAGGGCAGAACATAGGCCATGGTCTCGACGATGCCGTCGAAGGCATTCTGGTCCTGGCGCCGCAGGTCCAAGAGAAAATCGGCGATATTGGACCCATCGCCGGCCAGGGACACGCCACCGCCGGTACGCTGCTGTGGAACTGGAAGCCCCATCCGCTCGGGGCTCAGCGTCAGGAATTGCCAGCGAAGCACCGTCTCCGCGAGGTCCCTGAGCTCCGCCGACGGCCGATTCAGGAGCGACTGCCCCTTCCCTACGCCCGCACCAGTGGAATCGCGCTGAAGCAGGGTTCCGTCCGGGAGACGGATAGCCTCATCGCAGATAAAGATCTCATTGAACGCCGGATCGTTGTCGATGGACATGGTCACCCGCGACGCCTTGCGCGGCGATGTCCCGATGGTCAGCGTGAAGCCGATCGGGCTGACCTTCCTGCCCTGGCGCCCCTTCGTCTCCTGACCCTTGTGGCGGGCGTGCTCGATTCCGAACCAACGCTGCATCGCCGCGTCCAGTCCGTCGCGTACGATGGCCTGGTAGGTCTCAAGGGCCTCGATCAGACTCGACTTACCGGCACCGTTATAGCCGATAAAGACGCTGAGCGGCCCGAGTTTGACCACCCCGCTATCGACGATCGCCTTGAAATTCCGGACTCGGACGCTGTGCAGACGCACCACTGCTGTCATTGGATCAGACCTCTTGCGACATCCCGATAGGCGTTGAGGGCCGCGATCTTGACCGGCTCGGCCACCAGGGGAAAGACGGACAGGATATGGCCGAATTCCACCTCGGTGAGACCATAAAGGTGCGCGACGAGTCCGTCCAACTCCGCGCGCAAGCGGGCACGCTCCACGGGGTCGGGAACGCCGCCGCGGTGCGACCTCAGGCCAACCGCCTGTGCCAGGTCATCAAAGGCGGCGGATACGCAGGTGAGCTGACCGGCACGGGTGGCGATGGGTTGCAGGGCCTCTGCATCCTCGGCGAGGCGCGGCAGTGGAATCTGATAGACGTAAAACTGATTCAGATGGGATGTCACCTTCTGCCGCAGCATCCAGTCGACCACAAAGGAATCGAGACACGCGGTCAGATACAGCATCTCCTGGGCCCCGAGCGTGGGTAATTGCCGCCAGACCTGGCCCGTCACTTCAAAGCGCCACGGCATGGACAGGTTCAGCGTATTGCCGGCGAAGACCTCCCGCGGCAATACCGCCGCGATCATGGTTCGCTCATTCGTACTGGCGGCGATATCACGAAAGGCAAGGCGATAGCACTCATGATCGAGGCGCAGGTCGGCGGGATCGAACAAGGTGCCCGCCTGTTCAGTCGAAAGCCCGGCCGATTGTTTGAGTTCATTGGTGAGTCGTTTGGCGGCCAGGGCGCGCAACTGGCTTCGACCCGCATCGACCGGTATCCAATAGCGCGGCGTCTCATAGGCGGTCTCAAATTGCCAAATCATCTTGCCTTCAAACAGCGGCCAACGGCCTTGCGCCGGCGCCGTCTCGAACAGGGCCTTGTCGTCGGTCATATGAAACTCCCGTCCGAGCAGGAGATTCCAGGCGCCGGGGATCGCTTCGCCGAGCAGCGGGTGACGATAGAGCTTGTCGACGATGGCAACGTCTTGCGGCGAGCGCAGCTCCGCGATGGATAGCGAGTCCGGCGAGAGCCGGCGCACCAGGTCCAATGAGACCGGGATGCCGATCTCCGCCGGAAAATAGGCCAGATCGGCAACATCCAGCCGCATGAAGGCAGCAGGAAAGGACGCCGTTTCACCGCCCTTCTCGAACGTCAGCACAACAAACTTGAAGCTGCGATGCACCCCTTCAAAAACCTCCTTACGATTCTCAAATCCGACCAGACCGGTGACTGTGTTCTCGTCGAACAGCATCTGCCGCAGCCCCTTGGTTCCCAGGTCCGTGTAGATGCCGGACGGGATGACGATGCCGCACTCACCGCCACGCCGCAGCAGGTTGACACACTGCTCCAGGAACAGCTTATAGAGATTCAGATCGGTGACGATCTTCTTGCCCTGCGCCTGCGCGCTCTGATGGGCATATTGGCGGGCGGTGCGGAACCAGGCATTGACGTGGGGAAAACGTGACAGATAGTCCAGCCAGGCAGCGCGGACCTCTCGATCCCTCAGCAGCCTGGCTTTTTCCTTGTCAAATTCCTCGATGGTCATCTTGTTCTTGCTGACCAGCTCTGAGTGCTCCTGGAAGAACTCCTTGCCGTTGGGCTTGAAGATCTCCCAGGGCGGGTTGGTGATGATGGCGTCGAAGCCGCCCCGCTGATTCAGAATCTCGTCGAACTCAAAGCCCCAGTGAAAGGGCTGCAGGATCTGGATATCGGCGACCTGCAAGTTGCGCTTCTTCGGCTTCGCGTCCTTGCCCTTGGCCAGGTCCCAGGCCGCCGCCTCGAAGCGGATGCCGGCCTGGTGCCAATCATGCAGCAACAACTCGTTGAGGGTGACCTGGGCCTCGGCCTTCTGCGTCTCGATTTGGGTCTTGAGGCTCGACAGGTCTACCGACCCACCCGCCCATGAGGCAGTATGGCGGTAGGTGTCCACCAGCCGGTTCTTTTCTGCCAGGACCTCGGGGTAGGTCTTGCGAAAGAGATCGATCTGCCCGCCGAACTCGCCCTTGCCGGTATCGAATCGCTCGGCATCGACCTTGATCAGGCCGATGAGCGAATTGCCGGCGAGGATATTGAAGTCGATATTGGGCAGGGGCTCCAGTTGCTCCACGGTCTGCGCCGAGGCCACCAGGGCGAGGAACAGGCGCAGTTTCGCGATCTCGGTTGCCTCCTCCATGATGTCCACGCCGAACAGGTTGTCGGTGATGATCCGGCGCTTGATGAAATAGGACAGGCTCTTGTGCTCGGTCTCCCAGTGCGCCACCTGTGCGGCGAGGCCCTTGTCATTGAGGAACTTGATCCGACCGATCACTGCCGAGTAGATATTGATCAAGGTCTTCATGGCGGCGACCAGGAAGGCGCCGGACCCGCACGCGGGGTCGAGCAGCTTGAGGTCGGGCAACACCCGCAGCAGTTCGCGGCACAGTGGCGCATCCAGATTGAGCAGCAGGTCGGCGAGGCTATGAAACCTACGGGCCGCCTTCTCCTTGACGCCCGATGCCGCAAGCAGTTCGAGCGGGGTCAGAAACAGGTTGATCCGCGCGAGAATGATCCGGTGGATGGTACGTTCGCACAGGTATTCCGTGATTTCCGGCCGGGTGTAATAGGCACCGAAGGCCTTCTGATTGATGTATTTCTCGAAAATATAGCCCAGTACGTCAGGGTTGATCTCGTTGTCCAAGCCCCCGGGGGTGTCGTTCAGGTTCCACGAGTAGCCGGCGAACAGACCAAAGAGGTTCTCGAACGCGGCGTCGGGGACGCGGATGGCCGGTCCGTAGTCCTGTTCCAGCCGATGGGGTATGAACAGGCCGCCGTTGAGAAAACGGACATCCCCGATCAGGACGCGGGCGGCGGCGCTACGGGCTTCTTCGGGTTTGGCGAAACCCTCGAAGAACAGGGCCTGCAGGAACTCGGTGTAGAAGCGGTCCTTGCCGCGTCGCCGGCTCTCCGCCAACTTGTCGGTGAGATAGTCGAGGTTGCCGTGGTCGAGGAAGTGTTTACGCTGGAGGAACCAGACGAACATCAGCCGGTTCATCAACACGGAGGCATACCAACGGCAGTCCCGCTCCGCGGGGATACCCTTGATCAAGTCGACGAAGTTCAGGCGCAGGGCGTCGTAGTCCCTGAAGAACTGCTTGGTGACGCGCTCGACATCCAGGGCGGATTGCATCCGCCTGACGAGTTGGGCCAACGGAAAATGGCCGCCTTCATCCAACTCATTGATGTCGACAACGATGCCGGAGATCTTGGAAATGAACAGATCGCCGGGCTGGCCCTTGACGTAGAGGTGCTCGCGGGGGAAGCGCTTGCTGCCCTCCCGCTTGACCCAGAGCCAGAGGCTTTGGGTGGTATCGATACGGTGGTCCACGAAGATGATCAGGTTCTCGTGGGCCTGTTGGGACAATGCCTTGTGGACCTCCAGACGAGCCTCCCGCGCCGGCAGTCCGTCCACCAGGAACGCAACGACACCGGACAGTTCGGCGATCGGGATAGCCTGCCAGGTCTGCTCCTGGCTCTTGATCGGAGTCGGCTTGGCGCCCCGGACCTGCGACCAGCCGAGTTCCTCGGTAAACAGGCGCTTGAAGTCAAAGGACTGAAGCCGATCGCGGATACGCTCGATGTGTAGTTTGTCCATACTCATACCAGGCCCATACTACAGATCAGGCGTGGTTCTCGCACCTCGTCCTGGTCAGCGATAACGCAGAGTCGGCCGTCTTCGCGCAGGCGCAGTACCAAGTCCGCCAGGCTATGGTCGTCGATACCGGCCTTGAGTTGGCGATTGAGCGTATCCGCGGCGCCCGCCATGAGTGGGTTGCGATAGACCTCCTCCAGGACCCGATCGACCTGGCGGACGTGCTCGTCGGTGATGAAGAGGTCGCGCGTGTCACCCAGGGCGGCGCGATAGCGTTTGAGCCGCTCGTAGGTCTTGAACCGGGCCCCGGACGGGCGGCCCAGGGCACCTCCGAACGACTGTTCCTCCTTGACGATGTGCGCGAGCCCCCGTTGCGTGAGTGCATGGTGCTGCTCCTGGCGCGGCAGGGCCGGGGTGTCCGCGGCACAGGCGGCGGCCTTGAGGATGGTGAGTTGGGATTGTGTGACCGCGCGGCCCTCCTCGTCCATCCAGGCGAGCGCGTCATTGCCCTGAGGGGTGCGGGTGTAAACGAGCACACCGGGCGGGGCGCCGGGGGCGGACGGGTGGGCCTTGGTGGCGTAGACCACGTCCGGCAGGCCCTCGATCTGTGCGGTGAGACCCGGGTCCGCGTCCGTGGCGTTCTTCCAGATCTGATAGGCGTAGGAGGCAAGGTCGACCTCGGTGTCCGCGTCATCGTCCAGGATGCCGCTGCGCTCCGTGTAGAGGTCCCGGACCACTTGGTCATTGCCGTCGTCCTCAAAGAACTGCTCGTCGGAGCCGACCACCTCCGCGTTCTGGATGAGCCGTTGGCGCACCCGCTGACGCAGGCCGATGAGGCGCTCTACCCCGTCGGCGGGGACAAAGGAGTAGCACAGGAGCCGATCCGCGCGCTGACCGATGCGGTCCACCCGGCCGGCCCGCTGAATGAGGCGGATGATGGCCCAGGGGAGGTCATAATTGACGACAATGGCGCAGTCCTGAAGGTTCTGACCCTCGGAGAGTACGTCCGTGGCGATCAAGACCCGCAACATCTCCGCGGCCGGGATGTTACCGCGCTTGTCATTGGAATCCGGCGAGAAGCGCCACGCCAACTCGGTCGGGTCCGCGGATTGGCCGGTAACGGGGGCGATGGCCAGTACTCCTCGGGATTGAAGCTGCTCGGCGAGGTAGCGGGCAGTATCCGCAAACTGGGTGAAGACCAGCAGCTTCTCTTTACCATGGTCCTCGGTGACGAGCCTGTGCAACTGCGCCAGCTTGGTGTCCTGGGCCGGGTCCCAAGCGCCGCAGACCCCCAGGACACCGATCAGGGCGCGCGCGTCGGCGCGCAGGTCGGCGGCCAGGCTGCGCTTGAACAGGGTGCTGGGCAGCCAGCGGAACCGCCGATTGAAGGGGCCGCTGTATGCCGCATAGGCCTTACCCGCACGGGCGCGGAAGTCGGTCTCCGTGCGCAGGTCGGCGCTGATCTCCGGGTTGTCGCTCAGATCGGCGGCGCTGCCGTCGGCAGCCTCGTCGTTCGCGTCGTCCGCCGCCAGGCTGTCATCGACGTCCTCGTCGCAGTAGCGGGTGTCCAGCAATTCCGCGCCCTGGGTACCGATGGGTATCGGCAGCCCCTGCTCGATGGCGTGGAGCACGATGAAGTTGCGCAGGATGTGACGCTCGATGGAGAGCAGAAAGGCTGGCCCGGCACTCTCCAGACGCTTGAAGAGATTCGTACGACAAAAGCCCATGAGGCGGGTCCCGGCCCGGGAGAGGCCGGCAATGATCCGCTCCTCGTGGGCGCCGACTGGTTGTTTGGGCTTTGGAGTCAGATAGTTGCCGAGACCATAGCGGGGCAGGAGGAGGGCATTGACCGCATCGACCACCGTGCTGGAGTAGAAGCGGGCGTAGGGGTCCCGCGGGTCGCTGGCGTCGATGCGGAAGGCAAGATTCTTGGGGATGCGCTTGGGGAAATAAGACTTGCTGCCGTCCGGGAACTGTAGATAGCGGCCGATGTCGTCGCTGCTTGCATAGTTCTGCATGATGAATCCGCGCGTGCGGCGCACCATGTATAGTCGCATCAGGTCACGCCAGTCGTCGGGGTCATTGCTCTTCTCAAAGGCGGCAAGCGAGCGGACCGGGCATTGATGGCGGCGGATGAACTCGTGCTCGCCCCCCAACTCGGCGACGAGGCGTTCCGGGCGGATACCCAAGTCCGTGTCCTCCTTCAGGAACAGGCCAAGCTGGGCGGACAGGTCGCGATAGGTCTTGTTGTAGGGGGTGGCGGAGAGCAGGATACAGCGGCTGTCATTACGGTCGATGTAGTCGCGGATGGCCCGCCAGCGCCGGCCCTCCTTATTGCGCAGGTTGTGTGATTCATCAATGAGCACCACCCGATAGCGCCGGGTCTTCTCGGGAAGCTCGATCAGGACCCGGGAGATCGACAGGACCTTGGCGTGAAGGCGGTAGCGGTGGCAATAAGCCTCCCACATCGACACCAGGTTCTTGGGGCAGAGGATCAGGGTCTCGGTGGCGTAGTCATCCTCGAAGATCCGGGCCAGCGCGGTCGCCATCAAGGACTTTCCGAGTCCCACCACGTCCCCGATCAGCACGCCGCCGCGTTTGTTCAGATGGTGCGCGGCGATCTTGACCGCTGCTACCTGGAAGTCGAAGAGGGCATCGCCGAAGATGGCCGGAATGCGGAATTCCAAGAGCCCGGTACGCGCCTCCTGGGCCAGGTGATAGGCCATCTTCAGATAAACGTGGTAGGGCGGAACCAGCCGGTCCGCGGCCCAGCTCTCATCAATGATGGCCGCGAGTTCCTTGGAGATGTCGATGCACCAACGCTCCCGCCAGCGATCCTCGAACCAGGCGGCGAGTTTGGCGCAGGCGTCGTGCTCCAGCACATCGACGTTCAACTCCCCTTGCTGTGCCAGGCCGGCCATGGTGAGGTTGCTGCTGCCGACGAAGCCGGTCATGGGGTTGTTGGCGTCGCGCCGGTGGACGAGATAGAGCTTGGCGTGCAGTGACCGCGGCAGGTATACCTTGACGACGAGTTGGCCGGCACGCAGTTGTTGCGCAAGCTGCCGGAGCGCGGCCTCATCCGGATTGGTGGGTACCCCAAGGGCGAGTTGCCGTCGGAAGTCTTCCGCCAGGCGGCGTTTTTCGCGCAACGCGGTCTGGTTGTCGAGCGAATCGTCCTGGTCCTGGATGCGCAGGGCGTGCCGCAGTTCCTCGGACGGCGCGAGCTGCATCCCAACCAAGAGCCGGCAACAATGACCTTCGCCGCCGGTCCAGCGACCGACCGCGTCCGCCAGGTGACGCCAGCCGCGGAGGTTGAAGTAGCCGACACAGAAATCGGCCCGGTCACCGACCGTCAGGGTTTCTTGCAGGGCCGGCAGGAGCGCTTGGTCGATGTTGTCGAAGATTCTGGGCATGGAGGCATCCTTTGTTCGCGGCGGGAGTCCAGGTTGCGGACGCGGCGCACATCGGTTCGCACGGCGAGCCCCTGGGGTCCGCCACCGAGCCCGGGTCCGCTGCGCGGATCAAGGATCTCGTGGCGCGCGCGGCGGCCGTGACCATGGGCGAGGCCGGATGTCCGGACCCTTACGCCAGGCGGATTGTATGCGCGGGTGATGGTCGGGTTGCAACCAGAATCGGTCGCGGGGGCCGCCATCGAGCCGACCTTGGCGGCCCCGATGGCTCTGCCGCTCGCGATGCGGTGCCGTGGTGACTTCGACGCCTGATTCCGTGCGCGCATCCCGTCGCGGCGGCAGGCCCCTTCCACGGCGTCGCTGCACGACATTACCGGGCAGTCCCGACCGTCGGGTTCGGACTTGGCCCTGAGCGCCGGTCGCGGCTTGCGCCGGGTCGGCTTCCGGCGACAAGGCCGAAGCCCGCGCCGTCGCTGGTGGACTGCGCTGCGCTTGTCCACCCTACGATGCTTCGTCGGTGAAATATGGTCGCTACGATTCGTCATAAAGTCAGCTTGGCGACTTGGTCATCTATCATCGCCTGAGTTGGTGCGGTCGCTGCACTGATCGCCCATTCCCCAAGAGCGATCAGGGCGGCGCGGCTCGGGTATTTCATGAGCTTCAAATCCGTAGCGTTGACCTGAGTATGTCCATTGAATCGCCGGAAATTCTCATCGACGGCGCTCGTGCTCAGGAACACGGCCAAACCGAGCGCAAGGGCTTCCGGCAGGCCCTGTCTGCGCTCGTGAAAGACGTTCAAGTGGTTCTCGAAGCCCAGCATTTCCACGCCCTCGAATGCGCCCGGACGAACTACCCCGGCAATAATCCGGCGCCGCTCCTCCTTGGCCGAGAAGCGGCGGACCACACAATAGCAGCCAGTGGGATAAAGCCATTTCTCGGTCTCGGCGTTACGTTGGATCGCGTTCGGCTTTTTCAGTCCCGGCTTGGGCCATTCGGTGCTCAGGCCCCTGAAGTGGGCGGGGTAGAGCAGCGGGACGGTACCCGGCCCCGGCAGGTCCCGCAGGTGCGCCTTCAGCCGGAAATCGACCACCGGCCCGGTCGATACGCCGACACCGATCTCGGCGAGCGAACAGGCAACGGCGGCCGACCGCTCGATGGCGTTGGGTTCAAGCGTCCTCGGCACCTGAATGAAGCGTTCGGAATCACCCGGCAAGACGATGCGTTCAAAGGGGTGCCTGTGTGATGCAAGGTCGCTGAAGCTGTCATCGGTCGATGCCGACACGGTGACCTCGCCCTGCGGGGCGCCGCGTTCGAGCACCATGATGATATTCTCCTGCAGCACCGCGTCGTCCTTGAAGGCAGTGGTGCGCGAATCGAACAGGTGCAGGTGACGGAGTGCGGCCCGCTCCAGCATGAAGTCGCGGAACGGCCGGTAATAGGGGCCGTTGCAGAAGCTGCGCGGAATGATGGCGACGACCTGGCCGCCCGGGGCCATCAGGGCGACCGTCAGGGCGACAAAGGCCGAATAAAGATTTACCGTCTCGATGCCGACCTGCCGCAGCAGCAGGCGGTAGCGGGACGCGCTGCCGATCTTCTTGTACGGTGGATTGAGAATGGCATGGGTAAACGGGGTCTGCCCGAACTGGACGCGATTGACTGCCTGCTCGATGAAGTCGCCGCCGAGGATTTCGCAGGTCAGCTTGGCGTGAGCCGTATGGCGCGACAGCGAGCGGGCCAGTTCCGCGTGAAGCAGGCTGTCCAGCTCGAAGGCGGTCACGTCAATGGCGGGAAAATGCAGGTCGCCCGGGTGGCACCGGTCAAGGAAGGCACTCGTCAGGGAGCCGATGCCGGCGCCTGGATCGAGTAATCGACACCGATCAGCGGCCGTCGGGCGGAATAGCCCGGCCATGAAGCGGGCCGTGCGGGCCGGCGTGAGAAATTGTCCGAAGAGTGATTTCTTTTGGGCGCCGGTGTTTCGCGATACCCTGAGCCTTGTCTGTTCCAGTGCGGATAACAATGATGGACCTGCTGGTTTGTCTTGAACCAAAATAGAGCGATGATCGGTGCGGTGGACCTGTGGCCTGGCGCCGAGTTCGGTCCGCACAGCGGACCCTACGGGCCTGGCTCCGAACTCGGTCCGCACAGCGGACCCTACGGATCTCGCGGTGGGCGAGGGCGTCGGCAACGATGGAGACCGGATGCCCGCACCCCAGTATCCGGCAGATTGTATGCGCGGGTAACGGCCGGGTCGCAACCATAATCGGTTGCGGGGGGCGCCATCGAGGCGCTCGCCGGCCCCGGCGCCTCTGCCGCGGCGAACGCCGACGCCGCGTTCTCGCGCGGCCCGTCGCGGCTGAAGCCGCTCCCACAGCGTCGCTGCGCGACTTGCTTGGGGAGTCCGGATCCGCGCTCGGCCGCGGCGATAGCCGATAGCCGATAGCCCCGCGGTTTGGGGTATCATCGCGGGTTGCTGGTGACCATCGGCACCCCGGGGGCCGCGCGTGGACGGCCTCGTCGGCGTGCCAAGCATTGAATTCTTTGAGGCTTCTCCTGAGGAACTCCCCTTGCTCGAGTTGATGCGCGCGGGCGGTTGGCTGATGTGGCCGATCGTTGCCTGTTCCGTGGTCGCCACCGCCTTGGTGATCGAGCGCGCCCTGACCCTGCGGCGTGCGCGCATCATGCCGGAGGACCTGGTGACCCGGATCTGGCAACTGCATCGCCAGGGGAAGCTCAGCGCGGACCGGATCGAGGAGATCCGGGAGGGCTCGCCCCTGGGCCGGATGCTGGCGGCGGGGCTCGTGAACCGCGCTCACTCGCGTGAGGTGATGAAGGAGGCACTCGGTGATGCCGGCCGCCATGTGGTGGCGGACCTGGAGCGCTACCTCAACGCCCTGGGTACCATCGCCGCAGTCACGCCCCTGCTCGGTCTGCTCGGCACCGTCGTGGGGATGATCAAGATGTTCACGGTCATCACGAGCGCGGGGGTCGGCAACCCCGCGCTGCTGGCGGGCGGCATCGCGACCGCCCTGCTGACCACGGCGGCGGGGCTCTTCGTCGCCATCCCGACGCTCCTGTGTCATCGCTTTTTCGAGGGCAAGGTGGATCGGCTGGCGATCGAGATGGAGGCGCAGGCCCTGCGGCTGGTAGAGGTGATGAAGGGCGAGCGCGAAGACGCCGGGGAGTCCTGATGAATCTGCGCCCCAACCGCCGCAAGCCGCCGGAAATGGTCCTGATACCCCTGCTGGACGTGCTGCTGGTGCTGCTCATCTTCTTCATGGTCTCGACCACCTTCAAGGAGAAAGACGCCTCGCGGCTGCACCTCCAGTTGCCCGAGGCACAGGGGGAGGAGGAGCGCGCCGATCAGGACCCGGAGCGGCTGCGGATTACCATCGATCAGGGGGGGAATTTCTATGTGGACGACCGGGCGGTGGTGGACCAACAGACCCAGACCCTGGTGCGGGCCATCACCGGCGCCCTGGGTGAGCGCAAGGGCTTGGCGGTGTTGATCCAGGCCGATGCCCTGAGCCCCCACCAGGCGGTGATGACCGCGCTCGACGCGGCGGCGCAGTTGGGTCTGTTGAAGATCGCCTTCAGTGCCGCCCGGGCGGCCCCGGCGGCCGACCGATGAGTACCGGCGACGAGGTCCCGTTCCAGGTGCAGGCCCGGCAGGTCTACGGGCGGCTGCTCGGCTATGCCCGGCCCTACTGGAAGATGTTCGGCTTCTCGATCTTCGGGATGCTGATCTACGCGGCGACCGAGCCGCTCTTCGCCGCGATGATGAAGCCCCTGATCGACGGCAGCTTCGTGCACAAGGACGAGTCAATAGTGCGGGCCATGCCGGTGTTCCTGGTGGTGATCTTCCTGGTGCGCGGGGTCGCCGGCTTCATCAACGACTATTGCCTGAGTTGGATCGGGCGGCGCGTGGTGGCGGACCTGCGCCAGGCCATGTTCGAGCACCTGCTGCGGGTGCCCACCCGCTATTACGACACCCACGGTTCCGGCCACATCCTGGCCAAACTGACCTACAACGTGGAGAACGTGGCGAGCGCTGCCACCTCCGCCGTCACCACCCTGGTGCGCGACGGCGCCACCGTCATCGGCCTCATGGGCTACATGCTCTATATCAACGCGAGCCTGTCGGTGATCTTTCTGGTGATCGGCCCGGTGATGGCCGGTGCGGTCAAATTTGCCACCAAGCGCTTCCGGCGCTACAGCCGGCGCATCCAGGACCGGGTGGGCGAACTCACCCATGTAGCCCAGGAGGCGATCGACGGTCATCGGGTGGTCAAGGCCTTCGGCGGTCAGGCGCAGGAGTCGCGTCACTTCGGCTTCATCAACGAGAAGACCCGCTCGCTGCAGATGAAGATGATCGCCACCGAGTCGGCGAGTGTCCCCCTGGTGCAGATGATCGCGGCGCTCGCCATTGCGGTGATCGTCTATCTCTCCACCCTCCAGGGCCTGCGCGAAGACATCACGGTCGGCACCTTCATGTCCTTCGTGGTCGCCATGGGCCTGTTGCTCCCGCCGGTGAAGCGGCTCACCGGGGTCAACTCCCACCTGCAGCGCGGCATCATCGCGGCGCAGAGCCTGTTCGAGCTGCTGGACTCGGACCCCGAGCCCGATACGGGCACCCGCACCCTGGGGCGCGCCCAGGGCCGCATCGAGTACCGGGGAGTCACCCACCAATATGCCGCGGACAAGACGCCCGCGATCATCGATCTGAACCTGGTTATCGAACCGGGCGAGAAGGTGGCCCTGGTGGGCCGCTCGGGCAGCGGCAAGACCACCATCGCGAGCCTGCTGCCGCGCTTCTACGATCCTACCGCCGGGGAGATCCGGATCGACGGGGTCCCGATCCTGGAGTTGCGGCTCAGTGACCTGCGCGCCCAGATCGCGCTCGTCAGCCAGGACGTGGTGCTCTTCAACGACAGCATTGCCGACAACATCGCCTATGGCCGGGCGCAGCCCCCGTCGCTCGTGGAGCTGACACGGGTGGCGCAGGCGGCACATGCGCTGGAGTTCATCGACGGGCTGCCCCAGGGCTTCGACACCCCCATCGGGGACCGCGGCGTACTGCTCTCCGGGGGCCAGCGCCAGCGCCTGGCCATTGCGCGGGCCATGCTCAAGGACGCCCCTATTCTGATCCTGGACGAGGCGACCTCGGCCCTGGACACCGAGTCCGAGCGCCACATCCAGGCGGCGTTGGAGCAGTTGATGGCGCACCGCACCACGCTCGTCATCGCCCACCGCCTGTCGACCATCGAGAACGCCGACCGGATCCTGGTGCTGCTGGAGGGTCGCATCGTCGAGCAGGGCCGCCACGCGGATCTCCTGGCCCTGGGCGGCTATTATGCGCGGCTGCATCGGCTTCAGTTTCATGATGGACCTGAGTCGGTCGCCGGCGACTCGACGGCCTAGCCCTGCAAGCTGCGTCTCGATTGGCCGCGAGCAAATGGACAGGATTAACAGGATTTCGCAGGATTAACAGGACGCGGTCGTTGTCGTTGTCGTTGTCGTAATCGAGGTTATCGTGACGCCCAGGATTCTCTCGCACCCCAAATTGCATCGCTTCTCCGATTACGATTATGACAACGACAACGACAACGACAACGACAACGACAACGACAGCGATTGTTGTTTGACTTGTTCTTGCGAATAAGAGCCGGGCATTGACGTGGACCCCACGCCTATCTGGTACCGTCGGCACCACCCCCTGTCGCTGGCCCTGGCGCCGCTGGGCTGGCTCTATTGCGCGGTGGCGCTGGTGCGCCGTCACGGGTACCGTCGCGGCTGGTTCGCGGTGCGGCGCCTGCCGGTGCCGGTGGTCGTGGTGGGCAACCTGACGGTGGGTGGGACCGGCAAGACCCCGCTGGTGCTGCGGCTCGCGGAGTTGGCGGTGGCGCGGGGCTGGCGGCCGGCGATCATCACCCGCGGGTACGGCGCCCGCTCGGGTCCATGGCCGCGGCTGGCCGCGGCGGCGGACGACCCCTTGCTGGTGGGGGATGAGCCGCTCCTGCTCGCCCGGCGCGGGGTCTGCCCGGTAGTGGTCGGGCCGGACCGGGCGGCGGACGGCGCCCTTGCCATCCGTCGCTACGGGTGTAATCTGTTGCTGTGCGACGACGGTCTCCAGCACTATCGACTCGCGCGCGACCTGGAGATCGCCGTGGTCGATGGCGAACGGGGCCTGGGCAACGGCCGCTGTCTGCCGGCCGGGCCCCTGCGGGAGCCGGGCGGACGGCTGGGGAGTGTCGACCTGGTGATCCACCACGGCGGGAGCGCCGCCGGGTACCGCTTCGGCTTAGTCCCCGGTGACGCGCAGGCGCTGCGCGACCCGGCGCGGCGCCGCCCCTTGAGCGGCTTTCGCGGGCAGCGGGTGACGGCGGTGGCCGGTATCGGCAATCCGGGGCGCTTCTTCGCCATGCTGCGTGCCGGCGGCCTGCTGGTGGATGAGCGGCCCTATCCGGACCACCACCCATTCAGCGCGGCCGAGGCGGCGCACTGGCCGCCCGGTCCCGTCTTGATGACCGAGAAGGACGCCGTGAAATGCACCGCCTTCGCGGGGCCCGACCACTGGGTGTGCCCGGTGGCGGCGGCGCCCGATCCGGCCTTCGTGACGGCGCTCTTCGCGCGGCTCGGGCCCGCGCCCGCGGCGCACGACGAAACCCAAAGTCCATCGTTCACGCAGCAGGAGATAGTCAGCCCTTGAACACCCGACCAACCCCTGCCGATCCGGCGCCGCCGCCATTGGACTTCAAGGTCGTGATCCCGGCCCGCTACGGCTCCACCCGGCTGCCCGGCAAGCCGCTCCTGCCCATTGCGGGCAAGCCCATGATCGCGCATGTAGTGGAGCGCGCGCTCGCGAGCGGGGCCGCCGAGGTCGTGGTGGCCACGGATGACCAGCGTATCGTCGCGGCCTGTGCCGCCTGCGGGGTCGAGGCGCAGTTGACCGGGGCGCACCATCACAGCGGTTCGGACCGCGTGGCCGAGGTCATCGCGCAGCGCGGCTGGGCCGCCGATACGGTGGTCGTCAACCTGCAGGGGGACGAGCCCTGTATGCCGCCCGCGCTGATCCGACAGGTGGCGCTCAACCTGTGCGGGCAGGACGGGGTGCAGATGGCCACCCTGGCCTATCCGATCGCCGACGCCGCGACCCTCTTCGACCCCCATGTGGTGAAGGTGGTGACCGATGCCGCCGGCTTCGCCCTGTACTTCTCCCGCGCCCCGCTGCCCTGGCACCGGGACGAGTTCATGGGTAAGCGCACCCATCTGCCCAGCTCCGTGACCTTCCTGCGTCACATCGGGCTCTATGCCTATCGGGCGGGCTTCCTCGAGCGTTACGTCGCCTGGGAGCCGTCCCCGCTCGAACTGGCCGAATCACTGGAGCAACTGCGGGTCCTGTGGCACGGCGAGCGCGTTCATGTCGGGGTTGCGGCGGAGGAACCCGGGCCCGGTGTGGACAATGCCCAGGACTTGGCGCGGGTGACGCGGCTGCTCGGCGGATGAAGATCAGGAAGTACGTTAGTACGAGGGACTCTGCTTCGTACTCACCAACGTACTCCCGTACTCCCGTACTCCCGTACTAAGTAACGAGTCAAGAACAAGTTAAATACAATCGTTGTCGTTGTCGTTGTCGTTGTCGTA
>NZ_CAIKKU010000130.1 GCF_903828115.1 uncultured Thiodictyon sp. | reverse complement strand
TACGACAACGACAACGACAACGACGCCCGGTCCGTGAGAACGTCCGGTAGGATGGGCAGAGCGCAGCGTGCCCATCAGATACCCTGGCGCCGCTCCATCAGCACAAAGGGCGCCCAATAGGCCGGGTCCTGCCGGCGCGCATCACGTTTGTCCCCGATCCATTCCAGCCGCGCCGCGCGCAAGGCGTCGGACGGGTCGCTGTTGGGTCCGGCCACGAGCCAGCGGCGGTAGAAGTCGCCCATGAACTCGGCGGCCAGCGCATCGTCGAGCGGCCACAGTGACATCAGCACGGCCTGGGCCCCGGCGATCTGGAAGGCGCGCACCAGACCATAGACCCCCTCGGAGCGGTCCAGCGCCCCGCGGCCGGTGTCGCAGGCGGACAGGGTCACCAGCCGGGTCCCCTCCAGGTTCAGGTCCTGCGCCTCCAGGGCATAGAGGATGCCGTCCTGGTGGCCGGGACCGAGCTTGCCCGCGAGGCCCAGGTTGGCACCGGCCAGCGCCAACCCCGCGAGCGTCAGCGGCCGGTCCGTCCCATCCGCCCGGGCGGCCAGGAAGAAGCCGTGGGTCGCCAGATGCAGCACCAGCGGCGGCTCGGTGATCGCGCTCAGGCTGGACTCGGCCGCCTCCGGCCCGGTCAGGACCCGCGCCTTGCGGTTGAAATAGTCCCAGAACGAGCGTCCGACCGCCGCGGCCTCGGGACCGGTCTGCGGCAGCGGCTTGAAGCTGCCGCGCTCGGCGCGCAGGCGCTCGTTCAAAGGAGCCGGGGCGTCCCGCCGCGGCGTAGCAGCGGCCACCGACCCCGCCGCCTCCGGCTCATCCGCCGCCGGAAACCGCTAATAATCCACCCCACCCATCGCAATCATCCCCACCGCCTCCCCGCCCGGGGACCGCCCCTGCCTGCGGGCCGCGGCGCGGCCACCCGCGGACAACGGATGGAATCATAGCGCAACCGCCACCCCGCCACTTGCCGGACGCACCGCCGCCCCCTACCCTTGCCTGATCGCCGATCCACCGCCGTGGTGTCACCCATGATCAACTGGCACCGCCTCTTCGGCCTGGCCCTGGAAGACTACTTCACCGGTACCCGCTATGCGGTGGAGATGGAGAAGGACGTCGCGCGCAAGCGCCAGGTCCTGGATGTCGTCATCGTGCGCGGGACGGGCGAGGCCCTGGTCGATCCCTGCGACGGGCTGGAAGACCTCAGGCCCCACAATCTCCTGACCTACAAGTCGGGCCAGGAGAGCCTGGACGCCTGGGCGATCGAGGAACTGATCGGCCACTACGTCAACTACCGCAAGGCGTTCGCGCCCAGAGAACCGGCCGCCCGGTTCGGGCTCTACGCGGTCACCACCCGCCGCCCCCGCGCCCTGGCGGAACAGGTTACGCTGACGCCGGTCAAACCCGGGGTCTACCGTCTGCCGGTCGTGGGCCGCAGCATCACCCTGATCGTGCTGCGCGAGGTGGAGCCCTGCCCACGTAACGCCCTGTGGGAGATCTTCAGCTTCGAGGCGGCGAAGGTCGCCGCCGGGGCCGGCATGTACCAGTGGCGCCAGGATGACCATTTCCCGATACTTGAAGAAATCTACCGACGCTACCGCGAGGCGGGTATCCCGATGTCATACACCTTCCAAGACTTTCGCCGCGACCTCGCACGCGAGACGCTGCCTGAACTGACCCCGGAGGAGCGGCTGCGGGGGCTGCCGCCGGAGGATCGGCTGCGGGGCCTGCCGCCGGAGGACCTGGTACGCGGACTGCGCACTGAGGGGCGTCTGCGCGGGCTCAGCGACGAAGATGTCGCCCAGCTCAAAGACCTGCTGGAACGCGGCACATCCCGTCGGCAGTAACCTGAAGCGATCGGCGGTGCCGGCCGCGAGGTTGCCATCCCGAGCGACTTCCTTCCTGCGTCCTGCCGGGATGTCGGACGCCGCGAGGGCGGGGCTAACGCGGCCCGCACCCCGGCGGGACCGGGGTCAATTCCATCGCTGCGATGTCAGCGATCGGGACCACCAGGCTCGCGTACCGCGCAACGACAGGACCCGCGCGCACCCATGATCAACTGGCACCGCCTCTTCGGCCTGGCCCTGGAAGACTATTTCACCGGTACCCGCTATTCGGTGGAGATGGAGAAGGACGTCGCGCGCAAGCGCCAGGTCCTGGATGTCGTCATCGTGCGCGGGACGGGCGAGCCCCTGACCGACCCCTGCGACGGTCTGGAGGACCTCAGGCCCCACAACCTCCTGACCTACAAGTCGGGCCAGGAGAGCCTGGACGCCTGGGCCATCGAAGAACTGATCGGCCATTACGTCAACTACCGCAAGGCGTTCGCGCCCCGTGAACCGGCCGCCCGATTCGGGCTCTATGCGGTCACCACCCGCCGCCCCCGCGGGCTCGCGGAACAGGTCGCGTTGGAACCGGTCAAACCCGGGGTCTACCGCCTGCCGATCCTGGGCCGCACCATTACGCTCATCGTGCTGCGCGAGGTGGCGCCCTGCCCGCGCAACGCCCTGTGGGAGATCTTCAGCTTCGAGGCGGCGAAGGTCGCCGCCGGGGCCGGCATGTACCACTGGCGCCAGGACGACCATTTCCCGATACTTGAAGAAATCTACCGACGCTACCGCGAGGCGGGTATCCCGATGTCATACACCTTTCAAGACTTTCGCCGCGACCTCGCACGCGAGACGCTGCCTGAGCTGACCCCGGAGGAACGGCTGCGGGGGCTGCCGCCGGAGGACCTGGTACGTGGACTGCGCACCGAGGGGCGCCTGCGCGGGCTCAGTGACGAAGATCTTGCCCAGCTCAAAGACCTGCTGGAGCGCGGCACATCCGGCCGTCCTTGATCCTGTTCCCGGCCACGCCGTGCCGCGGCGCGTCCGCGACATGGCTCCCGCGGTGCGGTGAGAGCACGCGCGGCACCCGGGTCGAACGTCGGGAGCGCAGCACCCCCTGCTTGGAATCGAGGCGAGCGCGATCCGACCCCGGAAGCGACCCCGGCGTTGTGCACCCCGCACCCCGCACCAAGCCAACAGCCCCGCGTGAGCATCCAAACCCAGCATGATCAACTGGCACCGCCTCTTCGGCCTGGCCCTGGAAGACTACTTCACCGGTACCCGCTATGCGGTGGAGATGGAGAAGGACGTCGCGCGCAAGCGCCAGGTCCTGGATGTCGTCATCGTGCGCGGGACGGGCGAGCCCCTGACCGACCCCTGCGACGGGCTGGAAGACCTCAGGCCCCACAATCTCCTGACCTACAAATCGGGCCAGGAGAGCCTGGACGCCTGGGCGATCGAGGAACTGATCGGCCATTACGTCAACTACCGCAAGGCGTTCGCGCCCCGGGAGCCGGCCGCCCGGTTCGGGCTCTATGCGGTCACCACCCGCCGCCCCCGCGCCCTGGCGGAACAGGTTACGCTGACGCCGGTCAAACCCGGGGTCTACCGCCTGCCGATCCTGGGCCGCACCATCACGCTGATCGTCCTGCGCGAGGTGGAGCCCTGCCCGCGCAACGCCCTGTGGGAGATCTTCAGCTTTGAAGCGGCGAAGGTCGCCGCCGGGGCCGACGCCTACCAATGGCGCCAGAACGATTATGTGCCGATACTTGAAATGATCTATGAACGCTATCGCGAGGTAGGTATCCCGATGTCATACACGTTCGAGGACTTTCGCCGCGATTATGCGCGGGAGATTCTGAAGAAGATGCCCATGGACGAACGGCTGGCGGGACTGTCACCGGAGGAGCGGCTGCGGGGCCTGCCGCCCGAGGAGCGGCTGCGGGGCCTGCCGCCCGAGGAGCGGCTGCGGGGCCTGCCGCCCGAGGAGCGGCTGCGGGGCCTGCCGCCGGAAGAACTGGCGCGCCGGCTGGGCCCTGAAGATCGTCTGCGCGGGCTTAGCGAGGAAGAGCGGCTGCTTGGACTCAGCGACGAGGCGGCAGCCCGGCTCAAGGACCTGCTGGAGCGCCGGACGTCCGGCAAGCAGTGAACTGAACCGGGCGACGCGGCGCTTTGCGGCGCCCATCGCACGAAACGGCCGGTCAGGCGTCCACACCCGTCAAACGCCGGACTCAGGCCGCCCCACCCGGCAGCTCCCGCCCCCCATACAGCCGCCGGATCACCTCCCGGAACTGCTCCTCCAAGCGCCCGCGCTTGACCTTCATGGTCGGCGTCAGCAGGCCATTCTCGATGGTCCAGGGCGCGAGGCTCAGGTGCACTGCGCGCACCTGCGCGTGGCGCGGAAAGCCCTTGAGCAGGTCCTGGACGCGCGCAAGTACCGCGGCGCGGGCCGCCGGGTGGTGCAGCGCCGCGGGGTCACCCGGATCGAGCGCGAGACCCGCAGCCAGACGCCCCCAGGCGTCGGGCTCCAGCACCAGGAGCGCCGCCAGGTAGGGGCGGCCCTCGCCCAGGATCAGGGCCTGGGCGAAGAGCGGGTCCATGGTCAGCGCCGACTCCAACGCGGCGGGGGGGATCTTCTCGCCGGCGGAGGTGACCAGGATCTCCTTCAGCCGCCCGCGGATATAGAGGTACCCGTCGCGCAGATCGGCCAGGTCCCCGGTGTGCAGCCAGCCGTCGGCGTCGATGGTGCCGGCGCTCGCCGCGGGCTGGCCCCAGTAGCCCAGCATCAGGCCCGGGGTGCGGGCAAGCAGTTCGCCGTCGGGTCCGATGCGCAGTTCGAGTCCCGGCAGGGGCCGCCCGACCGAGCCCGGGATGCAGTCCGCGGGTGCGGTGTTGGTCAGCACCGGGGAGGTCTCGGTCAGGCCGTAGCCTTCCGTCAGCGGCAGACCGAGCCCGATGAAGAAGCGCGCCACCGTGCCCGCCAGGGGCGCACCGCCGCTGACCGCCACCCGCAGCCGGCCGCCGAACCGGTCCAGGACCTGGCGCGCGATCAGGCGCCGCAGCACCACGGCGGCCAGCCGGGCGAGTGGACCCAGGACCGGACCGCGCCCCTGCGCCGCGAGAAAGCGCCGCCAGCCCAGGTCGACGGTGGTCTCCAACAGCCGCCGCTTCAGGCCGTGCGGCCCGAGCCGGGCCTGGATGACCAGATAAACCCGCTCGTAGACGCGGGGGACCCCGAGCAGGACGCTCGGGCGGATGCGGAGCAGGTCCTGGCGCAACAGTTCCACCGAGCGCGCAAACGCGACCTGGGCGCCGGCCATCATGGGCAGGTAGTAGCCGACGGTGCGCTCGAAGCTGTGGGCCAGCGGCAGGAAGGAGAGAAAGCAGTCGGTCGGGTAGGCCGGGATGCGCCGCAGGACCGCCTGCGCCGTCCACAGGATGCCGCGATGGGACTGCATCACCCCCTTGGAGCGGCCGGTGGTGCCGGACGTATAGACCAGGGTCGCCAAGGCGTCCGGGTCCTGGACCAGGTCCACGGGGTCAGCCGACGCGCGCGGCAGCCAGTCCGCGAGGTCGCGCAGGGTCTCGTCCGCGGCCGGTAACTCGCGGTTCAGACACAGGACCCGGCGCAGCGCCGGAAAGGCGGCGCGACCCGCGGCCAGGGCGGGCCAGCGGCGGTCGGAGTCCAGGAGCAGCAGACAGGCCCCGGAATCGGCCAGGATGTGGGCGATGTTGTCCGGGCTGTCGGTGGCGTAGAGCGGCACCGGCACCAGCCCCAGACCCAGGGCCGCCTGGTCGCAACAGACCCAGTCGACCCCGTTGGGCAGGCTCAAGGCGACCCGGTCGCCCGGTTGCAGGCCCTCACCCGCGAACCCCAGTTGCCAACACCCGACCAGCCCCGCCAGCGCCGACCAGGTGTAGTCGCGCCAGACGCCCCCCTCGAACTGGCGGTAGGCGACGGCCGCGGGCGAGCGCGCGACCCGTTGGCGGAAGAGTCCGGGGAGGGTACGGGCCGCGTCACAGGCGATGATGTGTGACGGCAGGCCGGGGCTTTCGGTGGTCATGGCATGGACCTCCATCCAGAAAAACGCGTTCAGCATCAAACGGGCGATGCCCCCCACCGATCCGGCCAGCCGCGACCGCGACTTCAGATCAGGGGCCGGAGCGGCCGGGCGGGCCTCTTGCTTTAATGCAATTATGGCAACTGAGCGCGAAATGGGTGGCTCGGCAAGCCCCTCGGTGCGCACCCACACACAAGGTCGCTGGTCCGCATCGCGGCGTCCTGCTGGATCTCAATCAGGAAGAGCGCAAGTTGCTGGGGGAGGTTTCGACCTGGGAGCCGAATCCTGATTCACCCGTCTGCTACCCAGGTCCCGCGGGACCGCTTGGGCTCACTCGAACCCTGGGACCTGCCGGACGGCCTCTGGGACGTCGTCGCCGACCCGCGCCTGATGCCCCACCTGCACCGGCCGACGCGGAGCGGCGCGGCAAGACCGCAAAGTTCACCCGTCTGGCCGCACTGGGGCAGGCCACGGTGCCGGGAATCAACCTCACGACCGACATCATCGCCGGCTTCCCTGGTGAGACCGAGTCTGAGTGACGCGAGACCCTGGGCTTCGTTGCCGCCATGGGCTTCGGTCAGGTCAATTGCTCCGCCTATTCGCCGCGGGCCGGCACCAGGACGCGGCGGCAATCGGTGAGATCCTGGAGTTCAAAACTTCACATAGGGGTCGCTATGTGAAGCTTCACATAGCGGCCAGGAGCTGTCAATCGGCGCGGATGAGGCGACCGCAGCGACACATGCTTGAGCTGCCATTGGTTCCGCGTTGGTCACTGACCGCAATGGGGTCGAGTCCGCTCGCCCGCCAGCTGTCCATCTGGGTCAGCGCGGTCTCGATCACCCGTTCGCCGAGTTCGACCGCCAGCAGGTCATCCTCGATCGCCGGCAGGAACTCCTGCGGGAGCAGGAGTCCGCGTTGCGGATGCTGCCAGCGGATCAAGGCCTCGGCGCCGATGGCCGCTCCGGTGCGCAGGTTGACCCGGGGCTGGTAATAGAGCACGAATTCGCGCGCGACCAGGGCGCGGCGGATGCGGTCCAGACCTTCATGCTAACCGCCGATGCGATGATCCTTTTCGACGTTGAAGACATGGTAACGATTCTTGCCGGCCCGCTTGGCCAGATACATGGCCTGGTCAGCCTGGCGTAGCAGTTGATCCGCGTCGAGCGCGTCCGTCCCTTCGCGCTCGCCCGGAACCGGCTGCGGATAGAAGGTGACGCCAAGGCTGGCCGAGACCTGCATGACGACATCGCCGAGGGGCACCGGCGCGGCCGCGGCGGCGAGCAGGCGGTTGAGCAGCGGCACGCCGGCGGCTCTGTCG
>NZ_CAIKKU010000129.1 GCF_903828115.1 uncultured Thiodictyon sp. | reverse complement strand
CCGCCAAATTGCATCGCTTCTTCGATTACGACAACGACAACGACAACGACAACGACAACGATCGTGTTGCTTTTAACTTCTTCTTGACTCGTTACTTAGGCAAGTCGCGACCGCCCTGCGATCAATACCGGGCGACGATGGTCTCGCCACCTTTGATGGGCTCGTCACTGCGCTTGCGCCGCCGGTTCTGGAGTTGCGGCGTCACCGCCACCGAGGCCGCGAGCGGCAGTTCCAGCACCACGGTGCTGCCGAAAAGGATATGCCCCAGGCGCTGCCCCGCGACCACCGCCTCACCGGGTTTGACGAAGGTCGCGATGCGCCGCGCCCAGATGCTCGAGATCTGACGCACCACGACCTCGCCGATTACGGTGTCGATCCGCACCACCGCCTGCACCGGGAACAGATAATCGTGCTCGTACTCCCAGGGGTCGACGAACCAGCGGCGCTCGTCTTCGCTGCCGGCGACCACCCGCCGACCGCTCTCCTCGACGCTCAGAACGGTGCCGGCGAGGGGCACGCGCTGTACATGGACGTCATAGAAATTCATGGAGATGTCGATCACCTTGCGGCCGTTGCGCTCAAAGACATTGCGCACCACCCCGTCGGCCGGCGAGACGATGATTCGCGGCTCGCGCGGCACCGTGCGCCGCGGGTCGCGGGTGAAATACGCAACGAAGCTCTTGCGCGGCTCCTCATGGCGTTTGAGACTATCCATGATTTCCATGGGCGGCCAGCGGATATCCGGCGGGACCACCTTGATGAAATACTCATAGAGCCCGGGGAAGCGATCCAGCAGCCACAGCAGCACCCGTTTCACCCGCAGCAGGACGGCCTTATACCGATCGACCAGATAGGGCATCGGGTCATCACCGGCGCGCAAGGCGTAGACCTTCTCGCCGACAAGGGATAGACGGTATTCGTCGGCCGATAAGTCGCCGGCCTGCATCGCCGCCTGCGCGGCTCGCGTATCGTTGACCCGATCGACCCAGAGGACCGGCGCGGCCGTCGGTGTCATTTCCCCGATCGGCCGACCCAGCAAGTCCAGATAGGCGGCATAGGGAATATTGACCCCATTCGCCGGCGCCACCCCGCTTTGATAGTCCGTGCGGCCAATGGTCGGCTCGATGACAAAAAAGTCGCCGCTCGCCGGGTCCTGTTTGAACTCAAGTGAGGCCAAACCGCGCACGCCAACCGCGCGCAGGAGCGCCAGCGTCGCCGCCGTGACCTCGGGAGCGGTGGCTGGAAGCGCACTGGCGGTATTGCCGGTACCCCTCGGCCAACTGCGCACCTTGCGCCCAGTGAAGTGCACCTTGGCGTCACCGTTGCGATCACACCAGGTCAGGCAAAAATAGATATCAGCGTCCGCTCCGGCAATGAATTGCTGAAAGAGCAGCGGCTCGCCCCAGGGAAACTCCGCAAAACGGCCCAACAGGTCCCGTTCGGTATCCAAGCGCAGGGCACGCGCCTTGAAATAGGCGTCGAAGCGACCACCCTTGGCGAGCGGTTTGGCGATCAACGGCAGGCCCACATGGCGCGCCGCGGCGAGCACCCCCGCCGCGGTGTCCACCCGTTGCGTGCGGGGCACGCGCAACCCCTGCGCGGCGGCGATCCGGGCGAAGCACACCTTGTCGTTCAATTGCCCGAGCAGTGCGTCATCCGGCAGGTTGAACAGGTAAAAAGGGGCGAGCCGCGCCCGGTGTCGGCTGACGATCGCGACGGTGTGCTCCATCGTCATAAACAAGGGGCGCGGCCCGCCCGGCCGGCGCCCGATGTCCAGCAACCGATCCACGATCGCCTCGCTGCGCTCGTCCGGGGTCGCGAGGACCCGGCAAAACCGCGAACGAGCGGTGGGCATCCGCGGCACGGAGGTCAGACCCAGCACGGGGACCCCGGCCCGGCCCAGGGCTCGAACCACCCCCAACCCGTTGGTCTCGAGACCAACGACAACGGCTTCGGTGTTCACAGAACAGTCAATCTCCTGCCCGACATTGATAGACGCCGGCCCGACGAAGGACCGATTTACCCGATTTCCGGGGGGCGCTGCCTGCCGCCAGGTACCATTGTACGGGAATTGTCGGACGCCCGGCCGGGGCTCGCCGGGTGGCTCCGGCTCCGGCTCGACCCACGCGGCCGCCGGTACCCTGACTGGCAGCACCTCGCACCGCACGCATGACGATAGACGCCACGCTGGACGTTACCAGTCAGGAGGGTCAATATATCGCCGTCGTGCCCACCGGCGCCGGCCGCACCGCCTGCCGCAGCAGCGAGGTGCGGCCGCAGAGGATGCGGGGACGGCGTCGCCAACCGACCCGCGAGAATGACGATAAAGAATCCTTGATTATGCCGCGCAAGCCCCGCAAAGACTCTCAGATCGTCTTGCACTACCTTGAGGATGCCACCGTCGTCGGCGGCTTGGTCCGTCTGCCGTTGCGAGCCTTCCAGGGCGGTAACTGACGATGAAGTGTCTCATGTTCGCAAGCATCTTTCCGCCGATCAATGGCGGTTCCGCGGTCGTTTATGAGGGCCTGTGTCAATTCAGCCCAAAGGACAGCGTCCATGTCCTGGCGCCGTGGCGCCACTATGTCACCGGCGAAGAGATCGCGGGCTGGCGGGAGTATGACGCCAAGGCCGGGTTTCCTATCACCCGGATCGAGTTGCTGCGCGCACCGGTGGTCAGTTCGCGCTCCCTGCCGCAGTCCCTATGGCTTCATCTGGCCGTCGACCTGCCGCTCAAGCTGCGCGTACTATGGACCGCCGTGAAGCTGGTGCGCAAGGAAAAGATCGACTGCGTCTGTATCTGTGAACTCAACTCCGGCACCTGGCTGGGACTCGCCCTGCGGCGCCTGCTGGGTATTCCCTTCATCATCTACATCCACGGTGAAGAGGTCACCACCGAGTCCTCCTATCGTATCTTCGGACGCCGCCGTCGTCACTACCTGCATTGGGCCGATGCTCTGGTCGCGGTCAGCCAGTTCACGCGCCGCCAACTGATCGACCTGTACGGCATCGCCTGCGAAAAGATCACACTGATCATCAACGGCGTCGATGTATCTTACTTTCGCCCGGGACCCACCGATGCTGCCCTTATCGCGCGCTACGGCCTCGCGGGCAAGCGGATCATTCTCACCGTCGGGCGGCTGGTCGAGCGTAAGGGCATCGACATGACCCTGCGCGCCCTGCCGTCCGTCCTGGAGCGGGTTCCCAATGCCCACTACCTGATCGTGGGCACCGGTGAGTTCGAGCCCGAGCTGCGCCGCCTGGTCGAGGACCTGCGCCTCACACCCCATGTCACCTTTACCGGCCGCATCCCGGTGGCGGAATTGGTCGCCCACTATCGGCTCTGTGACCTGTTTGTGATGCCCAATCGCGAGCTCGAAAATCACGACACCGAGGGCTTCGGTCTGGTTTTTTTGGAGGCCAACGCCTGCGCCAAGCCCGTGGTTGCGGGCGTGGCCGGGGGCGCCGTGGAGGCGGTACGCCATGGCGAGACCGGATTGAGCGTCGATGGCACCAGTGTGACGGCGATCACCGCCGCCATCGTCGATCTGCTCACCGATGACGCCAAACGCCAGGCCATGGGGCAGCGCGGGTTGGAGGTGGCCCAGCAGTGCAAATCCGCCGACCGGGCGCCGATTTTTTATGCATTGTGCGAGCGGGTCGCAAAGACCCATAGGAGGCGTTGGTGGTGAACCCGCATCCGGCCGGCAAGACGGTGTTGTTTGTCGCCGGCGAGTTCCCGCCTATCAAGACCATTGGGCGTCTGCGTGCAACCAAGTTCGTCGAGCATCTGCGCGATGACGGCTGGAGTCCCATCGTCCTCACCATTGCGGCAGATCCCGGCACGCCCGGCTACGACCCTGCCTTGGAGGCCGAGGTTCCCGCCGGTATTGAGATCATTCGCGTACCCTGGTCGACGATCGAGGCCCGTGTCGTCTCCGGCATCAAGGGCCTGCTCGGGCGCCCGAGCGCGCCGTCCTCGGCGGCCAGCGCGGGCCCGCCCCCCGGGGCGCCGCAGGCGTCATCCGACGCTGCCCGCCCCCCTTTGTACCCGCGCGACCTGGCATTGAGTGCCGTCAAGTGGACGATCCGCAACTGGGTCGAAGTGCCCGACAATTACGGTGGTTGGGCCAATCGCGCACTGGCGGCGGCGCGTGAATTGTGTCGGACTCGCACCGTCGATCTCGTCTTCACCACCCTGCCCCCGTTCAGCGCGGCCAAGATCGGCTATCGGCTGAAACGTGAATTCGGCATCCCGTGGGTCGTCGATTATCGTGACCTCTGGGTGGGCGACGTCCTGCGGGAATGGGTCGGACCGGTGCGCGGGCGTATCGAGCAATCCCTGGAACGTCGTTACATGCGGGCCGCGGACCTGATCGTTGCCGTGTCCGAGCAAAAGACCGAGTTCCTGAAGACCCACCTGCCGAATAGCCCGGCGCGCCGGGAAACCCTGACCAACGGTTACGACCCCGAGATCTTCGCGCCCTATCTGGCCGAACCCCGGCAGCCCCACGACACCATCGACTTCGTCTTCACCGGGCGCCTGTTCAAGAACCGGCGCGGCTACGCATTTGCCGAGGCCCTGGGCCAACTGGCCGAGCGCGAGCCGCGGCTGCGCAGCCGGGTACGGGTACATATCCTGGGCGGGGTTTCCCCGGAGATCCGCGCCCGGTATGATGAAATCCTGGCGCGCTACGGACTCGCCGACGTCTATCGCTTCGCCGGCGACATCCCCTACCACGAGGCGATGCGTGCGCAAGTCCAGGCGGACTACCTGCTGCTGATCGTCGACACCGGCGCCACCGCGAGCGGCGTCATCCCCGGCAAGTTGTTTGAATACGTCGCCGCACGACGCCCGATCTTTGCCTTGACGGACCCTGGCGCCACGCAGGAGATCATCGAGCGCGGACGCCTCGGCATCGCGGTTCCCGCCGAGGATGTCGCCGCTTGCCGCACGGCGCTCGCGCAGTGGCTGGGGCGCCCAGTCCCTGAGCGGCTTGATGCCGATGAACAATACCTTGCCCAGTTCGATCGGCGCCAGATCAGCGCTCGTCTAAGCCGCTTGCTGCAGCAGTTGGTTTAGTCAACCCCGACGCGGCAGCGCGTCCCTGCGGACCCTGCCGTTGGGGTCCGGTCGGACCGGTTGCCGCACCAGTTACGCCCCGTGCCGCGGTCCATCGACCGCGCTCGTCGCCAAGGAAACCCTCGCCAGCCCATGAGCTTACTTCTGCGCATCGCCAAAGGCGCGGCCTGGACCGCCGGCGCCCAGTGGGTCGTTCAACTCACCCAGTTCGCCACCAGCATCGTGCTTGCCCGCATGCTCTCGCCCAGCGACTACGGATTGGTCGGCCTGGCGCTCGTGTATACCGGTTTCGTCACGCTCGTCGCGAACCTTGGGATGGGTCCGGCCCTGATCCAGCGCCGCACCATTGACGACGGTCACATCTGCGCCGCCTTCTGGGGAACGGCCGCCGTCAGCGTCATCCTGTTCCTTTTTTCCGTGGTCGCCGCCCCCGCGGTGGCAGATTTTTTTAACCAGCCGCAGTTGGTGGCGATCGTGCGCGTTACCGCGATTGCTATCTTGTTCAGCCCGCTCAATTCCATTTTGTACAGCCTGCTGAGCCGTCAGATGGCTTTTCGCTCGCTGGCCCTCGTGGATGTCGCCGGGGCTATCGCTTCTCAGGGGGCCGCGCTCATCTTTGCCGTGTCCGGCTGGGGCGTCTGGGCCATCGTCATCGCGCAACTGGCAAATCCGCTGGTGCGCCTGCTCCTCCTATTCAGACTCAATCGCTGGTTGCCGTCATGGCGATTCGACCCGCAACGCTTCGCAGCGTTATTCGCCTTCAGCAGCCATTTGATTGGATTCAATTTCGTCAACTACTTCGCGCGCAACCTGGATAAAGTCATTATCGGCCGATTTCTCGGGTCAGCTGCATTGGGCTATTATGACATGAGCTATCAGATCATGCTCAAGCCCTTGCAGAACGTATCCCAGACCATCAGCTCGCCGTTGCTTCCGGCCCTATCCTCGATACAAGAGGAGAAGGCGCAGGCCAGCGAAGTCTATCGCCGGGTGACCACTTATATTGCCCTCATTACATTCCCGATGATGACCGGGATCGCGCTGGTGGCGGGAGACTTTGTGCCCATAGTGCTGGGTAACAAATGGGAACCTGCAGTCCCGATCATACGGATTCTATGTTTCGTCGGGGCAATACAATCGGTCGGCAGTACCGTCGGCGACGTTTATCTCTCCCAAGGCCGCAGTGATATAATGCTCAAATGGGCGTTGGCGACGACCCCACTCTTTGGCGCTGCGTTCTACCTCGGGACCACCTGGGGTATCGTGGGGGTAGCGATATGTTATGCAGCAGTGAATGTGCCGCTCTGGATTACCGCCCACCACATCGCCAACCGATTGATCGGCCTCGAGCCGACGAGATTCTGGAGGTCTCTTCTCCCCGCGACTGTTATCTCCCTGATCATGGCGGCGGCAGTGATCACAACCCAGATGCTGTGCGATTTCTACAACATCGACCCACGGGTTCGTCTTGGCACCGCAATCGCAACCGGCGTCGCTTGCTGCGGTCTGTTATTATTTGTGAGCTCCAACCAGGATATTGGCGCGATACGTAAGAGAGCGCTTGAGCAACTCCGCCCTTTGCTCTTGAGGTGTCGAGCCACTCGCTAAGTGCGGCCCGGTCCGGCGCTATCGGCGAGGCCTCGCTAATCACCGCGCTGATAGACAGCCATGATATTAAGTCCGGGCGTCCATCTCTTCGTCGCGGCCTGAAGCAGCAGCGTCACCCGCCACGGCACTTTCGATAGTAAATAATACAGAGCAGGCCGCGTCTGTCGCAAATGAGTAAGGTACACCGACCAGAAATACCCAACATCCTGCAGCGGCTCCTCACGCATCATAATCGGCGAGAGCGGAAAAAAATTACCTATGCGCTCCAAAGCGCTACGATTCCATAACCCCATATGGTGGGGCGGAAGATTCAACGCATGGAGCCGATCAAATTTATAGGGATACGGGTTGTTGTTCGGAACACCGACGATCAACTTCCCACCCGGACTCAATACTGCGCAAACCGCGCGCAAAAAAGAACCGACATCAGGCACATGCTCTAAAACCTGGAACGTACATACTGCATCGAATTGACCAACGCGACGATCGGCAAATTCCTCAATCCGCTGTCCAACCATATTCAAGCCACGTTCCAGTCCAATCTCCAGCGCACGAGGATTCAATTCGAGGCCGCAGACGTTTTTTCCGAACTCGTCGCGTAACCGGGCCAGAAAATTGCCGGTCCCGGAGCCAATTTCCAGAATACGATGTGAGTCAGCCAGTGCGGCCACCGCCTCGCCATGCTCCCATCGCCAGGACGCATAATACTCGTCGTTACGCTGAAGTTTGGCGTAAAACGGCGCATCTGCCGCCAATTCGTACGGAAAATAGAAGCGATAGCCGGTATCATCACACCGGAAGACCTGGATTGACTGCAAAGGGCCAAACATCGACTCAACATCGACGCCGATGGCACGATACGCAGCAATCACGTCCGTGACTGCTATTTGGTCAATCAGTGATACCCGCCCAGTTCCGGTAACTGGACTAAGTGGAATCTCTGAAATTGTGGCTGGCGATATTGCCGTGATCATCACACCCCTCGTTGTCTGAATGAGAGCATCATCGCCCCAAGCGCTTGACGCCGCATCTATTTCCTTTCAGAACCGAATCGTATATGCAATTGTATCCTGCGGCCATGCCCTCCGCTTGGAAATCGGCGCGCACCTTCTCCTGCAGCCGCTGGCCCAATCGATCGCGCAGCGCTGGCTCCGCCGCAACACGGGCCAGCGCGACGACCAAGGCGGGCACGTCCTCAACTGGAACCATGATCCCGTTCACCCCGTTCTCGATGATCTCCTCAAACGCAGGTATCCGTGTACAAATCACTAGGGCGCCTAAGGCGCCTGCTTCCAGCAGTGCGTAAGCAAAGCCCTCCCGGCGTGAAGGCAAGAGCACGGCGACGGCCCGACTCATTAGACGCAGCACATCATCGTGTATAACCTGACCAACCAGGCGCACCCGTTCCTGACATCCTAACTCGGCAACCAGCGTTTCATATTCTGGCCGACCCTCTCCTTCCCCCACGATCAGGAGGTGGAGGCGTCCAGCCTCCGCAGGTAATTCTGCCCATGCGCGTAACGCCAGGTCGTGGCCCTTATAGCTGTCTAATGACCCGACTAGAATCACAAAGGGTTCCGGCACCGGCTCCAGCCACTGGGCTACCAGTGGTCCAGCGCTGACCCCGCGAGCCGGAAGCTGCAGACCGTTGTAGACGCAAATCACCGGACCGATACCAGGAAACAACCGTTCGGCATCCCTCGCTAACCACCTAGACACACCGATAATCCTTGCGGCACCGCGTAACGCGAACTTAACGAGCCATTGACTCAGCTTGTGCTGCGCGGAAAACGCGGCCACGTCGCTGCCATGCAGGGTGACCACGTAGGGCGGCCCCCCGATCCAGCGCAGAACCCTCAGATACATATGGTAATCCTTAGCCACTTGGGCATGTATCAGATCGATGCCTTGCGTACTCATCAATGAGCGCAAGGTCAGAAGGGTACGTGGAAACTCCAAGATCCAACCAAAAAAATCTGCTAGCGGACGACCCCCGCCATACGGCATCCGCAGCCGCAGTGAAAAGACGTCGATTCCGTCCGCTTCACCGCGACGCAGGGACTCGACACTCCAGTCTCCGGGGACGAACACCGACACCTTGTGGCGCAGTTGAAGTTGGGTTGCGAGATTGACCACCATGGCATCGACGCCACCCTGAATCTCGGGATAGCGTAGGAGCGTTAGCAGCAGAATGTGGGACATGGCACCCGGAACTGGAAGGAAAGCAGGTCAATGTCCGACGGTCCGCCGCCGACACACCGAAGAAACACTGAAATTGATCAGCCGTAAAAGGCGGACGCCGCCCCCCCATCCGCCCGACGCAGGACATCCTCCATCATCAGCGCATCGACGAAATACTTGGTCGCCCAGTTGGGGTACTGCCAGGGATGATAACCGCCGTTGACGGGATGGGACCCCTTGATCCCGCCGCGTTCGGCATCGCTTCCCGACAGCGCCTGGGTCGTCTTCAGGAAGCGGTTGATCGTTCTTACGCCGTCGCGAAACCGCTCGCCGCCGCGCAGTTGAAAGACCCGGCCCCAATTGACGGCCATCTGCGCGTTGCCGGTCAGGCAGGAGTAGCGTACCGTCGGGCGCCAGGCGGCATCGAAGCGCCCCGGCAGGCGCCCGTGGTGCGGGAGTCGGTCGAGCACCGCGGTGCCGATGCGGCACGCCGCATCAATGAAATCGTCACGCCCGGCGATGGCCCCGACCTCCAGCAGCCCACGCATGGCATAGGCGATGGTGTGAACAAAGGGCTGGGTATCGTCCTGCAGGCAATTGTGCGCCAGCCAACCCTGGTCGTTGCGCTGCGTCAGGGCCCAGTCGCAATTGCCTACGGCACGCTCGAGATAGCGCCGGTCGCCGGACATCTCATAGGCGCGAGCCAGCGCCCAAGCGGTGCGCGTGTTATAGGTATTGACATGACGCGAGGTCATCGGTGAGCCGAAGCGGCGCCAGCAGCCGTCGGGGTCCTGGGCGGCGCACAGCCAATCGGCGGCACGGACGGCGGCGGCCCGGTAGCGCTCGTCGCCTTCGACTTCAAAGGCCCGCACCCAGCCGAACAGGACCTGGCCGGTATTGAAAACAGTGGGTTGATCGGAATCGCCCAAGGCCCCGGCGACGACCCCGCCATCCGGAAACTGTAGCGCACACTCCCAGTCGGTCATCCGCCGGGCCCGTGCCCGCGCGTCCGCGTCCCCGTAGACCGCGGCGTAGCGGTAGAGGGTAGGAATGATATAGCCGGTGGTTTCGGGGTAGGACCTGGCCCAACTGCCGGGGCGCACGAACCAGGCCTGTGCCACACCGTCGTCCGGCGTCGCGTCTTGGGCCCGCCGCAGCCAATCGACCGCCGCACGCAGATGGGTGCCGTTATCCTGCGGCTCGCTGCGGTCCAAACCGATGCGTTCGCGAAGAACACGTATGCGTTGCGTCAGATTCACTGCTGATGGATGGGGCCTTGGCGGCGTGACAATTGCTTCCCGGAGAATAGCGTTTCGTCCCCCCGCCCGCAAGCGGGAAGAGACGGGGACGGCCTGCCGCCGGCCCCGGAACCGCGATCCCGGCGGGACCATGGCGAGCGGCAGACCAGCGGCGGGGCTGCTCACCCCGGGCAAGATCCGGGTCGCCGACGCACGTAAGCTGGTCGATTCCGTCGGGCCGACAGCGGTCCCGGCCCGCGGGTCGGAAAATTCCAACAGGCTTGTGGGAAATTTCGCCGGGTGCCACGAGAGCCTCTTCCCTATCGGGCAGGCGGGCGGGCGCCTATCCTTACTCTCGAAAGGACAGACTCAGGGTCGGAAACAGGACACCGGGCGCCATGCGGGAGCAACGGGAGGTGCTGGACAGGGACACGGAGCAAGGTCCGGGGCAGTTCCAAGGATGTGAGGCCCCACGACTGGCGCAGGGACCAGAGGGATTGGACGAGATCGACCGAATTCGCTGCACGGACGCGGTTTGGATAGGGATTTTGGCCAGGGAGGGCACTCTTGCCACCCGCCGACGCTCGGACCCGGACCGAGCGTCGGCGGGTTTTCCTGTTGGCGCTGTTGGCGTGGCCGCGTTTGGGTTCATTTGCGGCCGGATACTCTTTTTGGGTTAACGCATCGCCAGCACCAGGATCAGCAGGGCCTCGGTCAATTCCACCAGCGCGCCCGCGGTGTCCCCGGTGAACCCGCCCAGACGACCCATCAGGGCCCGCCGCAGCAGCCAGTAAAGGAGTGCCGCCGCGCCCACGAGCAGCAGGCCCACCCATCCCAGGACCACCACCCCGGCACCCACACTCAGCCCAACGACCAGGCGCGCGGCCCCCGCGGGGGCGTGGCGCGCCGGGTCGGCGGCCATGCCGCCGGGGCGGGCATAGGGCGTGGTCAGCAGGAGCAGGGGCAACTGCGCGCGCGCCAGCACGGGCACCCACAGGAGCGCCCAGGTGTCCCCCGCCCCGATCAGGGTCTCCAAGCCGGCGAACTTGGCGATCAGAATCAGGATCAGGGCACTGACCCCGGCGGGTCCGCTGCTGGGGTCCTTCATAATGGCGAGCGTCCGCTCGCGATTGCCCAGCCCGCCGACCCAGGCGTCCACGGTGTCCGCCAGACCATCGAGGTGCAGCCCGCCGGTCGACCAGACCCACAGGCCCAGCACCAGGGCCGCCGCGACTCCGGCCGGCCGCGCCAGGACCGTCGGCCCCAGCAGGAAGGCGACGGCCGCGAGCACGAGCCCCAGGACCAGTCCAATCACCGGATACCAGGGGACCGCTCGACCGCGTTCGGCCGGCGTGGCCGCACCCGGGTCCGGAAACGGGTAGCGGGTCAGGAAGCGGCCGGCGATCCAAAGCGGGCGCAGTCCAGACTGATCCGCGAGCCACGCGGTTAACCCTCTTCTCATCACGGCTCAGGACGCTGACGCGGCATGGGAGACGAGGCTCGGCCGACCCGGCGGCGCGGGCAGTCGCAACCGGGTCACGCAGGCGGGCGGTACCTCGAGTTGGAGGCCGGAGCAGTCGTCCATCCCCAACACCTGGGCGAGGATGACCCGCAAAGTCCCGCCATGGGTCAGGACCAAGGTGTGCGCCGCGCCGGCCGCGAGGAGCGCCTGCCAGCCGTCGAGCACCCGTCGCCTGAAGGCGGCGAAGGGCTCGGCCCCGGGTGGGGTGTAGCCCACCGGGTCGTCCCAGAAGCGGGTAAGCTCAGCGGCGGGAATCTGGTCGGCCGCGAGCCCCTCCCAGTGGCCGAAGCGACGTTCACTGAAGGCCTCGGACAGGTCCATGGGCAGGCCCCGTTCGGCTGCCAAGGCGCCGGCAAAGTCCGCGCAACGGCGCGCCGGGGAACTGACGATGTGGCGGATGGCCGGCTCCCGCGTCGCGGCGCGGCGCAACTGCGCCCAGCCCGCGGCGCTCAGGGCGTCGTCGCAAGCCCCGCGAAACCGTGGGCCGCCGACGACATCGCCATGCCGCATCAGGATGATAAAGCGATCAGACATCAGCGGTTACCGTGAAAGTCCCCTGCGTAGCCAGGCCATCCTGGCCTGGCCAGGCTGGAACAGTCAGGGCTGGAAGCCCTGACTACGCAGGCTCGTTCACCAGCGATCGGCATGACTTTCATCTGCCGGGGTGGCGCGGGCGCCATGACCGTTAGCCGGAAAATCGCGGGGCGACCCCGCGCGGTGCGGCAACGGCTCACCCACCCCTCAAAAAACCGTGTTTGCAGTCAGGATGAGAGGGCTCAGTGCTTCGCATCGGTCCCGTCATCGTCGCGATGGCTGGCGAAGGCGATGCGATCCAGCACCCCCATCAAGAGCGCCGATACGACGAAGGTCAGGTGCAGGATCACGTACCACATGAGCTTGTCGTTGGGGGTATTTTCGATGTTGACGAACTTCTGCAACAGGTGGATGGAGGAGATCGCCACGATGGACGCCGCCACCTTGAGCTTCAGGGTCCCCGCATCGAGCTTGCCCAGCCACCCCAGCTTGTCGTCCCCCTCCCCGATATCCAGGCGCGAGACGAAATTCTCGTAGCCCGAGAACATCACCATCACCACCAGGCTGGCCACCAGGGACAGGTCGATCAGGGCGAGCACGCCCAGGATCATGTCGGACTCGCTCACCTGCCAGACATGGGCCAGGTGCCAGACTTCCTCGAAAAACTTGATGCCGAGCAACAAGAGGGTCAGAGAAAGACCAAGATAGACGGGGGCCAGCAGCCAGCGGCTCGCAAACAACGCGCGTTCGATCAAACGTTCCACAACCAATCTCTCCGCAAGAATCTCCAGGGCCGCTAGTGTCGGCGCCGCCGCCGCGCCCGTCAACGCGGACCGCGCCGCCGATCTGGCCGCGCCTTGCGAATTGTCAATGACACACTGGCCGACCTCGTGCAGCATCGGGCGCCGGACCGGGACTGGTCCTGACCCAAAAAATAGCCGGACATAGCCCTGCATCCCCGGAGGACAACAACCATGCGTACCCTGCTCGGCATCGTGCTTGCCCTGGCACTGATGCCACTCACCCCCGCCCAGGCGCGGAGTAACTGGCCGACCCCGCCGATCGAGGGCGATGCCGCCGCCCAGGTCTCAGGCCCCCTGACCGGCGGCAGCGCCGACCATAGCAAATTCAAGGTCCTCAAGGGACCTTTCGCCGCGGGTCCGGAGGTCACCCGGGCCTGTCTCACCTGCCACACCGAGACCGGCCGGCACTTCATGAAGAACATCCACTGGACCTGGGACTTCACCGACCCGGACTCCCACCAGCAACTCGGCAAGAGGCACCTGGTCAACAACTTCTGCACCAATGCCCGGGGCAATGAGGGGATGTGCGCCCAGTGCCACGCCGGCTACGGCTGGAAGGACGAGACCTTCGATTTCACCAACCAGGACAACATCGACTGCCTGGTCTGTCACGACCACACCGGCACCTATTACAAGACCCCCAACAGCAGCGGCAACAAGGCCTGTGCCGTGATGTTCGAGGGGCTGCCCGCCATGAATCTGGTCGCGATCGCCCAGAGCGTCGGGCTGCCGCAGCGCGCCAACTGCGGCGCCTGCCACTTCAACGGCGGCGGCGGGGACAACGTCAAGCATGGCGACCTGTCCTCGGCCCTCAAGCACCCGCCCCGGGATCTGGACGTGCACATGTCCCCGAACGGGCAGAATTTCTCCTGCACCGCCTGCCATGTCACGCGCGACCACGTCTGGGCCGGCAGCCGCTATGCCATCATCGCCAAGGACGAGGTCGGCGCCGGCCGCCCCGGTCAGCGCCGCGACGTGGCCACCTGCGAGTCGTGCCACGGCATGGCGCCCCACCAGTCCGGCTCGGTCGAGCACCGCAAGCTCAACCATCACGTCGCCTCGGTCGCCTGCCAGACCTGCCATATCCCCGCACTCGCCCGCGGCGGGGTCGCCACCGTGGTGGATTGGGACTGGCGCACCGCCGGCCGGACCAAAGACGGCGAGGGCTTCCACGAAAGCAAGTACACCCAGGGCAACGGGGAGGAGCGCTACACCTATAAGTCCATCAAGGGCACCTTCACCTACGGGGAGAATGTCATTCCCCAATACGGCTGGTTCGACGGCCAGATGCGCTATACCACCGTCGACACCCATTTCGACATCAAGCAGCAGCCCATCCCCATCAACGCCTACGAGGGCTCGCGCGAAGACGGGCGCTCGCGCATCTGGCCCTTCAAGCGGATGCGGACCTGGCAGCCCTTCGACACCGGCAACGGCACCCTGGTCTATACCCACCTGTGGGGCGACGATACCGACGCCTACTGGGGCAACTACGACATGGGCAAGGCCATTGCGCACGGCATGAAACAGTTCGACCTCCCCTACTCCGGCTCCTGGGGCTTCCTGGAGACCGTCTCCTACTGGCCCATCACCCACATGGTCGCCCCCAAGGAGGGCGCGCTGGGCTGCCGCGAGTGCCACAGCAAGAACGGACGCCTGGGCCAGATCACGGGCGTCTACCTGCCCGGACGGGACCGCAGCCGCTGGCTGGATCTCGCCGGGATCTTCCTGGTCTCCGGCACCCTCGGCGGCGCTCTGGCCCACGGCCTGCTTCGCCGAATCCTGCGCCGCAAGAACCGCCCTGAGGGGAGTCAGTCATGAGTACGCGTGAAGTCCTGATCTATTCGCACTTTGAACGCTTCTGGCACTGGACTCAGATGGCCCTGATTTTTACCATGCTCGTTACAGGTTTTGCCATCCACGGGCTCCATGACTGGATCAGCTTCGATCGGGCCGTGACCCTGCACACCCTGGCCGCCCTGGCGCTCCTGGGCCTATGGGTCCTCGCCACCTTCTGGCTCTTCACCACCGGCAACTGGAAGCACTACCTGCCCACCGCCCGCGGACTTGGACAGGTGGTGCGCTTCTATTCCTACGGGATCTTCCTGGGCGAACGCCACCCCTACCGCAAGGCCTTCTGGCGCAAGCACAATCCGCTCCAGGCCATCGCCTACCTGGCGCTCAAGGGCGTGCTCTTCCCGCTCATCTGGGCCTCCGGGATCGCCTATCTGCTGTACTTCGCCTGGGGCGACAACCCCGGCGCCGCCGCCTGGCTGCAATGGGTCGCCCTGGTCCACACCGCCACCGCCTATGCGATCCTCGCCTTTGTCGTCATGCATGTGTACATGCTGACCATCGGCGGCTCCTTCGCGCACCACGTCACGCCCATGCTCACCGGGTTCGACAAGGTCGAACTCAGTCCGGAGGAGGAGGCCTATCTGATCCAGGACGAACCGAGCCACATCCGCTGACCCCCCCCGGTGCCCCCCCCGGGGCGCACCGAGACTGTCGAACCCGCCGCGGTCCCCCACCGCACCGCGAGTGCCGACGACCGCACCGGCGATCGGACCGCGCGCCGGTCGCTAGCCCTGAGCGCCGCGGCGTGCGATCCTGTCGGCCCCGGCCCCGCGCAACCCGCGTCGGCGGGCCGCCGCCCCGAGCCCCCTCGACCATGCACATTTCGACCTTCACCAAGATCGCTGTCGGCTACTGCCTGATGGAAGTCGCGACCTATATGGTCTTTCTGTCGACCAACCGCCTGCCCTCCCTGAGCGCCATGTTCACCGAATCGCCGATCGTGTTTTGGGTCTACGTCACCACGGTGATCATGGCGGCCACCTACGGTCGACGGGCGCACCATCGGATCGCGCGCGTGGCCCGCCGCGCGCTGCCCGACACCCCCGGGAGCGATCGCCTGGCGGTCATGTTTCCGGCCATCCGCGTCTTCTCCGATCCGATCCGCTATACCAATCGCCACCCGCACTACCTGAACCGGCTCGCCTACCTGATGATTGGGTTTGCGTCGCTGATCCTGCTCCGGACGCTGTTCTTTCCCGCAACCATCCCCGACGATGGCGGTCATGCCATGGAGTTGCTGACCCTGCTCACCATCCCGGCCTTCTGCTTGATCGTGCTGGGCGAGGAGTATTATCGCGGCTATCTGTTTCAATTGCGGTATCTGCGCCGCCTGCACGCCAAGACCGAGTTGGCCGAACGTGCCATCTATGACGCCGAGGTACTGCGCGTCAAGAACAAGGAGCAGGAGGACGTGATGGCCCTGGTGGCCCACAAATTCCGCGGGTCGCTCGATCGCATCGTCTATAACACCGAGCATGAGAACAGCCCCTGGGTGCACCGCGAGGCGGTCAACACCATGCGCGGCCTGCTTGATATTTTCGGCTTGATCTCCACCGATACGCAGGTGCTGCGTCATAAATTGCAGGACGATCAGGCGGGCCCCGCGACCCTGGAGCAGGTCGTCGTCCGCTCCCTGGGGCTCGCCCTGGGGCAGCTCCTGTCCCAGCGCGGCAGCGAGCGCATTCAGCAGCATTTTCTGTGCTACGCCCGCCGCACCGGATTGGTCCCGAGCGCGCTGCGGCTGCGCGCCTGGCATGAGCAGCACGGAGTGCTGGCCGAACGCCTGCGCGGCGAATGGGAGGAGTCGCTCATGGCACTGCTCCCGCAGGCGGGGCTCGGCACCCTGTGCGACTGGGTCGGCGAGCGCTTCTTCCCGTTTCAGACCATCGGCTTTGCGCAGTCCCCCATCTGCTTCACACCGTTTGGGACGACCGGCTCGTTTCTCACGATCCTGTGCACCGAGTCCTTTACCAACCTCTTCAAGTACTACGCCGCCGACGACTGCGCCCCGGCCCGCGCCTGGTGGCACGCCGCGGGCCCCCAGGTCGAGTTCGGGGTATGCAACCCCACGACCCCGAGCGCAGCGGCCATGGTCAAGGGTAGCGGCCGCGGCCACGATTTTCTGCATCTGCTGATCGAGAAACTCGCGGGCCGCGTGAGCACCGTCGCCGACGGGCATACCTTCACGTTGGCCCTGCAATTGCCGGCGAACCTGTTTCTGGAGTACCCCCAATGAGCGATTTTCTGTGGATCGAGGACTTTGAAGGCGACCTGCGGGCGACCGTGGACCAGGTCTTCGGGCTGGCCGGGTGTCCGACCGCCATGCCCGACCTCAAGGCCTGGCTGGGCGCGCACGGGATTACGCTCAAGACCACCTTCTTCGATGCCTACCGCCTGGTGCGCGACCCCGCGCAATTGGCCGCCATCGATTATGTAGTGATCGATATCGACCTCAAGCCCTATGAGGATTACGACCTGGACGACCCGCAAGCGGTGGCCGAAATCGATCGGTTCCTGCGCGAGAAGCGGTATCTCAAGGAGAGCGCGGGCCACACCGAGCCCTTGGGGCCTGCCTGGCGCGCCGCGGTCAGCGAGCTCAAGAAGGTCGCCGGTTATCACATCTTCACCGAACTGCTGATCGAGGCCGGGTTTCCGAAGCGGCATATCCTCTTCTGCTCCAATCACGGCGATCAACTGACCTCCATCGCCAGCGCCTTCGAGGCGGCCAAGCTCGCCGCGCCCGTCATCTATACCAAGCGCGATGAGACAGTGCGCCGCTGGATAGCCGACAAGCAGGCCGACGCCTACTCGGTCCTGCGCCGCGGCATCCTGATGGGCTGCGCCGCGGCCGAGGACCTGATGGATCGGCGGGGCGATGATGGGCTGGTGTTTTCGCTCTTCTTCAAGCGCGAAGATGAACCGGAGTGGCCCCCGGGGCCGGCCTCTCCGGACTATGTGCGGGACTATCTGGCAAGCATGACCGCGCTCCTGCCACTGTGTGCCCCGACCTCCACGGAGCAGCGTAAACAGCGCTACCGCATCCTCCTGCACGCGCTCAGCCGCGAATGGGACAACCGCGCCAAGGTCAACCACCTACCCGACAAGTCCACCTATATGGCGAGCTACGGGACCATCCTGAAAGAGGTGCGTAACTGGGCCTCCCACACCCAATTGCTCGATGATCTGAGCGAGGCCGACGTCGCCTTCATCTTCATGGCCGACCTGCGCGCCATGTTCGCCTTCCCGCGTGAGTGCCAGCCCCATGAGCGCCTGCTGCTGGGGCTGCTCGGGCGCACCTTCGGGGAGTTGGCCGAGGGCGTGACCGCCGACCTCATCGGCGCCGATGCCGAGGGGCGCCGACTGCCGCTGGATCGGATCTATTTCGAAACCAAGCGCATGCTCGGGGAACGCCGCAGCGCGGACGACAACGACCCCTACTACGATCAACTGATTCGGGAATTGGAAAAGGACACCCCGAACCGGGTCGACGAGCGCGACCGGCAATTCTTCCTGCAAAGCCTCTATCGTATGTTCTGGTTTTACCCGAGCCGCATGCGCCGGGTAAAGTACGGCTGGACGCCGGTCAGCGACACCGGTGAGGCGACGCTCTTTCGCCACTGTGACTTCTCCCGCACCCAGCGCGAGAGCTTCGCCTTCCAACTGGCCCGGCGCATCCTGATCCGCGCCTTTCCCGAGTCGTTCGCATCCCTGGCCAACCCTGCTAAGTAACGAGTCAAGAACAAGCTGGACACAATCGTTGTCGTT
>NZ_CAIKKU010000128.1 GCF_903828115.1 uncultured Thiodictyon sp. | reverse complement strand
CGCAGCACGGCAGTCGCTGCGACGCTGTTTTTTGTTACCAGCCTGTCGCTGACTTATATTTATTCCCATCCCGCGCAACGGCAAGGGGTGATGGATAAAGTCGAGCCGGCAGCTATACAGGCGACCCCGGCAGCACCTGCGGCTAACCCTGCCGACGAATCCAAGTCCAGGGAGATTCCAAAATAATTTTTTGCAGCAGCATGGCCGATGTGGTGAAATTGGTAGACACGCTATCTTGAGGGGGTAGTGGCGCAAGCCGTGCCAGTTCGAGTCTGGCCGTCGGCACCATCAGTAAACGGCAGGTCGCGCGAGCGACCTGCCGTTTTTTCGTCTTTTGTCGCTAACCAACTGAAAGTCAGTAAAAAATAATCAATCTGGACTATTGATCCGGTTGACTTCCCGCGCGACGCTGCTTTAGACTCTGCTTATAGAGCCGTGACATTCCGTCAACGATCGCGGTCCGGGAGATACAGTGCTCGGCAACTACCTGCCCATCTTGATCTTCATCATCGTCGGCCTCCTGGTCGGCGGCGGCGCCCTGGCGGCCGGTTGGGTGCTGGGCCCCCGGCGGCCTGACGCCGAGAAGGACTCCCCCTACGAGTGCGGCTTCCCCGCCTTTGACAGCGCGCGCATGAAGTTCGATGTGCGTTATTACCTGGTCGCCATCCTTTTCATCCTGTTCGACCTGGAGATCGCCTTCCTCTTCCCCTGGGCGGTGGTCCTCCCGGACCTGGGCGCCTACGGGTTCTGGGTCATGTTCGTGTTCCTCGCGGTCCTGGTCGTCGGCTTCATCTACGAGTGGAAGAAGGGGGCACTGGAATGGGAATAGAGGGTCTGCTGGAACAGGGCTTCGTCACCACCACGGCGGACAAGCTCATCAACTGGGCGCGCACCGGGTCCATGTGGCCCATGACCTTCGGGTTGGCCTGTTGCGCGATCGAGATGATGCATACCGGTGCCGCCCGTTATGATCTGGACCGCTTCGGTATCATCTTCCGCCCCAGCCCCCGCCAGTCCGACGTGATGATCGTGGCCGGTACCCTGGTCAATAAGATGGCCCCGGCCCTGCGTAAGGTCTACGACCAGATGGCCGAACCCCGCTGGGTGATCTCCATGGGCTCCTGCGCCAACGGCGGCGGCTACTACCATTATTCCTATTCGGTGGTGCGCGGCTGTGACCGCATCGTCCCGGTGGACATCTATGTGCCCGGCTGCCCGCCGACGCCGGAGGCCCTGTTGTACGGCATACTGCAATTGCAGAACAAGATCCGCCGCACCAATACCATCGCCCGCTGAGCCCCGCGGCCCTTGCGCAGCTTCAATGACCCAGGACCCATGGCAACAGATTCCTTAACGCGCGATACCAGGCTGGCCGGGCTTGAACAGGCCCTGTCCCGGCAGTTGAGTGGACAGGGCTGCGAGACCTTGAGCGCGCCCGGCGAGGTCACGCTGGTGGTGCCCGCGGCGCACTTGCTCCCGGTCTGCCGGACCCTGCGCGACCACGCGGACCTGTGCTTCGAGCAACTGATCGATGTCTGCGGGTTGGACTATGCCGCCTACGGCAAGGGCGAGTGGGAGACCGAGTCGGCGTCCACCTTCGGCTTCGGCCGCGGGGTGGACCGCGACCTGGACCTGGCGCTCGCGGCCCCGCGCCGCTTTGCCGTGGTCTATCACCTGCTCTCCCTGGCGCACAACCGGCGCCTGCGCCTGCGGGTCTACGCGGACGGGGAGGGCGAGCCCATGGTGGATTCGGTGGTGCCGGTATGGGCCTCGGCCAATTGGTTCGAGCGGGAGGCCTTTGATCTCTTCGGCATCCTCTTTCGCGGGCACCCCGACCTGCGTCGTATCCTCACGGACTACGGCTTCGTCGGTCATCCTTTCCGTAAGGACTTCCCCGTGTCGGGTCAAGTGGAGATGCGCTATGACCCGGCACAGGGTCGCGTGGTCTATGAGCCGGTGTCGATCGCGCCGCGCGTCCTGGTGCCCAAGGTGATCCGCGAGGACAGCCGTTATCTGGGCCCGGACCACGCCGGCGCGGCCGGCAAGGGGGCCTGACATGCCTGAAATCCGCAATTACACCCTGAACTTCGGCCCCCAGCACCCATCTGCCCATGGGGTGCTGCGCCTGGTGTTGGAACTGGACGGCGAGGTGATCGAGCGTGCCGACCCCCACGTCGGCCTGTTGCACCGGGGCACCGAAAAGCTGGCCGAGACCAAGCCCTACAATCAGAGCATCGGTTACATGGACCGTCTGGACTATGTGTCCATGATGTGCAACGAACACGGCTATGTACGGGCGATCGAGAAACTCCTGGGGGTGCAGGTACCGCAGCGCGCCCAGTATATCCGCACCCTGTATGACGAGATCACCCGCATCCTGAACCACCTGATGTGGCTCGCGGCGCACGGGCTGGACATCGGTGCCATGTCCGTCTTCATCTACTGCTTTCGCGAGCGCGAGGACTTGCTTGACTGTTACGAGGCGGTTTCTGGTGCGCGCATGCACGCCACCTATTACCGCCCGGGCGGTGTCTACCGGGACCTGCCGGAGGTGATGCCCCAGTACCAGGCGGCCGCAACCCAATGGCACAGCGCCCGCGAGATGGCGGCCCGCAATGCAGCCCGCCAGGGGTCCCTGCTGGACTTCATCGAGGCCTTCACGCAGCGCTTCCCGGGCTGCGTGGACGAGTACGAGACCCTGCTGACCGACAACCGCATCTGGAAGCAGCGCACTGTGAGTATCGGTGTGGTCTCTCCCGAGCGGGCGCTGCAACTGGGTTTTACCGGGCCCATGCTGCGCGGCTCCGGAATCGAGTGGGACCTGCGCAAGAAGCAGCCTTATGCCGCCTATGCCGACATGGACTTCGACATCCCGGTAGGGGTGAACGGGGACTGCTATGACCGCTATCTGGTGCGGGTCGAGGAGATGCGTCAGTCCAATCGGATCATCAAACAATGCGTGGACTGGCTGCGCACGCACCCGGGCCCGGTTGCGGTGGACGACCACAAGGTCATGCCGCCCGCGCGTGCCGCGATGAAAGACGACATGGAGGCCCTCATCCACCACTTTAAGCTGTTCACCGAGGGCTATTGCACCCCGCCGGGGGAGGTCTATGCGGCGGTCGAGGCGCCCAAGGGTGAGTTCGGTTGTTACATCGTCTCCGACGGCGCCAACAAGCCCTATCGACTCAAGGTCCGCGCCCCCGGGTTCCCGCACCTGGCGGCGCTCGATGAGATGGCCAGGGGCCACATGCTGGCGGACGTGGTGGCCATCATCGGGACCCTGGATATCGTGTTTGGGGAGATCGACCGCTGATGAGCTTTCGCAATGACCCCCTGGCCGTGGTCCACGATCGGGACAAGTCGACCCTCCTGACGCCCGCGCTGCGCGCCGCGATCGACGCCCATGCCGCCAAGTATCCGGCGCAATGGCGGCAGTCCGCGGTGATGCCGGCCCTGACCCTGGTTCAGGACAGTAACGGCGGCTGGTTGTCCCGCGAACTGATGGACGAGGTGGCGGCCTATCTGGATATGCCGGCGGTCGCGGTCTACGAGGTCGCGAGCTTCTACGGGATGTACGATCTGGCGCCGACCGCGGCGCACAAGGTCTGCATCTGCAACAGCATTTCCTGCCTGTTGAACGGCTCGGAGGACCTGATCCACCATGTGGAGCACAGGTATCAGGTCAAGCCCGGCGAGACCACTGCCGACGGGCGCTTCACCTTCAAAGAAGTGGAGTGCCTGGGTGCCTGCCGTGACGCCCCGGCGGTGCTGATCGACCAGACCTACCATGAAAAGCTGTCCGCCGAGACCCTGGACCGGCTGATCGAGGGGTTGCAGTGAGCGCCATGGCCGTCAATCACGACACCGTTTGTTTCCGCACCATGCACCTTCCGGTCCATGAGCGCCACACCCTGGCGGCCTATCGCGGCCTGGGGGGCTATGCGCAATGGGAGCGTATCCTGCGCGAGCGGGTGGACCCGGCGGGCGTCATCGAGGAACTGAAGCTCTCCAATCTGCGTGGGCGCGGCGGCGCCGGCTTCCCGACCGGGCTCAAGTGGAGCTTCATGCCCCGCACGGCCCCGGTGCAGAAATATATCGTCTGTAATTCGGACGAGGGCGAGCCTGGTACCTGCAAGGATCGCGATATCCTGCGTTTCAATCCGCACCAGTTGATCGAGGGCATGGCCATCGCGGGCTATTGCATCGGGGCCACCGTGGGGTACAACTACATCCGCGGCGAGTTCTACGAGCCGATCGAGCGCTTCGAGGCGGCCCTGCGGGAGGCCTATGCGGCGGGACTGCTCGGGCGCGACATCCTGGGTACCGGGGTGGATTTCGACCTCTACACCCACCTGGGTGCGGGCGCCTACATCTGCGGGGAGGAGACGGCGCTCTTGGAGTCGCTGGAGGGCAAGAAGGGTCAACCCCGCTACAAGCCGCCCTTCCCGGCCCAGGTGGGTCTCTATGGCAAGCCCACCACCATCAATAATACCGAGTCCCTGGCCTCGGTGCCGGTGATCCTGGAGCGCGGCGGTCAGTGGTTCCTGGACCAGGGGCGCCCCAACAATGGCGGGACCAAGCTCTTCTCCATTACGGGTCATGTCAACAACCCCTGTAATGTGGAGGTGCCCCTGGGTACGCCCTTCCGGGACCTGCTGGCAATGGCCGGCGGGGTCAAGGACGGCAAGCCGCTCAAGGCGGTCATCCCGGGCGGGTCCTCGGTGCCGGTGGTGCCCGGTGACATCATGATGGGGGTCGACATGGACTACGACTCGGTCGCCAAGGCCGGGTCGATGCTCGGCAGCGGCGCGGTGATCGTGATCGCCGAGGGCACCTGCATGGTGAAGGTCCTGGCCAATCTGTCCCATTTCTATATGCGTGAGTCGTGCGGCCAGTGCACCCCCTGCCGCGAGGGAACCGGGTGGCTGGCGCGGGTGGTCGGGCGGATCGCCGCGGGCCAGGGCCGCCCGCAGGACCTGGACCTGCTGGAGAGTGTCGCCGGGCGGATCGGCGGGCGTACCATCTGTGCCCTGGGGGATGCGGCGGCCATGCCGGTGCAGAGTTTCCTCAAGCACTATCGCAATGAATTCGTGCACCTGATCGAGCACGGGCAACGTTCGAGGGCCTGAGTTTGGCCGCAAGCAATGCAGTTGGCCGCGTAGAGAGACCGCAATGACGGATATGCTCACTATCGAGATCGACGGTCGCGCCTGCGAGGCGGCACCGGGCGAGATGATCATCGCGGTCGCGGACCGCGAGGGGATCTCTATCCCGCGGTTTTGCTACCACAAGAAGCTCTCGATCGCCGCCAACTGCCGCATGTGTCTGGTGGAGGCGGAGCAGGGCGGGCGCCCCTTCCCCAAGCCGGTGCCGGCCTGCGCCACGCCGGTCGGCCCCGGCATGAAAGTCCTCACCCGCTCGCCCAAGGCGATCGAGGCGCAGCAGGGCACCATGGAGTTCCTGCTCATCAACCACCCCCTGGATTGTCCCATCTGCGATCAGGGCGGTGAGTGTGAATTGCAGGACGTCGCCATGGGCTACGGCGGCGACCAGTCGCGCTACACCGAGGGCAAACGGGTGGTCATGGACGGGGACCTGGGGCCCCTGATCGCCACCGAGATGACCCGCTGTATCCACTGCACCCGCTGCGTGCGCTTCGGGGCCGAGATCGCGGGTCTGCGGGAATTGGGGGCGACCGGCCGCGGCGAAGACGTGCGTATCGGTACCTTCGTGGCCCACACCCTTGCCCACGAACTCTCCGGAAACATCATCGACCTGTGTCCGGTGGGGGCGCTCACCTCCAAGCCTTACCGGTTCACCGCCCGCGCCTGGGAACTGACGGACGCGCCCGCCATCGCCCCCCATGACGGGGTCGGCGCCAACCTACAACTCCATGTGCGCCGCGGCCAGGTGATGCGCGTCCATCCCCAGGACAACGAGGCGGTCAACGAGTCCTGGATCGCGGACCGGGACCGCTTCAGCTATGTCGGTCTCAACGGCGCCGACCGCCTGACCGAGCCCCTGGTCAAGCGTGACGGCGCCTGGGTGGCCGTGGAGTGGACCGAGGCCTTGGCCCTGGTCGCGCAGCGGCTCAAGGCCGCCGACCCGGCCACGACCGGTTGGCTGCTCGCCCCCAATGCCACCTTGGAAGAGATGTACCTGGCGCAGGGGCTCGCCCGGGCGCTGGGCTGCGCGAATATCGACCACCGCCTGCGTCAGCGCGACTTCCGCGGTGACGCTGCCGACCCGCGCCTGCCCTGGCTCGGGCTCCCGATCGCGGAGCTTCCGGCCCAGCGCTCGGTGCTCTTGATCGGCAGCGACATTCGCCAGGAACAGCCGCTCCTGGCCCACCGACTGCGCCAGGCGGTCCTGGCCGGCGGCAGTCTGGCCCTGGTCAACCCTTACCGACTGGACCTGACCCATCCCGCCGACCAATTGGCGGGCGGACCGGCCGGGATGCTGGACGACCTGGCCGCCATCGCCAAGGCCTCGGGTGACGCCGGGTCTGGGGCGCTGAAGGCTATCATCGCCCGCGCCGCGCCTACCGCTGAGCACCAGGCGGTCGCCGATTCACTCAAATCTGCCGGGGCTAACGGGGCGGGCCTGATCCTGCTCGGCGCCTTGGCGGCGGCCCACCCGGACTACAGCCTGCTCAAGGCCCTGGCCTACCGGATCGCCACGGCCGCCGGCTGCAAGGTCGGTTACCTGCCCGCCGCCGCCAACAGCGTCGGCGCCTATGTGGCCGGGGCCCTGCCCCAGGTCCAGCCCGGGGGTCGGCCGGCCGACCCGGTCGGCCTGCCGGTCGCGGAGATCCTGGGCGCGCCGCACCGGACCCTGGTCCTCTGGGGCCTGGAGCCGGCCTATGACCTGGGCAATCCGGCCCGGGCCATGGAGGCATTGGCCCAGGCCGACTTTGTGGTCGCCGCCGGCGCCTTTCGCTGTCCCTCGCTGGAGTCGGTCGCCCAGGTGTTGCTGCCCATCGGCGCCTTCGCCGAGACCTCCGGGACCTTCGTGAACGGGAGCGGAACCTGGCAGAGTTTCCAGGGGGCCGTGGCGCCCCCGGGTGCGGCCAGACCCGGTTGGAAGGTCCTGCGGGTCCTCGGCAATCTGCTCGATCTCAAGGGCTTCGAGTACCTGGACACGGCAGCGATCCGCACCGAACTGGCGGCCCTCTGCGGCGATGCCCGCCCTGACAACAGGCCCGCGGCGGACTTCGACGCAGCGCCCGTGGGCCTCGGCGAGGGCCTGATCCGCATCGGCAATGTGCCGACCTACGCACTCGACGCGCTGGTGCGTCGCTCGCCGCCCCTGCAGCGGACTCCGACCATGGGGACCTTCGGCGCCTATGTGAACGCGGCACAGGCGGCCGACCTGGGTTTGGCGGCGGACGCTGCCGTCGTGGTGTCGCAGCAGGGGGCGGCGGTCCATACCCGGGTCCTGATCGACGAGCGCGTGCCGCCAGGCTGTGTGCGCATCCCGGCGGGCGTTCCGGGGAGTGAATCCTTAGGCGATCAAATCGCCCCCGTCAGCATCCGGCGTGAGGAGTAGGGGCCAATGATCGAACTGTGGAATGCCCTGCCGCTGCTGATCCAGATCCTGCTCAAGGTCATCGTGATCGTCCTGCCCTTGCTGGGCCTGGTCGCCTATTACACCCTGGCTGAGCGCAAAGTCATCGGTTATATGCAGGTGCGGATCGGGCCCAACCGGGTCGGCTGGCGCGGCCTGCTCCAGCCCATTGCCGATGCCGTCAAGCTGATGATGAAAGAGATCGTGGTGCCCACCCAGGCGGACAAGACGCTCTTTGTCATTGCGCCCCTGATCTCGATCGTCCCGGCCATCGCCGCCTGGGCCGTGTTCCCCTTCGACGCGACCCTGGTGGTGGCGGACATCCATGCGAGTCTGCTCTACATCCTGGCCCTGTCCTCGCTCGGGGTCTATGGCATCATCATCGCCGGCTGGGCCTCCAACTCGAAGTACGCCCTGCTCGGGGCCATGCGCTCCGCGGCCCAGTTGGTCGCCTATGAGATCGCCATGGGTTTCGCCCTGGTGGGGGTCCTGGTGGCGGCGGGGAGTCTCAATCTGGGGGAGATCGTGCGCGCCCAGACCGGCAATGTCTTTACCTGGTTCTGGCTGCCGCTGCTGCCGCTCTTCGGCGTCTATGTGATCGCGGGTGTGGCCGAGACCAATCGCGCCCCCTTCGACGTGGCGGAGGGCGAGTCCGAGATCGTCGCCGGCTTCCACGTCGAATACTCCGGGATGGGGTTCGCGGTGTTCTTCCTGGCCGAATACGCCAACATGATCCTGATCTCGGCCCTGACGGCGCTGCTCTTCATGGGCGGCTGGCTCTCGCCGCTGCCCCAGTCCTGGGTGCAGGGGGTCTTCCCACTGGATGACGGCTTCCAGTGGCTCCTGCTCAAGACCTTCTTCATCATGTTCGTGTTCCTGTGGCTGCGCGCGACCTTCCCGCGTTACCGCTACGACCAGATCATGCGTCTGGGCTGGAAGGTCTTCATCCCGATTACGATCGTCTGGATCCTGGTGGTGGCCGGCGGCGTCGTTGCCAAACTCCCGCCCTGGTGGTCCGCCTGATGTCATACCTGTTGCCACACCAGCCCCCCCGGGAGCGCGCGCAATGCTGAAGACGGCACGCACCTACCTCCAGAGCCTGTTCCTCTTTGAGTTGTTCAAGGGGCTGCGGGTCACCGGGGCCTATTTCTTCAAGCGTAAGTTCACGGTCCAATACCCGGAGGAGAAGGCGCCCCTCTCCCCTCGGTTCCGCGGTTTGCATGCGCTGCGCCGCTACCCGAATGGCGAAGAGCGCTGCATCGCCTGCAAACTCTGCGAAGCGACCTGCCCGGCGCTTGCCATCACGATCGAGTCGGAGCCCAGGGCGGACGGCTCGCGGCGCACCACCCGTTATGACATCGACCTCTTCAAGTGCATCTACTGCGGGTTCTGCGAGGAATCCTGTCCGGTCGACTCGATCGTAGAGACCGGGATCTGCGAGTACCACTTCGAGGAGCGCGGCGGCAACGTCATGACCAAAGACAAACTGCTTGCCGTGGGCGACCGCTACGAGGCGCAGATTGCCGCCGCCCGCGCCGCGGATGCACCTTACCGATGAACCAAATCGAACCGCAGCGACGCCGAGCGCCTGGGGTGGACCAGCGCCGCGCGGTCCACCAGCCCGCGGGGGTGGCGGTGGATCGCGGCCCGCGCCGACCCTGTGCCCTTGCCCGGCAGGGTGCGGCGCGCCTTATCCACCCTCCAACCGACTCCTTGGGATGGCGCCATGGGCTTTGAGAAATTTCTCTTTTACTGCTTCGCGGCTATGACCGTCGCCGCCGCGGGGATGGTCATCAGTCGGCGCAATCCCGTCCATGCGGTATTGTGGATGGTGGTCGCCTTCGTGAGCAGTGCGGCCCTGTGGATCCTGCTGGAGGCCGAGTTCCTTGGGATCGTCCTGGTCCTGGTCTATGTTGGTGCCGTGATGGTGCTGTTCCTGTTCGTGGTCATGATGCTCGATATCGACATCGCCACGCTGCGGGCCGGCTTCATCAGGTATCTGCCGGTCGGCGCCCTGGTGGCCGCGGTGATGCTGATCGAGATCGTACTGGTCGTAGGGCCGGCCCATTTCGGGCTGACGGCCTTCCCCGCGCCGGCCCCCGCCGGGGTCGCCGTCAACAATACGCACGATCTGGGGATGTTGCTCTATACGGTCTATGTCTATCCCGTCGAACTGGCCTCCGTCATCCTCCTGGTGGCGATCGTCGCCGCCATCCGTCTGACGCTGCGGTGGCGGCCCGACAGCAAATATATCGATCCGGCGCGGCAGGTGCGGGTGAAGAAAGGGCCGGACCGCCTGCGGATCGTAAAGATGGCCTCGGTGGGCCCCGCCGAGATGCCCGCGGCGAGCCTGGCCGACACCAAGGAATAGCCCCATGATCGCACTCTCCGACTATCTGATTCTGGGCGGCATCCTGTTCTCGATCGCGGTCGCGGGGATCTTCCTCAACCGCAAGAACGTGATCGTGCTCCTGATGTGCATCGAGTTGATGCTGTTGGCGGTGAACACCAACTTCGTCGCCTTCTCGCACTTTCGCCATGACATCACGGGCCAGGTCTTCGTGTTCTTTATCCTCACCGTGGCGGCGGCCGAGGCGGCGATCGGGTTGGCGATCCTGGTGGTCCTGTTCCGCAACCGCGGCACCATCAACGTCCAGGACCTGGATTCCTTGAAAGGTTAGCGAAGCCGACGAATTTATGAGCGCTAACCCCGACCTGCGTCTCGTGCAGTCGCGCATCGATCCCAGTGGTGGATTTGATGTTATCGACGTTGCGCGGCATACGAATATTATCGACCCGAACGCGGCGTCGCCATTACGTCTCAAGGGTGAGGGTGGGCGTTTCTCCATCACTCCACGCCTGGTTGGGAAGCTGGAAGGGCTGTCGCGGGTACGCTTGAGACTGGGTAAGCTCAAGAATGATGTGAGTGATGATTGGAAGCATTACATAGCAGACCCGACCACGCGCAGAGCCCTCGCGCAAAGTGTGATCGCCAGCTCGGAAATCGAAGGCGAAGGGCTCTACGCGTCCGAGATTCCTTTGTACCTTGAGGCGGTCACGCAGTCCGCTGAGGGCGTTGTCAGTCAAGAGCTATCGGAACGAATCAGGGCGGTAGCGGATATCTATGATACTTATGTCTGGGCACTGACGCTGGATCGTAAGAGCTACATCGATTTTGACCTGATCCTGGAGCTTCACTCCCGCATGTTCGTTACCTCCCGGGCCATCATTGCCGGTCGGCTGAAAGACAAGGAGGTGATGATCAGAGGGGCTGGTTATGAGGTGCGGACGCTGCGCGCGGACAGGACCGCGGAATTTCTTCGCGAGTTGTGTGTTCGCACGAATCAACGACTGATCAATGCGAAAGAGTACGCCGACGAGTCGATGCTGCTGGTGGTCAGCGAGTTCCTGTTGGACTTTCTCGCGATCCATCCCTTCATCGACGGAAACGGCCGGCTGGCGAGATTGTTGTCGACGTATCTCCTGGAGCGGGCAGGTTACCGGTTTGCCCGATTCTATCCGCTGGACCTGGTGATCCTGGAAACGCGGGACCGCTATTACCAATCGCTGTTCAAGGCGCAGATCGACTGGTACGGTGCGAGCGAGGATCTGACCCCGTGGGTCGATTATTATGTCGGGAGCGTTTCTACCCAGTGCCAGCGAGCCCTCCAGGTCGTCGCAAATCGAGGCGCGAGTTAGTCGGTTCGACATCGAATTCACACGAGTCTGCTCATGGCCAACATCTATCTGATCATCGTGCTTGCGCCCCTCATCGGCGCCATCGTCGCCGGCTTCTTCGGCGGGCGGATCGGGCGGCGGGGTGCCCACTCGGTGAGTATCCTGGGGGTGGGGATCGCAACCGCCCTGTCGTTCTTTGTCCTGGCGCGCTTCGCCTGGGGCGACGAGCCGGTCTACAACGCGGCGCTCTACACCTGGATGGTCTCCGACGGCATCCGTTTCGAGGTCGGGTTCCTGGTAGACCGCCTCACCGTCCTGATGATGGCGACCGTCACCTTCGTCTCGCTCATGGTGCACGTCTACACCATCGGCTATATGGCGGATGACGAGCACAACTGGCCGCATGACTCCAAGGCCGGCACCCACAGTTACCAGCGCTTCTTCAGTTATATCTCGCTCTTCACCTTCGCCATGCTGATGTTGGTCATGTCCAACAACTTCATGCAGTTGTTCTTCGGCTGGGAGGCGGTGGGGGTCGTGTCCTATCTGCTGATCGGCTTCTGGTCGGTGCGCGAATCGGCCATCTTTGCCAACCTCAAGGCCTTTTTGGTCAACCGCGTGGGCGACTTCGGCTTTCTCCTCGGCGTTGCCGCCATCGCCATGTATTTCAATTCGATGGATTACGCGCAGGTCTTTGCACGGGCGCCGACGCTGGCCGACACCCAGGTCGACCTGTTCGGGGGCGTCTCACTGATGACCCTGATCTGCGTCCTGCTCTTCATCGGCGCCATGGGCAAGTCGGCCCAGGTCCCCCTGCATGTCTGGCTGCCGGACAGCATGGAGGGTCCGACGCCGATCTCCGCCCTGATCCATGCTGCCACCATGGTCACGGCCGGCGTGTTCATGGTGGCGCGGATGTCGCCGCTCTTCGAGTTGTCCGATGCCGCCCTGTCGTTTGTCATGATCATCGGTGCGACCACGGCCCTGTTCATGGGTCTGATCGGACTGGTCCAGAACGACATCAAGCGCGTCATCGCTTACTCGACCCTGTCCCAGTTGGGCTATATGGTCACCGCCATGGGTGCCTCGGCCTATGCCGCCGGCATCTTCCACCTGATGACGCACGCCTTCTTCAAGGCCCTGCTGTTCCTGGCCGCCGGTTCGGTGATCATGGCGATGCACCATGCGCAGGATATCCGCACCATGGGCGGCCTGCGCAAATACCTGCCCATCACCTGGATCACCTTCCTGATCGGGTCCCTGGCCCTGACCGGGTTTCCCGGGTTGGCCGGCTCCTTCTCCAAGGACGCCATCATCGAGGCGGTGGAGGAGTCGACGATCTTCGGCTCCGACTACGCCGCACTCCTGCTGACGATCGGCGTCGTCGTGACGGCGCTCTACAGTTTCCGCCTCTATTTCCTGGTCTTTCACGGCAAGGCACGGATGGACGAGCACACCCGCCACCAGCTGCATGAATCGCCCTGGGTGGTCACGGTGCCGCTGATCCTGCTGGCCGTGCTGTCGGCCGGTATCGGTTGGATTACGATCGAGCCGCTGCTGATCGGCGACTGGTTCAAGGGAGCGATCCTGGTTTCCCCGGTGCACGATACCCTGCGCGAGCTCCGGGACCACTTCCATGGGCCTTTACAATTCGTGATCCACGGTATTCACTCCGAGGTCTTCTATCTGAGTATGGGCGGGACCCTGGCGGCGGCCCTGATCTGGTGGCTGGTGCACGCGCTGGCCCCGCGGATCGATGAGCAGATTCAGGCCGCCGGTGGTCCGGTCACGCGGATACTGCTGGATAAGTACGGGTTCGACGACTTCAATCAGCGCGTCTTCGCCGGGGGCGGTCAGGCGCTGGGCAATGCGCTCTGGAGCGGCGGCGATCAGGCCCTGATCGACGGCGCCGTCGTCAATGGGTCGGCCCGCTCGGTGGGGCGGCTGGCCGAAATGGCGCGCCGCCTGCAGACGGGCTATCTCTATCACTACGCCATCGCTATGATCGTCGGGCTGGTGTGTCTCCTGGCGATCTTCGTGTCAGGTCTTTCGTCGCTCTTTGTGGCCCTCTAATCGGAGCAGGAATTAAATACGATGGAATCCGGTTTCCCCCTGCTGACACTGACGATCTGGCTGCCCATACTGGGCGGCCTGGCGGTACTCGCGAGCGGCGACCGGGACAGCGCGCTGAGCAAGAAAATCGCGCTGGCGGTGGCGGTCCTGACCTTCCTGGTCAGTCTGGGCCTGTGGCTCGGGTTCGACCCCGCCACGGCGCAGATGCAGTTCGTCGAGTACAGTCCCTGGATACCGACCTTCGGTGTCTTCTACTACCTGGGCGTGGATGGGATCTCCATGCCGCTCATCGTGCTCACCACCTTTATCAGTGTCTTTGTCATCGTCGCCGGCTGGGACGTGATCACCTACCATCCGTCGCAGTATATGGCGGCCTTTCTGATCATGGAGGGTGTCATGGTCGGCGTCTTCTCGGCACTCGATGCGGTCCTGTTTTACGTCTTCTGGGAGGCGATGCTGATCCCGATGTTCATCATCATCGGGGTCTGGGGCGGGCCGAACCGCGTCTACGCGACCATCAAGTTCTTCCTCTTCACCTTTTTCGGTTCGGTCTTCATGCTCGTCGCCCTGATCTACCTGTACTTCCAGGCGGGCAGTTTCAGTATCCTCGATTTTCAGGCGCTGGAACTGGGCATGACGCCCCAGGTGCTGATCTTCATCGCTTTCCTGCTCGCCTTCGCGGTGAAGGTACCCATGTTCCCGGTGCATACCTGGCTGCCGGATGCCCATGTCGAGGCGCCGACCGGCGGGTCGGTGATCCTGGCCGCCATCATGCTCAAGATCGGCGGCTACGGCTTTCTGCGCTTCACGCTGCCTATCACCCCCGACGCCAGCGCGTCGCTGGACTGGCTGATCATTGCCCTATCGCTGATCGCCGTGGTCTACATCGGTTTCGTCGCCCTGGTGCAGCAGGACATGAAGAAGCTGATCGCCTATTCTTCGATCGCGCACATGGGGTTCGTGACGCTCGGCTTCTTCATCGTGTTCGCGATCCTGCGTCATTCCGGGACCAGTGCCGGCGCGGTGATGGGGATCGAGGGCGGGATGGTCCAGATGATCTCTCACGGATTCATCTCCGGGGCCCTGTTCCTGTGCGTCGGGGTCCTCTATGACCGGATGCACTCGCGGCAGATCGCCGACTACGGCGGGGTGATCAACACCATGCCCTGGTTCGGCGGCTTGCTGGTATTTTTCGCCATGGCGAATGCGGGCCTGCCGGGGACCTCCGGCTTCGTCGGTGAGTTCATGGTCATCCTGGCGGCCTTCCGCGCCGATTTCTGGTTCGCCTTCCTGGCCGCCACCACGCTGATTCTGGCCGCCGCCTTCACCCTCTGGATGGTGAAGCGGGTGGTCTACGGGGAGGTCAAGAATGAGCGGGTGGCCGGGCTTCAGGACTTGAACCGCGCGGAGGTGTTCAATCTCGGGACCCTGGCGGCGGCGGTCCTGTTGGTCGGCCTGTGGCCCGCGCCCCTGGTGAACGTCATGCACGCCAGCGTCGAACACCTGGTCGCCCAGGTCAGCGTCTGCAAGCTGCCGCCGGCGCAGGCGGGTTCCTGCCGACTGAGTAGGTCGGAACCGGTGGCGTCCCTGGCGCCCTAGGTAACGAGTCAAGAACATAGTGAAATCCACTCGTTGTCGTTGTCGTTGTCGTAATCGGAGAAGCGATACACTTTGGGGTGCGAAAGAATCCGGGGCGCTCCGATAACCTCGATTACGACAACGACAACGACAACGAAAACGGCGCTACAGGCAGGGCCTAAGTGAACCGTTCCTAAACCCGCCCGCCGGTGCTTGGCACCGCGGGCAGCCTTGGCCGCGCCGGCGGGCGGCTGTCAGATATACAGACAGATGTCGCTGGTGCCGGCGAACTCAAAGAAGGCGGCGGCGCCCGCGAACTCCACGCCGGGGATGAAGGCGGTGGGCTCCATATCGAACAGGTCGACGGTCATCTGGCAGGCGATGAACTTGACCTCGGCCTCCTGGCACAGTTCGCGCAATTCCTCGATGCTGGCCACGCCCTTTTTCTTCATCTTGGCCTTCATCATGATGGTCATGACGCGCTGCATGAAGGGCAGGGCGGTGAGCAGCACCGGCATGAAGCGCTCCATGCCGCCGGGCATCGGCATGCCGGGGTTGCCCAGCGGGGTAACCTTCAGATCCGGATTTTTCTTCAGGAGCTGCAGCCCGTAGAAGGTAAAGAAGATTTGGACTTCGTAGCCGAGCGCGGCGGCGGTCGAGGCAAGGATGAAGGGCGGATAGGCCCAATCCAGTGAGCCCTTGGTAGCGATGATGGCAAGCTTTTTCTGGGCCATCGGGTCCTCCGGCGTGTGTGTGGTTCAAACGATGATGGGGGCGGCGGGGTTGGCCGCCGGGTTCAGCCTTTTGTGATCAGAAAATGGAACTTGCCGCCTTCCTCCCGGGAATCGGTCAGCACGTTGCCGGTCTGCTTGGCGAAGGCGTCAAAGTCCCGGACCGAGCCCGGATCGGTGGCGATGACGTGCAGTACCTGCCCGGCGGCCATCGCGTTCAGGGTCTTCTTGGCACGCAGGATCGGCAGGGGACAGTTCAGGCCGCTCGCGTCGAGTTCTTGGTCATGGGCCATGGGGTACCTCCGGAGTTTCGGTGTTTTAGAATATGCGAAAATACGCGAGTGGCTATTTTTAGGCTAAATCCGCTAAAATGGCAAGGCAGGAAAGGCCGCGACCGGGCCCTGGCCCCAGAATTTCGCGTCAGTGTCCCGGGAAGCTGATCGCGTAGCCGTGTCTGGCCCAGGCGATGATCCCGCCGCGTAGGTTCAAGGCCCGTTCAAGACCCTGCTGCATCAGGTAGGCGCAGGCCTGGTAGGAGCGGGCGCCGCTGCGACAGTAGAGCACCAGGTCGCGGTCCCTGGGCAGTTCGTCCAGACGCAGCGGCAGCAGGTGCATCGGCAGGACCAGGGCCCCGGGCAGCGCCCCCCCGGCGATCTCTCCCGCGGTGCGGATGTCTACCAACAGAAGGTCCTCGCCGGCCGTCAGCCGCCCATGCAGGGACTCCGAATCGATCTCGTTGACCACGCTGTCCGCCTTCCAAACGCTTTAGTAATTAAGTATATTAAGATGTTTCTCATCCTAACTCAACGCCCGATCCATCCCGACGCCTATGGAATTTTTACCGATCTTTCAATCCGTCAGGGGCCGACCCTGCCTGGTGGTCGGCGGCGGCACCACGGCGCGCCGCAAGATCGGCAGCCTGTTGCGTGCCGGTGCGGCGGTGACCCTGGTCGCTCCCCGGCTCATGGAGGACCTGGCCCGGATGGCGGCGGCGGGTGAATTCCGTCACCTGGCCCGCGGCTTCGAGCCGGCCGACCTCACCGGCATGAAGCTGGTGATCGCCTCCACCGACGACCGGCTGGTGAACCGGCGGGTCGCGGCGCTGGCGAGTGCCGCGGACATCCCGGTCAATGTCGTCGATGATCCGGACGCCTGCACCTTCCTTCTGCCGTCCATCATCGACCGCGACCCGGTGGTGGTGGCCATCTCCACCGGTCGCGCCTCGCCGGTGCTGGCGCGCCTGCTGCGCACCCGGCTCGAGTCCCTGATCCCCGCGGGTTACGGGCGTCTGGCGGCCCTGTGTGCCCGCTACCGCGACCGGGTCAAGGAGCGCTTCAGCGAGCAACGCGACCGCCGCCGCTTCTGGGACCGGGTTCTGCAAGGGGCCGTTGCCGAGCGCATCTTCGCGGGCCAACTCGACGAGGCGCGGGCGGCCATCGAGCGTGAACTGGCCCCGGGGGCGCTGGACCGCGACTTGGGTGAGGTCTATCTGGTCGGTGCCGGACCCGGCGACCCGGATCTGCTGACCTTCCGGGCGTTGCGCCTGATGCAGCAGGCGGACGTGGTGGTCTATGACCGGCTGGTGGCCGAGCCGATCCTGAACATGACCCGGCGCGACGCCCGCCGCATCTACGTCGGTAAGGAGCGCAACCACCATACCGTGCGCCAGGAGGAGATCAACCGCCTGCTCGCGGACCTGGCCCGCGACGGGCACCGGGTGCTGCGGCTCAAGGGCGGGGACCCCTTCATCTTCGGGCGCGGCGGCGAGGAGATCGACACCCTGGCGGCGCAAGGCATCCCCTTCCAGGTCATCCCCGGGATCACCGCCGCCTCCGGGTGCGCCGCCTATGCCGGCATCCCGCTGACCCATCGCGACTATGCCCAGTCCGTCACCTTCGTCACCGGGCACCTCAAGGACGGCACCATCAACCTCAACTGGCCCCAACTCGCCTACCCCGGTCAAACCCTCGTTTTCTACATGGGCCTGATCGGGCTGCCGATCATCGTGCGGGAGTTGATCGGCCACGGGGTCCCGGCGACGCGCCCGGTGGCCCTGATCCAGCAGGGCACCACCCACATGCAGCGGGTCCTGGTGGGCACCCTGGCGACTATCCTGGACCTCATCGCGGCCGACCCGCCCCAGCCGCCGACGCTCGTCATTGTCGGCGAAGTCGTGCGCCTGCGCGACAAGCTGTCATGGTTCCGCACCTTCACGGACCCGCACCAGGGGGCGACGACGCCGATCCTGCCCGGGACCTGAGCGATCTTCGTCTCCCTCCAGGATCTCGACCGGGGTCCCGACCGGGGTGAGGTCGAACAGCTCCACCAGGTCCGCGTTGCGCATCCGCACACAGCCGTGGGAGCGGGGTTCGCCCAGGGGCGCGCTGTCCGGGCAGCCGTGGATGTAGATGAAGCGGCGCAGGGTGTCGCGCGGACCGCCGCGGTTGCGGCCGGGCTCGCAGCCGGTGAGCCAGAGGATACGGGTCAAGACCCAGTCCCGGTCCGGGTAGGCGGCGGCCAGTTCGGGGCCGTAGACCTCGCCGGTCGGGCGTCGGGCGCGAAACACGGTGTTGGCCGGGCAGCCGGCACCGATGCGCAGGCGCACCCGGTGCTGCCCGCGGGGGGTGCAACCGCTCCCGTTGAACTCGCCCGCGCCGTTGAAACCGGTGGAGACCGGATACTGGGCGAGGACTTGTTCGCCCTCGCACAGGGTGAGCATCTGGGTCGGGAGGTGGATGCGGACCAGTAGCGGCATTTTCGTTGTCGTTGTCGTTGTCGTTGTCGTAATCGAAGTCATCGTAGTGCCCCGGATTCCTGGCGGGACGGGGTATTCGCCCGGGCCCGACTGCTTTTCGTTGTCGTTGTCGTTGTCGTAATCGACGTTATCGTAGCCCCTCGGATTCTCCCGCACCCAGCGCGAGAGCTTCGCCTTCCAACTGGCCCGGCGCATCCTGATCCGCGCCTTTCCCGAGTCGTTCGCATCCCTGGCCAACCCTGCTAAGTAACGAGTCAAGAACAAGCTGGACACAATCGTTGTCGTT
>NZ_CAIKKU010000127.1 GCF_903828115.1 uncultured Thiodictyon sp. | reverse complement strand
TTGTCGTTGTCGTAAACGAGTAGTCCACGATTACGACAACGACAACGACAACGACGCCCGGTCCGTGAGAACGTCCGGTCGCTGTAGCTTCTTCCTGCGCTCAGCGGCCCGCGCTAGGCCTCTGCCGCGAGCCCCAGATAGGCCCGGTGCAGGCGCTCCACTTGGGGCCCCAGGGCCGCGGGTGGGCCGTCGTTGTCGATGATGTCGTCGGCCCGCGCCAGGCGCCGGGCGCGCGGGATCTGACTTGCAATGATGCGCTCGACCTCGGCCCGCGCGAGCAGGCTGCGGCGGCACACCCGGGCGATCTGGGCCGCTTCGGGGCAGTCCACCACCAGCACCCGATCCGCCAGGGACTCCTGACCGCTCTCCAACAGGAGCGGCACGACCAGCATCACGTAGGGCGTCTCAAGACAGGCGGCGCGCTCCAGCATCAGACCGCGGATCGGGGGGTGCAGGATGGACTCCAGACGCGCGCGGGCTCTTGGGTCGGCAAAGACCAGGCCGCGCAGCGCCGCCCGGTCCAGGCTGCCGTCCGGCAGTAAGACCGCGCCGAACTGGGCTCCGATCCGGGCCAGCGTCGGGGTGCCGGGTTCGGTCAGTTCCCGGGCCAGCAGGTCGGTGTCGATGACGCCGGCGCCGAGCGCGGCAAACCGCTCGGCCACGGTCGACTTGCCGCTGCCGATGCCGCCGGTGAGCCCGACCCTAAACATGTGACCGCAACCCCCCTCACGCCAAGCCGGCGAGGCGCAGATAGGCGGCGTTGATCTGCGCGCCCCAGATCAGACAGATGAAACCGGCGATGGCCAGGAAGGGACCGAAGGGCATGGGGACCCCACGGGCGTGCCGTCCGGTGACGATGAGCAGGGTGCCGAGCAGGGCCCCGGCCAAGGCCGCGAGCAGCAGGATCTGGGGCAGGAACTGCCAGCCGAACCAGGCCCCGAAGAGCGCCAGGAGCTTGAAGTCGCCGTAGCCCATGCCCTCCTTGCCGGTGGCCAGCCGAAAGAGCTGGAAGACACACCACAGGCTCAGATAGCCGGCCGCGGCTCCGATGATCGCGGAGGCGCTGTCCGTGAAGAGTCCGAACAGGCTGCACAGCAGACCGACCCAGAGGAGCGGGATGCTGATGGAGTCCGGCAGCAACTGGGTGTCGAAGTCGATGAACGCGAGCGCGATCAGACCCCAGGTCAGGGGCAGGGCGACCAGGGTCTGCCAACTCAGGCCGAAACGCAGGACCACGAGCAGGGTCAGCACCGCGGTCAGGCCCTCGATCAGCGGGTAGCGGGGGCTGATGCGCGTCCGGCAGGCGGAGCAGCGCCCGCGCAGGAACAGATAACTCAGGATAGGGACGTTTTCCAACGCGCGGATCCGGTGGCCGCAGGACGGACAGTGCGACGGCGGCTGGGCCAGGCTGAGCGCCGGTTCGGTGTCGGCCGTGAGGGTCCCGGCAATTTCCGCGCACTCGCGGCGCCAACTCGCCTCCATGATCCGCGGCAGGCGCAGGATCACGACGTTGAGGAAGCTCCCGACGATCAGCCCCAGGGCCAGGGCGGACCCATAGAGCAGGCCCGGGTTGGCGGTGAAGACCTCGATCCACGGCATTGTTCGACCTCGGTGTGATTGGTGGATAGTGGTCGCAAGCAGCCGGTCTGAGCCGAAGCCTCGCCAAGTAACGAGTCAAGAACAAGTTAAACACAATCGTTGTCGTTGTCGTAATCGGAGACGCGATGCGCTTTGGGGTGCGAGAGAATCCGGGGCGCTACGATAACCTCGACAACGACAACGACAACGACAACGACAACGACAGCGACAATCGCGTTATCGGCAGTCCCTAATGGAATTGTTTAACTTATTTGGTTAACCGTTCTCATCTTACACCACGGAGGCAAGCTTGAAGAGCGGCAGGTACATGGCCACCACCAGGCTGCCCACCAGGCCGCCGATGACCACCATGATCATCGGCTCCAGGAGGCTGCTGAGACTGTCGACGGCGTTATCCACCTGCTCCTCGTAGAAGTCGGCGACCTTGGCGAGCATCTCGTCCAGGGCGCCGGACTCCTCGCCGATGGCGGTCATCTGGATCACCATGTGGGGAAACAGGTTGCGCTGCCGCATGGACAGTTGCAGGGACTGGCCGGTGGCCACTTCCTCGCGCATCTTGAGCACCGCCTCCTGGTAGACGATGTTGCCGGTGGCGCCGGACACCGATTCCAGTGCCTCGACCAGGGGGACACCGGCGGCGAACATGGTGGATAGGGTCCGGGCAAAGCGCGCCAATGACGCCTTATTGAGGATCACACCGATGATCGGGATCTTCAGGAGCGTGCGGTCGATGATCTCGCGAAACTTGCGGGAGCGCTTGAAGACATAGCCGATCGCCCAGATTGCCCCGGCAGCGACCAGAAAAATCGCCCACCACCACTCCCGCAGCACGTCTGACATGCCGATGACCGCCAGGGTGAAGGCCGGCAGGTCCGCCCCGAAGCTGCTGAACAGCTCCTTGAACTGAGGGATGACGAAGATCAGGATCACCACCGTGACGAGGACGGCGACGGCGATGACCGCCGTGGGATAGAACAGGGCCTTCTTGATCTTGCCCTTGATGGATTCGGTTTTTTCCTTGTAGACCGCAATCTTGTCCAACAGGATGTCCAGCACACCGGCCTGCTCACCGGCGGCGACCAGATTGCAGAACAGGTCATCGAAATAGAGGGGGTGTTTGCCCAGGGCCTCGGCCATGGCGGTGCCGCTCTCGATATCCTGCTTCACGGCGAGGATCAAGTCCTGCATCGCCGCATTGTCGTGTCCGCGGCCGACAATGTCGAAGGACTGCACCAAGGGCACCCCGGCGGCCATCATGGTCGCGAGTTGGCGGCTGAAGATGGCGATGTCACCGGCGGTGATCTTCTTTCTGCCGCCGAAGAGCGACTGGGCTTTTTTCTTGACTTTGGTGGGGTTGACTCCCTGGCGGCGCAGGTCGGCGCGCACCGTCGTGATGCTGGAGGCGCGGGTCTCGCCCTTGACACGGCCGCCGCGGCGGTCGGTTCCTTCCCAAACGAAAACATAGGCCTTTTCGGCCTTGGGCGCGGCCTTGGGTTTAGGCCTGGGCCTCTGCGCTGCTGCCAGTGCCATGGGCGTCAGTCCTTCGTGACTCGGTTGATCTCTTCAAGGCTGGTGACTCCGGCCTTGACCTTGCGCAGCCCGGATTGTCGCAAGTTTGCGACCCCTTCGCGCGCTGCCTGTTCGGCCAATTGGAGCGCGTTGCCGCCCTCCATGATGAGGCGCCCGATCGCCTCGGATACCTTCATGACCTGAAAAATCCCGATTCGTCCCTTATAGCCCTTGGTGCAGCGTTCGCAGCCGACCGGGCGGTAGACGGTGATGCCCTCGTCGAGATCGGCTTCCGTGAACCCCTCCTCGCGCAGGGCCTCGCGCGGCACCTCCTCGGGCTGCTTGCAGCTTGGGCACAGTTTACGGGTCAGGCGCTGGGCCATGATCAGCAGGATCGAGGAGGCAATGTTGAACGGCGCCACACCCATATTGGCCAGTCGGGTGAGCGTCTGGGGGGCGTCGTTGGTGTGCAGGGTGGAGAGCACCATGTGTCCGGTCTGGGCGGCCTTGACCGCGATCTCGGCGGTCTCCAGGTCGCGGATCTCCCCGACCATCAGGATGTCCGGGTCCTGGCGGAGAAAGGCGCGCAGCGCGGCGGCGAAGGTCAGCCCCGTCTTTGGGTTCATGTTGACCTGGTTGATCCCCGCCACCTGAATCTCTACCGGGTCCTCGACCGTCGAGATGTTGACATCCGGCGCGTTGAGGATGTTGATCGCGCTGTAGAGGGAGACGGTCTTGCCGGAGCCCGTGGGACCCGTGACCAGGATCATCCCGTAGGGCTTCTTGATGGCGGCGAGGAAGAGGTCGCGCTGCTCCGGCTCGAAGCCCAGCGCATCGATCCCCACCTGGGCCGAGGTGGAGTCCAGGATCCGCAGCACCACCTTCTCCCCGTGCAGGCACGGCAGGGTGTTGACGCGGAAGTCGATATCACGGGTGCGGCTGAGCTTGAGCTTGATGCGCCCGTCCTGCGGCACCCGGCGCTCGGCGATGTTCATCCGCGACATGACCTTGAGGCGGGCGACCAGACGCGCGGCGATGTTGAGCGGCGGGTTGGCGACCTCGCGCAGCAGACCGTCCTGGCGAAAACGGATGCGGAAGTATTTTTCGTAGGGCTCGAAGTGGATGTCCGAGGCACTGCTGGTGATGGCGTCCACCAGGATTTTGTTGACGTAGCGCACCACCGGGGCGTCATCGACATTGAGATCGGAGTCGTCGTGTTGGTCCTCGTCGTCCGCGGCGATATCGAGGTTGTCCAGGTCCGTATCCATGAGGTCCGTCATGGTGGTGTCCTGGGCATCGATGGCGCGGTCGATCGCCGCCGCGAGCTTGTCCTCCTCCACCAGGACCGCGTCCGTGGCGAGCCCGGTGTTGAAACGAATCTCCTCCAAGGCCTGACCATTGGTCGGGTCGGACAGGGCGAGGAAGATGCGGTTGCCGCGACGGAACAACGGCAGTGCCCGGTGCTTGCGGATCAGCTTCTCGTCGACCAGATTCAGCGGCATGTCGACGAGTTCCAGCGCGCTCAAGTCCAGGAGCGGAACGCCGAACTCGTGGGAGGCGGCGATGGCAATGCGCCGACTGTCGAGCACCTTCTGATCGACCAGGTACTTGACGAAGGGCTCGCGGCGGCGTAGGGCCTCGGTGGTCGCGGTGGTCGCCTGGTCCTCGGTCAGCAAGCGATCCCGCACCAGGCGCCATGCCAGGCCCGACGGTTTCATGGTGGTCTGATTGGTCGCCATTGGATGCCTGTCCGGTCGGGGTGGCCCCACGGGGTGCGGGGCCAAAGTCCAAGCTGTGCCGCCCGCGCCGCAACCTGCGCGTGCGGGGGCCCTCGAAATACCGTGCCGCGCATACCCGGCACCCGCGGCGGCGCCAGGGTCAGCCCCGCACCGCCAATGTTAGCGGGGCCACCCGCGTAAGTCTGTTACCTGTTGACCGAAAATGCGAGCCTGACGTTCTTGGCCACCAGTCCGTTGTCCTTCTGCTCGCTCTCGTTGACGTAGAACTCCAGCACGGTCTCCCGGTTCATCAGCAGGTCCTCCGTGACGTCGTCTGCCAACTCGTTGACGTGACAAAAGACGCTGGCGTAAGGCGAGCCCTCGCCCCGGGGGTCCGTGACCCAGAGATTAGGGGAGATGTGGTCCATGATACGCAGAAAACCGTAGCCCTTGTCGGCGATCCACTTGGTGCAGACCCCGCGCACGCAGGAGCCGGACTTGCCCCACTCATTGCGCGGCTCGTAGGAGACGGGCACCAGGTCGGGGATCAGGAAGCCGGAGTAGAAGGCGTCAACCTCGCGCTGGAGATCGCGGGAGACGTTCTTGAAACCGATCAACTCCACCCGGCAGCCCTTGTTTTGCAACGCATTCACCACCTGGATGAAGTCGCCGTCGCCGGTGACGAGCAACACCTGGTCGAGCTTGTCGGCCTGGAGCATGGCATCCACCGCCATGTCCAGGTCGGCATTGGCCTTGGTGGTGACGTTGCCGGCCTCGTCGGTGTAGCGCTTTACCAGCTTGACCGTGATCTTCCAGCCGAAGTCCCGGACCATCTGCTGATAGATGCGTGACTTTTTCTTGTACTCCATATCAACATCGGCCCGCTCCTTATCGAAGGCCATATAGGTATTCAAACGTTGCAGGATCCCATCCTCGCGGGCAGCGAACCGGCGCAGCACGTCATAACGCATCTGGTAGCCGCCGTTGTAACGGACATTCTCGGCATCGACAAAGACACCAACACGATGATAAGAACTCAATTTAACCTCTGAAAAAACAATAAGTTAATCTGGAATCCGGCAAGGTGCCGCGGCGCACCGGGGCATCAATAGAGACTGCGCCTTGGGCCGCGGGTTCCGTCCGCCGGATAGAAATTGGACAGGGCTAACAGGACATTTTCGGATCAACAAGATAATGCAACGAAGATTCAGCCTCGAAAAACCCTGAAAATCCCGCGAAATCCTGTCCTTTCACCCGCGCTCGATCGCGATACTGATCCCGACCGCGACTGGTCGCGCCGCACGCGGTGCGACCAGTCGCGACCCTCTACTTGTTGGCGCGGCCCTCGATCAGGTCATTGACCACGGTCGGGTCGGCCAGGGTCGAGGTGTCACCCAGGCTGTCGATCTCGTTGGCCGCGATCTTGCGCAGGATGCGGCGCATGATCTTGCCCGAACGGGTCTTCGGCAGGCTTGGCGCCCACTGGATGATATCCACGGTGGCGATGGGTCCGATCTCCCCGCGCACCATGGCCACCAGTTCCTTCTTGAGGTCATCCGTGCCCTCGACCCCCTGCATCGGGGTCACATAGGCATAGATACCCTGGCCCTTGATGTCGTGGGGATAGCCCACCACCGCCGCCTCCGCCACATGGGGGTGCAGCACCAGGGCCGACTCGATCTCCGCGGTCCCCAGGCGGTGGCCGGAGACGTTGAGCACGTCGTCGATGCGCCCGGTGATCCAGTAGTAGCCGTCCTGATCGCGGCGGGCGCCGTCACCGGTAAAGTAGTAACCGGGATACTGCTTGAAGTAGGTG
>NZ_CAIKKU010000126.1 GCF_903828115.1 uncultured Thiodictyon sp. | reverse complement strand
TTGTCGTTGTCGTAATCGAACAATCCGATCGCGACAACGACAACGACAACGACAACGACAACGACCAGGACAGCGTACCCGGGATCTCGGTCACCACATCAGTTCTGATCGCACCCCCTCGATCTTGCGGCCGGCGGGGCCAGGCCTGCCCGGACCGAGCGGCAGCGGCCGGGCAAGCGCCGCCGCCGCGATGGCCCTATTCCGTGATGAGTTCGCGCCATGACACTCGTCTTGTGTTCCCTGACCCCAGGGCGATCGGGAAATCGGAAATCACTGTCGAGCCATCCGACAACCGGATCAAGGCCCGCAGTGTCAGATTCGGCAACTGCACGATCGTCGGACGGGTGGCGAACGCATTGCCGATAGCCTTGGCGACCACCGTGGTGATCGCGGTTGAAACCGCCCCGCCCGTCATGTAACTAAGGGCGTACAGGTTGCTATAGCCACCGGCGGTGCATTCGCTGGCATCCGGCTTGTTGGTGGTAAACACCAGGGTTCCTAACACCAGGGTCGGGTCGGTGTTGGCGCGCTCACCGGTATCCGGCAGGTCCACAAACCAGCCGCCGTTCGCGCTGAAGGACACGGCCAGATTGGTGCTGGTCCGCACAATTTGGCCGGTGCTACAGAAGACCGTGCCCGACGCACAGGTCCCGGTGGTCTGCGTTTGCTGAACGAAATTGCCGCCGGTACGGGGATTGCTGTACACCGCCACCGCTGGCGTTGTGTTTGTCAAGAGACTGTCCTTGATGGCATACATCGACTGCTGGCTGGTATTCGTGAGGTCGGTGGTGCCAAGAAAACGCCCGGTACCCACATAAATGACCGCATAACCGCTCGCCTCGCCGAGCTCCGGCCGGGCCGTGATCGGCTGGGCGTTGCCGGAGGCGTCTTTGAGGGTGGCCAGCAACTGCGCATCGAAGCCGGCGGCCCCCACATCGCCATTGATATCGAAGCGCCACAGGTTACCGAGCAGGTCCCCCCCGTAAACCCGCAACGCGGTGTTGTCGATCATCGTATTATTCACCCAGGCATTGATGCGCGCCAGGCCGCTGGGCGTCGCGGTACCGCCCGCCCCGGTCGTGATCTGCCGGATACTGGCGCCGGTACGTGCATCGAGAACATAAAGCCGACCGACCCCGTCGCCCGGCGATACATTATTGTAGCCCGAGGCGATCAGCACCACCCAGGTCCCGTCCTTCAGCTTGGTGATGATCGGGTTGCCATAGGTATATCCCAGATTGGTATCGGTAAATTCCCACAACACGGTGGGCGCCGACGGATCAGTGATATCCAGGGCATAGTAGCCGCGGCCCCCGTTATTCAGCCCGCCGACCAGGATCGTATGCCAGTTGAGATCGTAATAGACGTCGCCCTGCACCGGTGAGCCGTCGACGAAGAAGGCGTGTTGGGCACTATAGTTCTTGTCCGCCAGCTTGAAGAGGTTGGGCAGCACCAGTCCGGGGATATAGGCCCAAGACTCGGCCCCGGTGGTGCCGTCGATAGCGTGCAGCATACCGTCGTTGGCACCCACATAGATCATGCCCTGACGGGCGGCGGTTTCGGTGATGAAGTCGCCGTAGCCGGTATCCGTGTAGCGATAGAGAGAAGCCCTGACGAACACGGCCTCCGAACTCACGATATCGCCGAGCAGATGGGTCCGCTGCCGATACCAATGGGTCGGGTCGATGATCGGACCCTCATAGGTGCGGACACCCCGCAGGAAGTCCACGAGATTTTCGCCGGCGGCAGTGTCCTGGTCGTCCAGACTGAGGCAGGTCGCTTCCGTCACGCAGAATTGACTCAGGGTCGCAATGGCGCTCTTGCTGAAATAAGCCCGCTCGGTCGCGGTCAGATTCTCCCAAGAAAATTCCTTGATATGGTCAGTGCTTGTGACCGCGTTGTCGTAGGTCCAGATGGTCCGCGACGTGTTCTCGTCCAGCAGCGCCTGGGCATGCCAGTCGATGGTGTCGGACAAGGTGCCGGTCGTCAGGTCCAGTTGCTGCCGGATCAATTCGCCATCCCAGTTCACGGTGGTGAAGGTGGAACTGAAGACATAGTTATCCCCGGCGGAGACATTCGGATTACTGGTGGCCGCCGCCGCCGCGGCCCCGATCCGGGCACTCACGCCCGCCACCGCGTTGCCCAAGCCGGTCGTCAAGGTCGCCGGGTCAGTGGCACTGAAATAGGTGCCGCGGCCGTTCACTGCCGCGTGCCAGACATCATCGATATTCTCGATCTTACCGTCGGAACTGTTTGCCATGCCGGGGACCGGCCAATTACAGGCACCACTTGTCTGCCAGGAACAGACCGGGGCATTGGCCGCGGTACCGTTTTTCACGTCACGATAGTCCCCGCTGACATCGCTGAGATAACTTTGCGAGAACACCATGCGGCCGCGGGCCCCGAGACCCAGGGTAAAGGTGGTCATATGCTGCCAGGATGCCGCATCCTGACCGCCGGCCGGGACATTGTTGAGGCAGACGTCATGACCGCTGCCGAGGGCGCCGACACAATTTCCGCGGGCGGCGGTACGCAGATCGGTAACGAAATAATACTGAGCAATATCCGACAGGGTGTCCTTGGTTTCGCCGGTGACCACGGGTATGGGCGTAACGGTGATCCCAACCGTTGGGCCGGTGGTGGACAAGACGTTAACGGTCTCCGTGGTCGCGACGCTGCTGGTCCCCGCGACGGCGGCTGGCGCAGATGACAAACCTGGGCTGGGGGTGGGGTTTGAATTGCACGCGGCCGTCGCCGTGCCGGTGTTGGTCCAGACCGTAGTGACAACGGGCGCCCCCGTATCACTGTTGGCGCTGGTCGAACTGACCTGAGCGGAGACGGGACTGCCGAGGACCGTCTTATCGACGACTTCACCGTTCGTGGTGACGACCACATGATTGTTCGTCGTGGTGACATCGGTGACGACGGTGACGGTTACGATCTTTTTTCGGTTGTAGGTTTGCGGCTGGGTGACTGTTCGATATTTCGAACCGCAGTTTTCGCCCCCTGTCGATAAATCCGTCGTCTTCCGTTTGCGGGTATACGGCGTGGTCGTGGTGGTTTGGGTCACGGTCTCGTTGCGCACGATGGTAACGATGGGTGTCGTGCTGGTCGTCGTGGACTTGGTACCGTCGTAAAAGGGCCTGGCTTCGGTGCCATCCTGATTGCCGACCAGGATTTTGGTACCATCGAGCTTCGTATCGAGTATGTAGCCCTCACCCGAGTTCCAGAAGCCATCCGTGGAGAGGATGGTAAAATTCTGCTGGCAGGAGTACTGCACAGGGTCCGTTGCACCCGGCAGCTTTCCGGCATAGAGCCACCCAGCCTTTGCCAAGGCGGTACGTAATGGCGTGTTGCCGCTGGGGGCAATCGCATAGAGTTTGCCGTACCAGCTGGACTTCTGGGTGGAATTGAAGGGTGCGAGGTTGAGAAAGGACGCATCATTGTTGATGGCCATGAAGCCCACACGATAGCGGTCATCGATACCGTGGAAGGCCCATCCCGCGGCGGTCTTCATGGTCAGTATCCGGCTACGGTAATAGCTGTACCAGTTGGCGAAGTTTTGCTGCTTGGCGGCCGCATCCGTCGCATCGCTGCCGGTCCCTACCGTGACCTTGGTAAAGACAATGGGCTCGCGGAGCGCCAACGGCCAGGATGAATCCGGCCAGGATTCGGAATTGTGGCATTCCAAGAAAAAAAGACTTGTAATGCTGTTGTAATCCTTCTCCGCGGCGGTATCCTGGGCGCCGGAGTAGCGATAATAGTAGGCCGCGGTGCCGGATGAATCGGTCTCGGCGGTGAAGTTGCTGCTAAGATTGACAGTGCCGGATGACTTCTTATAGCCGTCCACCCAGGCCGCGGTGAATGAGGCATTGGGATAGATGGTGCCATCGGCGCCGATCGGCGGTTTGTAAGTGAACGCCGGGTTGTAATAGACCCCGTTGCACTGGCTGCTGCGGTAGCCATAGTACCCATAGTTGAAGGTCACGGTGCTGCCGGCGTCGTTATTGTCGTCCGGCATGTGGGTCCAAACCATACTGCCGGAATCGTCCAGCACGAACATCAGATTAGGTAGGGTGACCACGGCCGCGGAGGTGACCAAGGGGGATGTGGCCAGGTCCACGGGTGCCCCCTGCACGCCTTCGGCGAGCACCAGGGCGAGACACGTCAGAGCGGCTGCTGTGGAGAAATGATGACTCATGATTCGGCCTTTTGTGGTCAGTGCTGCCTTACATGGCAACGACTGCCTGAACATAGCCTAGGGTATTGCGGGGGCCGTCGATGCGAACGGTAATCCGGTAGTAGACCTGACCGCTGGAAACCGGACTGACGAAGCTCCCGCCCTTACTGCTCGTGGACGCCGACGGCGTCGGCGATGACTGGCAGCCCGCCCCCGCGTTGAGTGGCGAGCCGGCGGCATTGCACAAGCGGTGGATAATGTAGGATACGGTGTTGCCGGCGGCGTCGGCCGCCAGGGTGACGACCTGTTGGGCCGGGACCAGGGTTTGCGACCAGAATGTGTCCCACGACTGCGCCGGCTGATTGTTCAGCGCAGGCGTAGGATCCTGCCGTACCGCGACGTATCCGCTGCCGGCCATCGTATTGTAGAGTGAATAATCGGCGTTGTGCGCCTCGAGCCAGACGATGGCCGTCTCGATCCCGGTCTCGCCGGTTGCCGTGGTGGCCTGCCGGAACGCCAGGTTGCCGGCGATGACCGCACTGGTGTCGACCGAACGCATCAGTGCCACGCCCGCCAAGAGCATCGAAACCAACACGATCAACGCCAGGATCAGCGCGGCGCCGCGGCTGTTCTTCGCGCAGTAACGCGTCATGGTCAGCATCCGGTCTGAACTCCCAGCAAGATGATGTTGCGAATCGGCACGACGGTCTCAAAGACCTTGTAGCGGTAATGCTGCCAGTCGGTGAGTGCGCTCAAATTAAAAGGGGTGGCAACGCTGGCGGGGGTGGTGGAATTCCCGGCGCTTGCGGTACTGCCGGCCCAGGTGGGGGCGGTTGCGGTAACCGCGGTTGTTGCCCTTTGACCGGCGCGTGCGGCGAGGGCAATGCGCACCGCCGACACCCGCGCCCAGCCGCATTGGACCGAAGACACGGCCGGGGTGGTGGTCGGGGACGCGACGGATTGATCATAGCGATCCACCACGCCATCCATGGTGGTGCTGGTATCGCGGCCATATTGCGCACGCAGGCCGACGATGCCGTTCACGATGGGAACCCAGAAGGTTGAATCGCCGCTTGCGTTCGTGTCGCCGCAGTTATTCGTCAGAAAATCGCAGACCGTCAGGTTGCCGCCGCGGATCGCGTAGGCGAGGATCCTGGGGGCTTGACCGAGATTAAACAGTGTGCCATTGATCATACCGGATGCCCACCCGGTTACGTTTGGAAAATTGTTGGACTTACCGTATACCCGACCCAGGACCAGGATACAGGGTGACGGTCGCGTCACCGGCAGTGCGATCACCCGATCATTGACGGCGAAGGCGGTGGGTGCCTTCACGGTGTAACTGGGGCTCGTGCTTGGCGCCAGGATACCATCACCCTCCGCGGTGCCATTGTCGGAGCCGTACATCACCAACAGCGTGTCGGTGTTCGTGTCTCCGGCCGGAATGTCGGGATGGTTGATGGTGACCGGGGCCAGTGCGCTAAGGGTCAGGGTCGTGCCGCTGGAGGTCGTCACCTGCAGCTTGCACCCGAGCAGGTTCAGCGCGCTGGCGCCGTAGCCAGCCTGGCGGATATCGCGTTCTAAACTGTAGAGCGCAAGGGCGCCGTTGGTCTGGGCATCCCCGCTGCCGCTGATGGCGGCCTTTTGTCCCGCGGAGAGGGAAAACAACTGCATGATTGCCAGCGTGCTGACCAGGCCGATGACCAGCGCGATCAGGATCTCAATCAGGCTGAACCCGGTTTCGGTGCTCAGGTAGGACAGCGCGGGCAACCCGGGGCTGTCGGTCCCGCACCGGCCCCGGCGCTCATTTGATATTCGTAACCGCAACATAGCGATGTACTACTGCCCCGCCAGGCGCTTGCCATTTTACGGTGGTCGTCACCAGGCTCTTGGAGGTGGCGGGGGGGGAGGACCCGGCGACTGTCGTTACCAAAACCGTGGGCGGATTGGCGGTGACGCCGGGCAGTTGGGCCTGGACCTGGGCGAGCCAGGCGGTGTACCCGCTGCCGTCGGTGCTGCCGTACTTGGTTTGCAGCGACGCCGGCGTCCGGTCATCCGTCCACATCCGGCCGATCAGGGCGTTGGCCAAAAAACTGGCGTCGACCCGGTACTTGGCGTCGCTGTTGTTGCGCATCGCCGTGGCCTGCATCGCCACGGTGCCGAGCATGCCCATGGAAAACAGGAGGATGGAGATCAAGACCTCAATCAACATATCGCCGCGTTGGTGACGTGATACTCGCTTTTGTGCGTTCATTTTAGCAGGCCCGCGGGTCGCCGGAGAGGGTTATGGCTGGGTCACAGATGCGAACCTGTCCGTTGGTCGAGACGATGATACGCAGACAACGCACCGATCCGCCGTCCGCTACGCAGGTGCCGGTGTTGCCGACAATACCGATTGTGACATCGCCGGTGGGAGCCGGGGTCACCCTGCCAAGGCCGTTGAAGATCAAGCCCGACTGGTCTGCCGTCACGAGCGTGTTCGCGGAACCGTCGCTGTTGGGACGCGCTTGAATAATATAGGGATTTTCCGCGTCGGGCACGGCCGGCAGGGCCGGCGGATCGGTCGGCGTGCTATCGCATTTCGCCGCCGTGGCATCGATGTCGTTCAGGCTGACGACCCAATTGGTGCCGGTGGTGGAACGGATACAGTCGGCGGCCAAGGTATCAGTGATCTGAAACCGTACGGGCCTGTTTCGGCGCACCGCCTCGGCCCGGGCCAACTGAATGCCATTCTGAAAGGCCTCGGCGGTGGTGCGAATATGGGTGTTGCGTATCCAGGAGACAAAACTCGGCACGCCGGCGCCGAGCAGGATGGCCGTGATGGTCAAGGCGACGGCGAGCTCGATCAGCGTGAGCCCGCGTTGTGAAGCAGTGTGTTTCAACAACCACCTCCGCGTTTCGCCACCCAGCAGTTGTTCGGGGTCGGGAGCGACCAATCGGCGGGGACGGCGGTGGTCGCCTTGGTATTGCTTTCGGTCAGTGTGAAGGAAAAATCGGCCATGGAACCCGTGCCGACCGCTTGGAGGGTATAGGTGGTAGCGGTTGAGTTCGTGCAGGAAAAGCTGAAATATTCGCTGGTGGTGCTGTCGGCAGCGCAGGCCGCGGCATCCACATAGGTGCGGAAATCCTGAAAGTGCTGCTCCAGTTGCACACGCTTCGCGGTAAGACCGGAACCCGCATCCGCCAGCTTGCCCCGGATCACAGAATCGGTGTAGCTAGGGTAGGCAATCGCGGCCAAAATTCCGATGATGGCCACGGTGACCAGCAACTCAATCAGGGTGAAGCCGTGCAGTTGTTTCAGCGTGCTCATCGGTATCTCGCGCAGGTGCCTGGTCGGCTTCCGGGTTACCGTGGAGTGTCACGCGGGGCGTGCCGGACAGCGGGAAGCCTGATGTATTAAGGATACCGTGCGGGGTCTTGCTTGTCGTGATTTGAGTCGCAACTTGACCAAAGTGGTAGAATTATGACAATTTTGTCTGCCTACCGCCCGGTGACACCCGCGGGTGTCCAGAGTTTGCCCAGGTCGATCGCTGCCGCCTCAAACGGTGCCACGGACACGGGCTGCGAACCGGCAAAGCGGCCGATCTCCCGCCACCCCCCGGCCGCGAGGGCGTAGGCCTCCAGGGTGCGCGCCCGCGGGTCGATCAACGTCAGGTGGCGATCTCCAGGGTGGGCGAGGGTCGCTGCAGGAAGTTGCCCTGAACATAGTCCACCCCAGCCGTCCACAGGATGGTAATGGAGCGGGCGTCTTCGACCCCGGTCACGACGCTCTTGACATTGAACTCCCGGGCCATGTTGGCCAGGGTCAACAGACGTTGCTGCTTATCCTTGTCGTCGGCCAGGCCCTGGGCGAACTCCGGCAGCAGCAAGACAAAGTCGAGCGACAGGCCCTGGAACAGCATCTGCGGGTGATCGGTGGCACCGAAGCGATTGACCGCCACCCGGCACTTGATCTTTTTCAGGCTCTCGACGAGCCGGTTCAGGCTCGCCAGGTTGCCGTCGACCAGTTCTTCCTGAATCACGAAGGTGAGCCAGCTCCCGCGGACCTCGAACTCGCGCAGACAGTCGCAGAGCCAGATCATGACACCGGGGTCACGGAAACTGTCCTCGGCCAGATTAATGAAAAAATTCAATCGATGCCCGGCCTGGCGGTGCTCGCTCATGGACTTGACGGCGTGGCGGATGGCCCATTTGTCGATGCGCTCGATCAGCCCGCTGCGGATCGCCGCGCCGATGAACTCCTTGGCCTCGATCAGGTTTTCGGCCTCGTCGATCATGCGCACCAGGACGCTGTAGTTTTCCTGGCTGTCGCCCATCAGGCTGATGATCGGCTGGTAGACCAGCATGAAGCGCTCGTTCGCCAGTGCCCACTCGATCTTGGTCGTCTCGGCGCTGTCGCCATCTTCGGCACTCTGCTTCTCACGGGCGGCGAGCGAGGTCGGCCGCTGGGGCACCACGGCCTTGGTTTGACCCGCCACCCCGCCGTAGCAGGCGCGATAGGCCTCGTCGAGCAGGGTGGATGAGTTGGGACAGGGGCCAGCGACGATGACATAGCCGACGTCGCAATCGGCCTCGATCCGCGCCTTGCCGCCCGGCCCCGGACCCAGACGGACCTGCGTGCGGATGCGTTCCGCCAGGCTCTCGGCGCTGGCCTCGTCCAACCCCGGGGCCAAGAGGGCAAAACCATCGTCACTGATGCGTACCAGCAGGCCAACGCCGGTGCACAGACGGGTCAGTGCGGCGGCGAGTGCGCCGATGACGGTCAGAGCGCGGGTGAGACCAAAATCCCGGAACAGGTTGGCGGCGGCGCGGATGCGGACATAGAAGACGGCGAAGGGCTGGGAGGCGCGGCGCTCGGCCCCCACGGCGGCATCGATCGCCGCGAGCAGTGTGGCGACGCTCGACAGGCTGGCGGCGGCGGGGGTGGGCACGGCCGGCGACGTCAGGGGTGTGCGGTCGGTGGCGCGCACAATCAGCCGCAGGCAGGGTTCGCCGTCGATCTCGGCCGGCGCGACGGCCAGGGTCCCGGGGAAGCGGCTGGCATCGGCCCGCACATAGGTCACCGACAGTTCGGCGGGGCCTTGGGGTTGCGCGGATTGGCGGTCGCGCAGAAAGTCACGGACCGGGGTGCGCTGTTCGGGCTCGATCAGGTCCAGAAAGGCGGCCGCTTGCAGGTCGTCCAGCGAGGGGAAGCGAAACAGGGCAAGATAGGTGGGGTTGGCGTGGACGTGCATGCCCTCTTGGATAAAAGTCACCGCCTCGTCGCTGCCGTCGACCAGTTCCCTCGCCCGCTGTTCGCACTGGCGCAGCCGTTGGGTGAGGCGCCGCAACTGGCGGCGTGCCCGCAGATCGGCCAACTCCCGCCCCACGATCAGTTGCAGCCGTTCGGCATCGTCGCGCGCGGTGACGTCGCGCGCCCCGCCGGCCATGGCGCTGATCGCGGCGGCCGGCGCGCCGGCCTGGTCGACGATCACGATCAATGGGACGTCGGCCTCCAACTCCCGGTGGCGCAGCAGCACCGCCTCCAACGTTACCGCCGGGTCGTAGGCGCAGCAGATGATCAGGTCGCAGGCGCGCCGCTCCACCAGTTCCTCGATGCGGTCCGCGTGGGCGGTATACATGCCGCGCACCGGCAGTCCACCGTCGCGCAGGGACGTGATCAGGCGCCCCGCCTCGCTGGCCTGGGAGGTCATGACCAGCAGGATGACGGTTTGGGCTTGGTCGGGCATGCGCGGGGGATCGGTCGGTTTCATTCAGGGGCCATTATCTGCGCAGCGGGGTGGAGAGGGAACTAGTCATTGCCCGGGAGCACCCTCGGCGCGCCGGGCACCTGTGCGGTGCCTCACTGCCGATCAGTCAGGCTCCAGAGCGGAATTTTTATGCGAATTTAGGCGGTTGGACGCACCGCTGCCAGACCGCGAGCAAGCCCTTGAGACGCGTCGAGAAGTGATCGTGGACGCCGGGTTCAAGGCCCGGCACCGCACCACGGCGAAATCGGTGCCCCCGGGCTGCCCCGCGGTGGTCAACCCAGCGGCTCCTTGCACGGCGCTCCGGCCGTCTCGCGTACCAGGCGCGGTACCAGATAGCCCGGCAGGCGCGCGCGCAACGCCGCCATCAGCCCCCGGGCCTCGCGGTCCGACACCGCGAAGTGGGCCGCCCCCTGCACCGGGTCCAGTTGGTGCAGGTAATAGGGCAGCACACCGCAGTCAAACAGCCGCTCACTGAGCGCGGCGAGGGTCGCCGCGTCATCGTTCACCCCGCGCAGCAGGACGCTTTGGTTCAGCAGCGTGACGCCCGCCGCCCCCAGGGCCGCCAACCCCGCCTGGGCCGCGGCACCGAGCTCCCGGGCATGATTGGCGTGGATGACCAGCACCGGGCGGGGCGTCACGGTGCGCAACAGGGCGCACAGTCGCGCCGTGATGCGCGACGGCAGTACCAGGGGCAAGCGGCTGTGCAGGCGCAGGCGGCGCACATGGGGGATGGCGGCGAGCCGCGCGAGCAGGTCCACCAAGGCGCCATCAGCGAGCAGCAAGGGGTCCCCGCCGCTCAGGATGATCTCGTGCAGCGTGGTGTCGGCCTGAATCTGCGCGAGCGCGATTCCGATCCGGGCGTCGTAGGCCCCGAAGTCGCCGTAGGGGAAATGGCGGCGGAAGCAATAGCGGCAGTGGACCGCGCAGGCGCCCCGGGCCATCAGCAGGGCGCGCCCCGCGTACTTGCGCAGCAGCCCCGGGGCCTGGGCGGCCGGCCCGTCGCCCACCGGGTCGCACCGAAACCCAGGGGTCAGGACCCGCTCGGCGGCGAGCGGCAGCACCTGGCGCAGCAGCGGGTCAGCGGGCCCACCCGCACGCATGAGGGCGGCGAAGCCCCGCGGTACCAGCAGCCGGAAGGGGCCGGGCTCCGGGTCAAGGCCGGGGACCTGGTCGCGGCGCAGGCCCAGGAACGCAAGCAGCGGGTCGACCCGGGTGAACGCCTGACCAAGCTCGCGCTGCCAGGCGTCGCTCGCAGCCGCCTCGATCTGACAGTGGGCACTGCTTCGCGCTACCATTGTTGGCTCATTTTTCACCGGCAACGAGGACGACATGGCGAACTACAGCACCAACGAGTTCAAGAGTGGGCTCAAGATCATACTGGATGGGGACCCGTACAACATCGTCGAGAACGAGTTCGTCAAGCCCGGCAAGGGTCAGGCCTTCAGCCGGGTGCGGGTGCGCAACCTCAAGACCGGGCGGACCGTGGAGAAAACCTTCAAGTCCGGCGACACGGTCGAGGGCGCCGATGTCCATGATACCGATATGCAGTATCTCTACAACGACGGTGAGTGGTGGCACTTCATGGACCCGGCCAGTTTCGAGCAGATGACCGCCGATGCCACGGTGGTCGGGGAGGCGGCCAAGTGGATCAAGGACCAGGACATGTGCAAGGTGACCCTGTGGAACGGTGTGCCGCTGGCGGTGGAGCCGCCGAATTTCGTGGTGCTGCTGATTACCGAAACCGACCCCGGCCTCAAGGGCGACACCTCCGGCGGCGGCGGTAAGCCGGCGACCCTGGAGACCGGTACGGTGGTGCGCGTCCCCTTGTTCGTGCAGGGCGGCGAACTGATCCGGGTCGACACCCGCACCGGCGAATACGTCTCGCGCGCCAAAGAGTAGTGATCGCCGACGCGTCCCCTGCAGCGACCGGACCTTCTCACGGACCGGGCGTCGTTGTCGTTGTCGTTGTCGTAATCGAACAACCCGCCCACGACAACGACAACGACCAGGACGGCGTACCCGACGGGACGACTCGCACAGTCTCGGGGCACGGGAACCGGTATCATGATCGGGAATGACACCGCGCCGGACTTTAGTGATTCGCGTGAAGCGCTCCGACTTCCATTTCGACCTGCCCCCCGGGCTGATCGCCCAGCGCCCGCTGGCGCAGCGCTCGGCCTCGCGACTCCTGGTCCTGGACGGGGACGGCACCACCCCGCGCGATCTGCTGTTCACCGATCTGCCGGGGCAACTGCGCCCCGGCGACCTGCTGGTCTTCAACAACACGCGGGTGATGCGTGCCCGTCTCTTCGGGCATAAGGACTCGGGGGGTGCGGTCGAGGTCCTGATCGAGCGCCTGCTGGGACCGACCCAGGCGCAGGCGCAGGTGCGCGCCTCCAAGTCGCCCAGGCCCGGCAGTCTGATCCTGCTCGGGGGCGGGGAGCGCCTGGAGGTCCTGGGGCGGGACGCCGACCTGTTCCTGCTGCGCGCCTTGGACCAGCCCTTCCCACTCCTCATGCAGACCCAGGGGCATGTCCCCCTGCCCCCCTACATCGAGCGGCCGGACGAGGACGCGGACGCGGAGCGCTACCAGACCGTCTACGGGAGCCGGACCGGGGCCGTCGCCGCCCCCACCGCGGGCCTGCATTTCGACCAGCCGCTGCTGGAGCGGCTGGCCGCCCTGGGGGTAGCGCGCGCCGAGGTTACGCTGCATGTGGGGGCCGGCACCTTCCAGCCGGTGCGGGTGGAGGACCTGGACCAGCACCGGATGCACGCGGAGTGGCTGGAGGTGGACCCGCGGGTCTGCGCCCAGGTCGCGGCCACCCGGGCGGCCGGCGGGCGCGTCGTCGCGGTCGGCACCACCAGCGTACGCAGCCTGGAGAGCGCCGCCGCGCATGGGGAACTTGAGCCCTTCCAGGGCGACAGCCGGATCTTCATCCGCCCCGGCTACCGCTTCCGGGTGGTGGACGCCATGATCACCAACTTCCACCTGCCAGAGTCGACGCTGCTGATGCTGGTCTGCGCCTTTGCCGGCATGGAGCCCATCCGCGCCGCCTACCGCCACGCGATCGCCCAGCGCTATCGGTTCTTCAGCTACGGCGACGCCATGTTCCTGACCCGCCGCGATCAATGAGGGCCACCACCATGATCGAGACCCGCCCCATCCCCGCCTTCGACGATAACTACATCTGGCTCCTGACCGAACCGCCGGGCCGCAACGCCGTGGTGGTGGACCCCGGGGACGCGGACCCGGTGCTGGAGACGCTGGCCGCCGAGGGGCTGCGGCTCACGGCCGTGCTGGTGACCCACCACCACGCGGACCATGTGGGCGGGCTCGCTGAACTGGCGCAGGCCTTCCCGGGGCTCGCCATCATCGGCCCCCGCGACCCGCGCATCCAGGGCCTGACCCAGCGGGTCGGCGAGGGCGAGTTGGTCGCACCCGCGGGTCTGACCAGCCGCTTCACGGTGTGGGAGGTGCCCGGCCACACGGCGACCCATATCGCCTTCCTGGGCGACGGCTGCCTGTTCTGCGGGGACACCCTGTTCGCCGCCGGCTGCGGGCGGGTCTTCGACGGCACCTTCGAGCAGATGTCCGCGTCACTGCGGCGCATCGCCGCCCTGGACCCGGCGACCCGCCTCTTCTGCGCCCACGAGTACACCCTGGCCAACCTGGGCTTCGCCGGCTGGGTGGAGCCGGACAATCCGGCGCTGCGCAGCCGCGCCCGCGCGGACGCCGCACGGCGCGCCCACGACCTGCCGACGGTCCCGTCCGACCTGGCGCTGGAACTCGCCACCAACCCCTTCCTGCGCACCGGCGAGCCCCAGGTCATCGCTGCCGCCGAGCGCTTCGCCGGGCCCGGGCTGCAGGGTCACGCGGCGGTCTTCAAGGCCCTGCGGCAGTGGAAGGACGCGGAATATGATTAGACCGAAGAAGAGCGATCAGCAGTCAGCAGTCAGCGATCAGCTTTCGGCATTTCGCTTTGAGTTTCATGTCGTTGTGGGTGCCGAACGGGTCACCCGTCGGGTGGGTGCCCGCAGCTTGAAGACGGCTCGCAAGGTGCTGCTGCATTGGTAGCTGACGACCGATCGCTGACTGCTGACCGCTCTTTCCAGATTGACCGCACCGCCCCCGGGCTGCTAGAACGGCGCCCGACCTCACCCAGCGCCAAGGCGATCCTGCAATGCATCCGAGTTTCTCCCGTCTTGGCCCGCGGCTGCGGCCCTTCCTGCCCGCGGCGAACGCGCTCGCGGCCGGCGCGCTCGTGGTCCTGGGCTTCGCGCCCTTCGCGCTCTTTCCACTCGCCGTCGTCGCACTGGCCCTGTTGAACGAGTCCCTGGCCGCCGGTACAGCCGGCGCCGGGCTGCGGCGCGGCTGGCTCTTCGGCCTGGGCCTCCTGGGCGGCGGGGTCGCCTGGGTCCGCATCAGCATGAACGAATACGGCAACATGGACGCCTGGGCTGCCGACCTGCTGATGGTGCTCTTCATCGCGTGGATGGCGGGCTACTACGCGCTGGCCGGCTGGCTCGCCCGGCGCCTGCAGCCGGCCCCGTCCTGGACCGGTCCCGTCCTGCTGCTGCCGGGGCTCTATGTCCTCTGTGAATGGCTGCGCGGCTGGCTCTTCACCGGTTTCCCCTGGCTCAAGCTGGGTTATACCCAGATCGAGGGCCCGCTGGCCGGGTATGCCCCGATCGTCGGTGTCTATGGACTGAGCCTGCTGACCGCCATCTCCGGCGGGCTCCTGTGGGGCCTGATCCGCTGGCCCGGGCGGGGCCGCCTGGCCGCCGCCGCCGCGCTCACCATCGTCTGGCTCGCCGGCCTGGCCCTGCAACGGGTGCCCTGGACCCAGCCGTCCGACGCGCCCTTCACGGCCACCGTGATCCAGGCCAACATCCCCCAGGCGATCAAGTGGGACCCCGAGGCCCGTGTCGGCATCGTCAAGGTTTATGTGGACCTGACCCGGGAACACCTGGACTCGGACCTGATCCTGTGGCCGGAGACGGCCATCCCGGACTTCCTGCACCAGGTCCGGGAACCGCTGATCGAGCCCCTGGCCGCGGAGGCGCGGGCCCAGGGGGCGGAGATCGTCCTCGGCATCCCGGTCCTGGACCTGGACAACGGCAATTACTACAACGGGCTCCTGAGCATCGGCAGTCAGGAGGACCTCTACACCAAGCGTCACCTGGTGCCCTTCGGTGAATTCCTGCCCTTCAAGGCGTGGCTCGGCCCCCTGGTGAAGATGTTTGAGATCCCGATGTCGGATTTCAGCGCGGGTACGGCACCGCGCCCGCTACTGCGGGTCGGCGCCCGCACCGCCGGCGCCGCCATCTGTTACGAGGACATCTTCCCGGCGGAGGTCGCCCAGGCCCTGCCGGAGGCGCAGTTCCTGATCAGCGTCAGCAACGACGCCTGGTTCGGGGATTCGCTGGCGCCCCACCAACACCTGGAAATGGCGCGGATGCGCGCCCTGGAGACCGGGCGTGACCTGGTGCGCGCCACCAATACCGGCATCTCCGCCATCGTCGACTGGCGCGGCCGGGTCCGCGGCCGGGTCCCGGCCTTCGTCCGCGGGACCTTCAGCGCCCCGGTCCAGCCCCGCACCGGGTCAACCCCCTTCGTGCGGTGGGGCAACTGGCCGGCGATCGGGCTCGCCCTGGGCCTGGTGCTGGTCGCGGCGGCGCCCCTAGTGCGGCGGCGCGGGGTGTGATCAGAACTGATGTGTTAACGCACCTGTCGTAAGGTACGCATCGCGTACCCTACAGCTACAGCTACCGCTACAGCTAACGGACGCTCTCACGGACCGGGCGTCGTTGTCGTTGTCGTTGTCGTAATCGTGGTCG
>NZ_CAIKKU010000125.1 GCF_903828115.1 uncultured Thiodictyon sp. | reverse complement strand
TTGTCGTTGTCGTAATCGGAGAAGAGATGCAATTTGGGATACGAGAGAATCCGGGGCGCCACGATAACCTCGATTACGACAACGACAACGACAACGACAATGGCGCTAAAGGCATACTCTAATTGACTTGTTTAACTGATTGGTGAACCGTTCCGAAGCCCCGACGGGGCGCGACATACCAGCCCAGGGCAACGCCCTGGGGTAACGCCACCCTACCCATCAGCCCTGAAAGGGCGTGACATTTGGTGTCGACCATGACCCTGCCCCCAACCCCCGCGACCATCAGCGACCTCTACGAGACCGACTTCAGCCGCTGGCTGTTCGAGAACGCCGCCCTGCTCCGCCAAGGGCGCTTCGCCGAGGCGGACATCCCCAACATCGCTGAGGAGTTGGAGTGTTTGGGACGCGGTGAGAGCCGGGCCGTTGAAAACCACCTCGCCGTGTTGCTCCTGCACCTGCTCAAGTGGGAACTTCAGCCGGAGCAGCGCAACAGCGGTTGGTGGGACTCAATCTACCATGCCCGCCACGCCGCCAACCGCCTGCTTAGGGACAGCCCGAGCCTGGTCAGCCACGTCCCCGAACTGGTTGCCGACGGGTACGAGGAGGCCCGTTACAATGCCATCCTCGAGACGGAGTTGCCGGAGTCCTGCTTTCCCGAGGTTTGCCCCTATACTGTCGAACAGGTGTTGGACAAGGCATTCTGGCCGGGGACGGGCGAGACCAGTCGGCCATAGGCGCTTGCCGCGGACCGGTTCCACCCGCCAAGAACTGTTCTGCTGTGTTCAAGGAAATCGTATGCTTCGAGTACTTTTCTGGAACATCAACAGGAAGCCCTTGGCGGAACCGCTCAGGCACCTTTGTGATATACACGACATCGATATTCTGGTACTCGCCGAGTCCGGAATTTCCGACAGTTTATTGCTGACGGCGCTCAACCGTGACAGCGAGCGCTTATTCACGAAACCGATTAATTATTCCACGCGATTATCCTTTTTCATTAGGCTGCCGGAAGACCTGTTCACGTCCGTGTCCGATCCCGATTATTGTGCTATTCGAGCGATCGACCCTCCTTTGGGACAGCAAGTTTTGCTGGTCGCTATTCATTATCCAAGTAAACTTTACGCGAGCGACCAAGAACAATCGCTGTTGATGCACCGCATCGTGGAAGAGATTCGTGAAGCCGAGCGGCGCTATGGACATATGCGAACCGTAGTCGTCGGCGATCTCAATATGAATCCCTTTGAGGACGGAGTATGCGGGTCAGAGGGGCTGCACGCAGTAATGTGTAAGGGTATCGCCAAGAGAGAGGCGCGAACCGTCCACGGAAAGAAGCGCTTTTTCTTCTATAACCCGATGTGGAATTTTCTCGGCGACGAGACGCGAGGACCACCTGGCACTTACTATTATTCCAGAGGGGTGACCACTCCTTTCTGGAACACCTTTGATCAGGTACTATACCGCCCCGCCCTGCTTGAAGCCTACCGCGAGCATGACGTGAGTATCATCACCGAGATCGGGAGCAGGAGTCTGCTGCACAAGGGCCGTATCGCCGACACCTTTTCTGATCATTTGCCCCTTATATTCACCGTACGAACCTAACCGGAGAGCCTGAAAATGAGAGTCAAGCCTGAGCAGGCAGCAGAGCAGCACATCAAGAGCCTCTGGGGCGAACTGCCAATGGCCAGTCCAGTACTGGCACCGATCGAGATACTGAAGCAACAGGGCGCGCTGCTCGCAAAGGCGACGAACGGTCTACTGACCGCAGCCACCACAGTTTCCGGAAATCCTCTCCTTCGTGATCCCTTAAACCCGGGAGACGAGTTTCGGGTAATCATGTATCTCGTTGCGACGGCCCTCAACAACTATCGTTTCCAGGTGCTGGAGGTGAGCCATGGAGTCGAGCTATATCCGGCTGTGGTAATGGCGGAAGAAAAATCCATCAAGTGTGCAAACCAGGAGGCATTCGAGGAAGCCATCGCTTCTATTCTACAGTCCGCGCGGGTACGTGGAGCAATTGGCGGACTCTTGGCCCAGATGCGATCGCACTGACAGCCCGCCAACGGATTCAGATCGAATGGCAAGTGCATCTAGCATCTTATTGTTGCCAACGGAACAGCAGGCAGGGCCCATGGTTACCTGCGCCACCTGCGCCGCTGTCTGCTGCCGCCTGGAGGTCCTGTGCATCACGGAAACCGGTGTCCCCCGCCGCTTCACCAGGCCCAACCCCGGCGGCGTCGCGTCGATGGACCGCCTGGCGGACGGCTGGTGCGCCGCGCTGGACCGGGACACCCTGCGCTGTCGCATTTATGAACAGCGTCCGCTGATCTGTCGGGAATTCGAGGAGGGCGGACCGGATTGCATCGAGGAACGCGCGGCCTGGAATGGTGGCTGACCTCCGCCGACAGAATAAAATGCCGTAATGCCGAGGTTGCCGAGGAACGAACTCCAACATTTCCGCTCGGTGCTTATTGCGGCTTGTTGGGCTTCGTTCCTCAGCCCAACCTACAATGCTGTCGTTGTCGTTGTCGTTGTCGTAATCGAGGTTATCGCAACGCCCGGAATTCACTCGCAACCAATTTGCAGCGCTTCTCCGACTACGACTACGACTACGACTACGACAACGACAACGATTGTGTCTAACTTGTTCTTGACTCGATACCAACCACTCGCCGAGACACCATGGCACAACCCCTGATCAAGGTCCCGCCCACCAAGAACACCCTGCTCAAGCTCAAGAAGCAGGTGAAATTCCTGGAGGAGGGGCACGACCTGCTGGAGCGCAAGCGCGAACTGCTCACCCGCCTGGTCTACGAGCGCATCGGCGAGTACCGCAGCCTGCGCGCCCAGGCGCAGCAGGCACTGGCGCAGGCCTACCGGTGCCTGAGCCTCACCCACCTGCGCATGGGCAGCCGGGGCATCCGCCAGGCGGCCCTGGGGGCCGAAGCGGCGCTGCGGGTGGACATACTCCCGCGCCGCGCCCTGGGCGTGGAGTACCCCGCGGTCACGTCCGAGCGGCTTCCGCTCAAGCCCGTGGGCCTGCTCGGCACCGATGCAAGCTTCGACACCAGCCGCGACAATCTGGCCAACGCGGCCGTCCTGCTGGCCCGCCTGAGCGAGGTGGAGACCGCATTGCACCGCCTGATGGAGGAGCAGCGCAAGGCGCAGAAGCGGGTCAACGCGCTCAAATACAACATCATCCCGCGCTACCGCCGGACCATCCATTTCATCGCCTCGGCGCTCGAGGAGGAGGAGCGCAATACCCTGTTCCAGGTCAAGCTGCTGCGTGAGCGCGGGTGCGATCAGAACTGATGTGGCGGCCGAGACCCCGGGTACGCTGTCGTTGTCGTTGTCGTTGTCGTTGTCGTTGTCGTAATCGAATCATCCGACCACGATTACGACAACG
>NZ_CAIKKU010000124.1 GCF_903828115.1 uncultured Thiodictyon sp. | reverse complement strand
TTGTCGTTGTCGTAATCGGAGAAGCAATGCAATTCGGCCACGAGCAGCTCGATTACGACAACGACAACGACAACGACGGCCCCTGGCTGCCGACCTATTTGCGGCGCTTGAGGATCCGCGTCAGCCGCACCCGCGGCCCGTTGAAACAACGCAGGCCGAACTTGTGGGTGAAATAGGTGGGCCACGCCGCCGCCGCGTCGCGCTTCACCCCGGCCCGGTCGCAGATGTCCTGCAGGATGGCGATCATCCTCTCACGATGGGGGCGGAACTTGGCGATCGTCCGCTGCCGGATTTCGGCGGGGGTCAGGGCGCAACGCTTCATCGCCTCCACGCCCTCCCGGACCGCTTCGGCACTGTCGTCGGCGATGTACGCATAGGTCGGCTCGAAAAAGGCGTCCCGGCCGCCCAGGTTGCGTGTCGAGACCAATGGGCGCCCGGACAACAGATACTCGGCGCTGACGAACATGGCCCCTTCCTCCGCCGATAGACAGAGCCCGCAACGGGCCTCGCAGATGGCGCGGGAGACGAAGCGGGAAAAGACCTTACGCTTCCAGCTCGCATGGGGGAACTGGCGCATCACCTCGGCGAAATAGGCCGCCTCCTGCGGCGAGTGATCCCCGATCAGGCGCAGGGACGCCACCCCCAGGGCCAACTGATGGCGCTTGAAGGGGGTGATACGGGCAAGGTAAACGGCATCGAATTTGACGGGTCGGTCGTAGATACGGTAATGACCCTCGTCGAGAAAGGCGTTCTGATGACAATACTCGGCCCGCAGGCCCAGGCCCGCGATCAGGGCGACCTCGCGCTCGGAATTGCACAGGAACACCAACTGCGCCGACGGACAGAGGCGGCTGATCTCGGCCGCCTCGCGCGCCACCTCAGCGGCGCGCTCCGGCGTCTCCCGGTGCCAGCCAAACTGGAACAGCAGGTGCGGTTTGGCATCGCCCAAGGCCTCGAGGATCGCGTCGCGATGCGTGATGAAGTCCTCGAAATAACTGATGACCACGGTCGGCTCGCGAAAAATCACGTAGACCGGAAGGGCATCGCCCTGGATGAGTTGCTTGATGAACTTGGCGGTCTGCGCGATCATGTTGATGGTGAGCCCGAGTGCTGGTTTGCCGCCATGGTACGCGCGGGTCCTGCCGCTTTCAACACGGGCCCACGGCCCTGCCGCGCCGCCCCGTGGCGGCATCCGCCGACTGCTTCTGTGCCCGGGCCGGTTGAGACGCTGTGCACTCGGGCGTAAGATCGGGCATCCGCGCGCGCCTGTGCGGCACCATCCAGCGGCGAGCCAGTGCGCAGCCGCACGCCGCCCAACGACCGACGGGTACCGCAGTTGACGCTTCCGCCCGAAATTTTCGGCGAGCCGATCCAGGCCAAGCAGGTGATCTTCGCGGGCTTGACGGTCGGCTTCCTGGCCTTCGCTATCCCGCTGGCCATCAAGCACGCGTGGATGGACCGCGTCTGCATGGCCGGGATCTGGTTCATGGCCATCAATCCGGTGAAAATCACCCTCTTCAGCTATACGCTGTACCGCGGCGACATCCGCGGTCTGGAGTTCGGCGTTACCGATTGGCTCGCCATCACGATGATCGTGGCGATGCATAAGGCGCCGCGTTGGCGAAAGCGCAAGCTCTACACGCGCAATCCCAACGAGGTGCTGCTGGTCCTCTACCTCGCCTATTGCACCTTCACCATCGCCACGGCCCTGATTCCGCAGTTCGCCGTCTTCGGTCTCAGTAAGATCGTGCGCGCCTACGCGACCTTCTGGGTCGCCTACAACTTCATCCGCAGCGAGGACGACCTGCGCTTCGTCATCTGGGCGGTGGTGGGGATGACCTTTTACAGCTTCTTCCAGGTCCTGATGGACAAGTATACCCGCGGGGTCTTTCCGCCGCGCGGCTCCTTCGACCATCAGAATGGCCTGGCCACCTTCCAGAACATGCTGAATTTTATCATCTTCGCCGTCCTCATGCAGGACAGTGAGAAGCTCTTCGACAAGCGCACCCTGATCTATTGGGCCGGACTCGGGGCGGGGGTCCTCACCAGTGTGGCGACCCTCTCGCGCGGGGGCATGGCCACCACGGTCATGGGCTTCAGCATGATCATCGCCATGACCTTTTTCCTCAAGCAGAAGGCGGTCAAGCTCAAGAAGAAGTTCGCGGCCATCGGATTGATGGTGATACTCTCCATCCCGGCCCTGGCCGTCATCCTGCCGCCGATCATTCAGCGCTTCCAGACGGCCCCGGAGGAGTCCGGGGAGTCGCGCCACGGGGCCAACATTGCGTCGGGCCACATGGGCCATGACAATTTCTTCGGCGTGGGACTCAACAACTTCTCCTATGCGATCAACTACCTGCCCTACGGCGAGGACCTGGCACCCCTGGATCGCGGCATTGCCCACCACATCTTTTGGCTCCATTATGCCGAGTTGGGTATCATCGGGGTCACCCTCTATGCCCTGCTGACTGCCGGCTTCATGTTGATCGCTGTCCGTTTTATCCTGAAACGCCGGGACGGTCTCGAACGGGTCTTCGCCATCGGGATCCTGACCGCCTTTGTCATCAATTGGCTCGTCGGTACCCTCGAGTGGAACTTCCGCACCATCCAGATCACCCTGACCTATTTCATGCTCGCCGGCTTCGTCAGTTCCCTGGACCGGGTCGAGCGCGAACGGCTCAAACACGATCAGGATCAGAAGAATCGCCTGGCGATGGCGTACCTGACGATGACCCGGCGCCGGGGCCAGTCCGGGCCAACGGCGTCGCGACCGGTCGGCCGGCCTGCCATCGGACCCCGTCGGCGCTGAGCCGACGCGTTCCGCCAACCACCCTGGGGAGAACTGAATTGCGAGACTCATCCCTCGACCTGCTGAAGGGCATCGCCTGTGTCATGATGGTCCTGGCGCACACCCAACTGCAGCTCGATCTACCGTCCAAGGTCTTGACTTTCTTAGGTAGTTTCACCCCCATCCTGTTTTTCGCCGTCTCCGGGATCACGGCCGACTTCCAGGCGCGCAAATACCCGGTCGCCGGGATCATCATCACCTATGCCATGATCTTTATGCTGGGGCTGAGCTTCACCCCCATGGCCAGGGAAAACTTCACCAACTTCTGGGTCCCGTTCGACATGGACATACTTCAGATCATCGCCGTAGGCGTCCTGACCCTGTACCTGGTGCAGCGTTTTCTGAACCCGGGCCCCTGGTTTCACCTCGGCGCAGCGATCACCATCTTCGCCCTCAAACTCGCCACCGACACCCTGCGTGATACCTGGTGGATGGCTGACCTGGCCTATGTCGTCGTGGAACCGGGCAACTTCGTGATCATCCCCTGGCTGTTCCCGTTCTTCCTCGGCATGTCCTGCTACCTCGCACCCAACCGACATAACCTGTGGCTCGCCGGGTCGGCATTGCTTGCGCTGGGCACGGCCTGGGGGGCGGGGGTTACGCTGGGAATCGACAACCGCTGGGATATGACCACCGGCTATTTCCTGTTCTCCCTGTTCCTGACCGCCACGTCCTTCTATATCGCCCGGCGGCTGCCGTCAACGGCGGTCACGCGGCTATTTGCCCCGCTGCTCTGGCTGGGTAAGTCCTCATTCCTCTTTCTCTATGTCCACATGGGCGTCATCTGGCTGGTGCGCCACTATACCCAGGGGATCTGGGGAACCTATTGGATTTGGCCCGCGGTCGGGGCGGCATCGCTGGTCCTGATATGGGTGCTCCCGCCACTGTTCGGGGCCCTGCGCATCCCCGCCGTCATGGCCCGGTTCCCGGCCTGGATACTGCTGCTGGCGCTGGTTCTCGGCACGCCGTTGGTCTTGCCCTCCGGGGCGCCGCTCGTCCTTACCCAGCTCGTTTTAGGGCTGATCTTTTCTCTATACTACGCCGCCCTGACCCAGGAGCTGAAAGGGCTCGCCTGGCCCGCGGCACGCCCGGCGCAGGGGGGTTGAGATCATGGCACAGAAGCAACGCGACGCCGTCGGCAGCCGTGACGCCTGGGTCGATTACGCCAAGGCCATCGGCATCGTCCTGGTGGTCTATGGTCATGTCGCGCGCGGGATATTCAACGCGGGCATCCCACTGGACGTGCCGCTCTACCAGTTGGTGGACAGCATCGTCTACAGCTTCCACATGCCGCTGTTCTTTTTTCTCTCCGGGCTCTTCTTCTTCCACTCCCTGCACCGGCGCGGCCCGGCGGCGCTGGCGGCGAACAAGGTCGACACCATCCTCTACCCCTATGTCATCTGGTCCCTGATCCAGGGGCTGATCGAGGTCTGGCTTGCCGGATACACCAACGGCAATGTGAGCCTGACCGAGGTCCTCGCGCTCTGGAACCCCCGGGCCCAGTTCTGGTTCCTCTACGCCCTGTTCCTGGTGATGCTGACCGCCATCCTGGTCTACCGCCGCGAGAGTCGCTTCTTCCTCTGGGGGCTGCTGGCCGTCGCGGCCCTGGCCTACGTCTTTCAGGCCGCGATCCCCGCGGCGCTGCATTCGGACTATGTCGTCAAGAACTTCGTCTTCTTTGCCCTGGGGGTCTGGTTCATCACCGTCAAGGAGTCGGTGGCCCGGCGCCCTGGAGCCTGGGCACTGGCCGGGGTCATCGGCTTCGTGGCCGTGCAGTACGGCTTCCACGTCGGGCTTGGGCTGGTGCACACCGACAAGGGCGTCGCCTCCCTCCTGGTGGCGATCGTCTCGATCCTGGCCGTGGCCAGCCTCTGCATCTGGCTCGCCCGCACCCCGGCGCGCTGGGTCCTGGCCCTGGGGGCGGCCTCCATGGGCATCTACGTCATGCACATACTGGCCGGCAGCGGGGCCCGGATCCTGGTCGGCCGGTTACTCGGGGTCCAGGACGCGATGATTTATCTCCTGGTCGGGTGTCTGGTGAGCCTCCTGCTGCCTATACTGGTCATACGGCTGCTGGGGCGCTTGAAGATCGGGGGGCTGTTCGAGGCGCCAGCCCGGGTTTCGGCCGAGGCCTGGTACCGGCGGCGCTTCGGTAAGACGACGCCCTAGCAAGGGTGCAACGGCGGCATCCTGGCTGGTTTGCGGTCCGGGTCGCCCCCACGTCGTCCCCAGGGGCGGGCGACCCCGAGACCAAAGAGGTCTTGCGGGTGCGCCGTTCGTTTTTGGTAACGAGTCAAGAACCAGTTAAACACAACACGATCGTTGTCGTTGTCGTAATCGGAGAAGCGATGCAATTTGGCGGCGAGAGAATCCGGGGTGCTACGATAACCTCGATTACGACAACGACAACGACAACGACGCAACCAGCATTCCCTGATGGACTTGTTTCGCTTATCAGTGAACGGTTCCTTGGGTTGAGGTACCAGAAGCTATGATCAACAGCGAGGAGCGGTATCGCCAGGCGTTTGCGCACATCGCCGAAATCAAACGAATATTATGCGCGACCGAGTACGCCTTGAAAGATCAGCGCCCGGCGACGGTATTAGTCACGAGTGCCGCGCCCGGCGAAGGAAAGAGTCTGTTTGTCGCAGCGCTTGCCACCGCCGCCGCGCAGAGTGGAAAATATCGTGTTGCGGCGCTGGATCTCAATTGGGATCGCCCGGCGCTGCATCGGTTTTTCAATCTCGCTCTGACCCATTCCGAAAAGGCGCTTTGCGCGGCTGAACTGAGCGCGCTCGTGTGCCCTTCCGGGCAGGAGTCGCTGGATATTCTGACCGCGCCCGGTGACTATGCCGATTGCTTCAAGGGCGATACTCAGGCAGGCGCTGTGACCGCTCGACTCATTGGCCAGGCCAGGACGGCCTATGATGTCGTTATCATCGATAGCGCCGCGATCTTTCCGGCCAGTGAAATGATGATAGACCCGGTGATGCTGTCCGGCCTTGCCGATGGCGTCGTCATGGTGGTCTTGACGGCCGCCACCCCCAGGCAGCAGATAAGAAGGGCGCAAAAGATCATGGAGTCCAGCGGCGCGAGTATCCTTGGCGTCATCAGCAATCAGCGGAAGCTGTCCGCACCATGAGATTTCACTTCAAACGCTATCTCAGAGCACTGCGAACCCACAGAAAATGGGCCTGGCTGGTGTTCGTGCCGCTCGGCTTTTACCTGCTTTTTGCCGCGCTCGATGACATGCAATTCAGCGTGTCGCAGGCCTTCTCCGGCTACTCCGCTGACATTGCGATCACCGCGTCCAACAGCCCGGTCGCGACGATCAAGCTGGGTGACGTGGTCGCGGATCCTGAGCTCCTGTTTCTCGATGCATTCGCGCTGATGCAATTGCAAAAGAGACTGGGGCTGATCGGGGGCGATGGCACTGCGGTGAACGACAACGAGATACGTCGCCTGGCATACTCGGCCTTGTCTCTAACCGCCACGGGCGGCGGCACATTGGAGTTGAGCTATACCGGAAAAGATGCAGCGCGCGGGCGCGTGCTCGTCGCTTTCTACACCGACCGGATCTTGAAAAGGATCGTCGATGCGACGGCGCGCACCAAACCGGGGGTTACGGCGATGGCGGGCGGATTCCAGGCGGCGGGCGACCTGGTCGTCGTCGGCACGCGGGCCATCTGGAGCGCCGAGCGGCTGCGGCCGGCACTGGGCGTGCTGCTTTTATCGGCCGTCGGCGTGTTGGTGCTGATCGGCATGTTCGAGCTGTCGGATCCATCCTTCAAGTCGGAACGGCAAATGGCCCGCTACCTTGGGGTGCCGGTGTTGGGTACGATGCCGGACGTCGGGCGACTGGTACGGACGCCGCCGCAATAGCGGGGAGCACCCCAACAACCAGGCCTTGTCGATTAAGCCATAGCGGCTCCCAGCCCAGAGGTTGACGATAATGAATAAGCGAATGACTGCGGACGGCTGGATCGGCGTGTTGTGCGCCCTGGCCTTGCTGGTATGGCCAATCCTTGCCCCACAGGCGGACGACTGGACCTTCCAACCTTTCAGGTACGTTTTTGGCGTGGGCGGCGACCCGACTGCCGACGGGCAGCTTGAAGTCATCAACAAGGACCTGACGTTCGACCGGAATGTCCCCTTGGGGTGGTCCGAATACAGTGCCGCGGGTGGTGAGGCGCGGATTGCCGCGGGGGACCTCGACGGCGATGGCAAAGATGAAATTGTCATCGGGTTCGGTGCGGTCGGTCAGGATGGCCTGCCGGGTGGCCGGTTTGAGATTCTCGATGACGATTTTTCCCTTCTGGCGTGGGGCCAGGTCGACTGGCCGGACTACAGCGCCGCGAATGGTGAAACACGTCCCGCCGTGGGCGATATCGACGGCGACGGCCAGGCCGAGATCGTGATCGGGTTGGGGCGCGGCGCAAATGCAATGGTCGCACTATTTCGCCTTGCGGGCCGCTCGCTGACACCGCTTGGCTGGTCCGCCATCGACTGGCCGGAATACGCTGAGACCAATGGTGAAACATGGCCGGCCTTAGGGGATCTCGACGGCGATGGACGCGCTGAGCTCGTGATTGGTGTAGGGCCGGGCGGGGCGGGGCGGTTTTTTGTGAAAGAGGGCTTCGAGGCGGCCCGCCTGGCGGCCGGACAGGACCCCTGGCGCGACGAAATCGAGGGCAGCCTGTCGTGGGCGGAATATGCCGACGAGGTTGGCGAGACCCGCCCTGCGGTTGGCGACCTGAACGGGGATGGAACCCAACAGATCGTCATCGGCCTGGGTCCGTCCGGCGGCGGTGTCCTCGAGGTCTTCGACTACCTTTCGTCCGCGCTGGTCGCCAGCGGATCGGTGACGATCGACTGGCCCGAATACAATGCCCTCAACGGCGAGACGCGCCCCGTGATTGGCGATATCGACGGCGATCTGCGGGGCGAGTTCCTGGTCGGCCTCGGCAACGGCGGCGCCGGCTACGTTTATCTGTTCGATGATGCAAAGACGCAATTTGTCACGCTCGAGCGATTGCAGGTGGGTGCGCCCGCCGATCAGTCAGGCAACGGTGCCGTCTGGCCAGTCGTCAAACGCGAGGGCCCGCCGCTCGTCTACCAGTTGCGCGTGTTGCAGAATGGTACCGGCAGCGGTACGGTCGGTGGGGGCGGTCGTTACGTGGCCGGCACTGCCGTCACCGCGACCGCCACCGTCGCGCACGGATCGACCTTGGCCGGCTGGACGCCGAGCAGTTGCGGCGTCGTGTTCGCCCTTACCGCCGATACGACCTGCACCGCCACCTTCACCTTACTCCCCACCTACACTCTAACCGCAAAACTCAGCGGTAATGGCGCGGTCACCAGCACCCCAGCGGGGATCTATTGTGGAAGCGATTGCGCGGCCGCCTACACCGCCGACACCGCGGTCGCCTTGTCCGCGACTGCGTCGATTGGTTACAGCTTTGCCGGCTGGAGTGGTGCCTGCACCGGCACCGGGGGCTGTACGGTAGTGATGGGCGCGGCCAAGACGGTCACGGCGTCGTTCAAGGCGATCGCCGGATACGTCGAGCGGGGCATCACGGCGAGCCTGGACGACGCCTCGCGGCGTCAGTTGCAACCCCTGACCGCAGGGCCGGCCCGCTATCTGGAGACGCGCTCGGCACGCGCCCTGACCCTGGGCTTCGACTCACTGGATCTGGCCGTCGCCACCCGCGACCCGGCAAGCTATACCCTCGTCGGCCCGGCCGATGGCAGCCCCCAGGGCGCCATCCGGGTGGGCGGCGACCGCCAGGCCGTCGGCTTCGACGGTGCCAATCTGCCCCTGGCGCAGACGCGCCTGCACCTGCTCTTCGCCGACCCGCTGCGCCCCGGTGTCGATTATCGCCTGGACGCCTGCGCGGCCGTGGGCGGCAGTACCGATCCGGCGGCACCCTGTCACTCGCTGCCGGTCCGCTACGACCCGACCCTGGCCTCAGGTTCCATCCAGGTCGATCAGGTCGGCTATGCCCCGGGAACGACCAAGATCGCCTACCTCGGCAACTGGCTGGGCAGCGCCGGACCCTTGCCGGTGGACGCGACCGGCTTTGAAGTCGTCGATAGCGACACGGGCGAGGCGCACTTCAGCGGCCAGGCCCGCCTCACCGCGCCGGCGGACCCGTGGAGCGGCAATGATGTGTACCAGGCCGACTTCAGTACCCTGGACCGCCCGGGACGCTACCGGCTGCGGGTCCCGGGACTTGGGGTGTCCGACCCCTTCGTGATCGCAGCCGATGTCTACGACGCCCCCTATCGCGCCGCGCTGCGCCTCTTCTACCATAGCCGCAACTCCACGGCGGTGGTAGCGCCTTGGGCCGACCCGGGCTATGAGCGGCCCCAGGGCGGGGTCCCGCCCGCCATGGACGCGGCCTTCCACGCCGCCGTGGCCGGTTCCCCGCTGAGTGCGGGCAGCACGACTGACACCGGTCCAACCGCCCGGCACGCGGTCCGCCATGGCTGGTTCGACTCCGACGACTATGGCCAGTACGTACCCAACGCGGCCCCGGTCTGGTATCTGGTGGGCGCCGCCTTGGACCTGGCCCCGCAGCGCTTCGGCGACGGTGACCTGAACATCCCCGAGTCCGGCAACGGCATCCCTGACGTCTTGGACGAACTGGAGTGGGGTCTGGACTGGCTGCTCGGGATGCAGGACCCGGCCGATGGCGGGGTCTGGTTCCGTGTCGGCAGCCGCACCTGGGACGCGGTCCCGCCCTACCTGATCGCCACCCCGCGCCTGCTGTTTGAAAAGACCAGCCACGCCACCGCCGCCTTCGCCGCCGCGTGTGCGCTGCACGCCCGGCTGATCCGGCCTTATCGTCCGGCGCGCGCCGCCGCGGCCCTGGCCGCGGCGCGGCGGGCCTGGGACTTCCTCGCAGGCCACCCTGACTGGCCCGCCGAGGGGCGACGTTACCAAAGTCCGACGGGCGTGCGCGCCGTCGACTACTCGGATGCATCAGTCCGCGACAACCGCCTGTGGGCCGCCGCGGAACTGTACCGTACCACCGGCGAGGCGCCCTATCGAACTGCCGTCGAAGCCCTGTTGCCGCTGGTCAAGATCGATCCCACCGCGGGGGTCGGTTTCCAGGACGTTTCGCTGGCCGGGCTCTGGGCCTACCTGCTCGCCGAGGGTGAGGGTAAGAACCCGACCATGGTTACCCAGGCCGGCGCCGCGTTCATCGCGGCGGCAGACTGGCGGGTGCGCAATGCCACCGCGCACCCCTTCCGTGCCCCGAGCCATCAGAGCATCGCGGTCGTCGGCTGGGGCTCCTTTGCCGTCTCCACCCGCGCCACCTTGCCGCTGCTTCAGGCCTATCGACTCACCGGCAAGACCGACTACCTGGACCGGGCCTGGCAGAGTCCCCACCCGCAACTCGGGGCAAACCCCCAATCATTGAGCTACCTCACCGGGTTCGGCGCCAGGTATCCCCACTTTCCGCTCTCCAGACTCACCAAGAGCGCCGGCCCCGGCGACCCGCTCAAGGGTATCCCGGTCCTTGGGCCCCAGTTCCTGCCCTCCGCTGAGATGGCCGCGATGAACACCCTCTACCTCCCCCCCTCGCTGGTCGGCACGACGCTGCCCACGGACGCGAGCGGGTACGCGAAACTCTACCCGGCCCTGCGTCGTTACACCGACGCCCGCGGCCTGCCGCCCATGTCCAAGCCCACGGTGGTGGACTATGCCCAGGTGGGGCTCGCCTTCGGACTCCTGCGCCGGGCCGGGCTCAAGGAGGAGATCGACACCGCGGGCAAGGTACAACACCAGCTCAGCGTGCTCAAGAACGGCACCGGCAGCGGTACTGTCGGTGGTGGCGGTCGTTATGCGGCCGGCACCGCGGTGACCCCGACCGCGACCGCCGCGCCGGGATCAACCCTTAGCGGCTGGGCTCCGTCGCGTTGCGGTGCCGCTTTCGCCCTCGATACGGATACGACATGTATGGCTGACTTCACGCTGCTCCCCAAATACGCACTGACCGTCATACTGAGCGGCAGCGGCACCGTCACCAGCGCGCCGGTCGGGGTCAACTGCGGCGGCGATTGCACCGAGGCCTACGTCAGCGGCACCACCGTCACCTTGACCCCCGCGCCGGCCAGCGGGTATCTGTTTGCCGGCTGGAGCGGTGCCTGCAGCGGAACCGAGGGCTGTACGGTGGCGATGGGGGCGGCCACGAGTGCCACGGCGACCTTCAAGGCCATTCCCGCCACGCTCGAGCGGGGTATCACCTCGTCCTTGGCCGACACCTCCAGGCGTCAGATGCAGCCCCTGCCCCAGGGGCCGGCCCGGTATCTGGAGACGCGCTCGGCGCGCGCCCTGACCCTGGGCTTCGACACCCTGGATCTCACCGTCGCCACCCGCGACCCGTCGGTCTATACCCTCGTCGCCCAGGCCGACCCGGCCTATGCCAACCCCCAGGCGGCAACCCGGGTGGGTGGCGACCGCCAGGTCGTCGGCTTCGACACCGCCAAGCAGCCGCAGGTGGAGACGCGCCTGCACCTGCTCTTCCCGCACCCGCTCCGCCCGGGTGTCGACTACCGCCTGGACGCCTGCGGCGCGCTGGGTGCCGCGGCCGATCCGAGCGCGCCCTGCCGCGCGATCCCGGTGCGCTACGACCCGGATCTGGCCTCCGGCTCCATCCAGGTCGATCAGGTCGGCTATGCCCCGGGCACGACCAAGGTCGCCTTCCTCGGCAACTGGCTGGGCACCGCCGGTCCCTTGCCGGTCGAGGCGACTGGATTCGAGGTCGTCGAGGTCGGCACGGGCGCGTCGGTCTTCAGCGGCCAGGCCCGCCTCACCGCCCCCGCCGACCCCTGGAGCGGGAACGACGTGTACCAGGCGGACTTCACCGCCCTGGACCGCCCGGGACAGTATCGGCTGCGGGTTCCGGGACTCGGGGTGTCCGACCCATTTACCATCGCCACTGACGTTTACGACGCCCCCTACCGCGCCGCCCTGCGCCTCTTCTACCACAGCCGCAACTCCACCCCGGTGGTCGGGCCCTGGGCCGAACCGGGCTATGAGCGGCCCCTGGGCGGGGTCCCGCCCGCCATGGACGCGGCCTTCCACGCCGTGGTGGCCAACTCCCCGCTGAGCCTCGGCAGCACGACTGACACCGGCCCGGCCGCCCGGCACCCGGTTCGCCGCGGCTGGTTCGACGCGGGCGACTATGGCCAGTACGTTCCCAACGCGGCCCCGGTCTGGTACCTGGCGGGCGCCGCCCTGGACCTGGCCCCGCGGCGCTTCGGCGACGGCGACCTGAACATCCCCGAGTCCGGCAACGGCATCCCGGACGTCCTGGATGAACTGAACTGGGGCCTGGACTGGCTGCTCGGGATGCAGGACCCGACCGACGGCGGCGTCTGGTTCCGCGTTGCCAGCCGCACCTGGGACGCGGTCCCGCCCCACCTCATCGCCGCCCCGCGCCTGCTGGCCGAGAAGACCAGCCACGCCACGGCCGCCTTCGCCGCCGCGTGCGCCCTGCACGCCAGGCTGATCCGGCCTTATCGTCCGGCGCGCGCCGACGAGGCCCTGGCCGCCGCGCGGCGGGCCTGGGACTTCATCTCCAGCCACGCCGACTGGCCCGCCGAAGGTGAGCGCTATAAGAACCCCGCTGGCGTGAGTGCCGGCGACTACGCGGATGTCTCGGCGCGCGACAACCGCCTCTGGGCCGCCGCCGAGTTGTACCGCACCACCGGCGAGGCGTCCTATCGGGTCGCCTTCGAGGCCCTGCTGCCCCAGGTCAAGATCGATCCGACCGCCGGCGTCAGCTTCAAGGATTTTGCGCTGGCCGGGCTCTGGGCCTACCTGCTCGCCGAGGGCGAGGGCAAGGACTCGAACTCGGTAACCCAGGCCCGCAACGCCTTCATCGCGGGGGCGGACTGGCGCGTGCGCAATGCCGCCACGCACCCCTTCCGCTCCCCGAGCCATCCTTATCTCGGCTGGGCTGGCTGGGGCTCCTTTGCCGTATCCACCCGCCACACCCTCCCGCTCCTCCAGGCCTATCGGCTCACCGGCAAGAGCGACTACCTGAACTGGGCCTGGCAGAGCCCCCACCAACAGCTCGGCGCCAATCCGCAATCCCTGAGCTACCTCACCGGATTCGGGGCGAGGTCGCCGCGCTTCCCCCTGTCCAAGCTCACCCGGAACGCGATCCCCGGCGATCCGATCAGCGGCATCCCGATCCTCGGGCCCCACTTCCACCTGCCCGCCCTTTGGCAGGAAATGACGGCGGTGACCGCCGGCTACCTGCCCGCCGAGTCCATCGGCACGGCGCTGCCCGCGACCGCAGCCGACTTCGCCGCCATCTACCCGGTCCTGCGCCGCTATACTGACGCCCGCGGTCTGCCGCCCATGTCGGAACCCACAGTCGCGGACTACGCCCAGGTGGGCTTGGCCTTCGGGCTGCTGCGCCGGGGCGGGCTCAAGGAGGAGATCGACTCCCTGAGTCCGTTACCCTGATGTCAACCACCGCTACGTCTATTGAGGTACTTCGCCGTGCAATTGAAAAATAAGAGGGCGTAGCATGGACAAACACCGGATCAAATCACTGGATATCTTGCGTGGCACCGCCATTCTCATGGTGTTTCTCAATCATATCGAGCCCCGCATTTCTCCTGCCGTATCTGAATTGACCGGAATGACCGGCTTTGTCTTCTGGAGAATCAAGCAACTGGGCTGGACCGGCGTGGATTTGTTCTTCGTCATCAGCGGTTTTCTCATCAGTGGACTGCTGTTTAGTGAACTGGAGAAAAGCGGGAAGCTCAACTGGCGGCATTTCTGGATCCGGCGCGCATTCAAGATCTGGCCGTCGTATCTATTGTTACTCATCGTACTTGCCGTGACCGGCGCGACCGGATATATCGACTACACTACACCGTTATCGGCACTCGAGTCACTGGCGACCCACCTGTTGTTCCTTCAGAATTATATTCCATCGGGCAACCCCAACGGGCCTACTTGGTCGCTCGCAATCGAGGAGCATTTCTATATCCTGCTGCCGATGACCCTGTCATTTCTGGTCATTCTTTCGGCAAAGCGATCACTGACGTGGGGGGGGGTGATTCCCTGGCTCACACTGCTGGTAGTCATCACCTGTTTGGTCTTGCGCATTGTAACATTGAACGGAACGCTCCTGGATGATGATTATTCCAGGACCCACTTGAGAATCGACGCCCTGATGATTGGGGTCTACCTGAATTTCCTGATACGGACGCGGTCGCCACTGATTACCTGGATAGACTCCCATCGTCTCGTCTCGTTTCTCGCCGCCGTTGCATTAATTATACCGGCTGCATTTTTCAATCGCACCAACCCCTTCATGTTCACCATCGGATTCCCGCTGCTGTCTATCGGCTTTTCGATACTCCTGACCCTGATCTACCACGGGGCGATCAAGTCGATCGAAGCAAATTTCATCATGACCGGCGTCGCCCGGGTGGGACTCTGGTCTTACAACATCTATCTCTGGCATTTTTTCATAATACTCTTGCCGATCCCTTACTATCGGATGATAAACCAGATGCTCGGTGACAATATCCAGTCGACCGGACTGCAGATAGCGGCCCAGGCCTCCCTGTTTATTGCGACATCGATTCTGCTCGGCGCAATCATGACGATCCTCGTGGAGAATCCTTTCCTCAAACTCCGTCATCGCTTTTTCCCATCTGAGAGCAATGTGATTGTTCAATCACGAAGCACTCTTTAATTACAAGGGAGAGGGGGAAGTGGAGCGCGCTCCCGGCGCGACTTTCACGGTAAAGCTTCTGCCAATGTGGCAGGTCAGACCTCCATTCACCCGGCGCCAGTGGCGGGTCTCCTCTGGACCTGAGGACGTTTGAAAACGCCCCCTGCCATTTCGGCAGCCACCAACGGGCGAACACTGCTGCAATGGCAGTCAGGCCCTCGTCGGTCGCCGGATCAGGCCGCATGAAGATCAGTATTTTTATTTATTATCAATTATTTAAAGATATTTTTTTGTTTGGCATGGGTCTTGTATAGCTATCGCAAGTGCTTCCACGACCAAGACCGCAGGACCTACTCCATGTCTAACCGTCATCCCCGTCTCACCTCCCGGGTCAACGCGATCCTGACCGCGCTGGTCCTGGCCGCGGGCGCCTGGAACGTCACGGTATCGGCCGCCACCAGCGCCCAACCCACGGCCGGATTCCGCTACGACACCAGCCGCTTGACCAGGGTCGACGTCACCCTGGCCGGCGGCGACGGCAGCCCCGCCCTGCTGAGCTTCTACAGCCGAGGGGACAATGGCCTGCGGCTGCTGGAGAACAACTTCACCGACGCCCAGGGGAGCTATTACGGCGAGATGCAGCTGCCGGCCCACCTTACGCAGGTCGTGGTAGTGGTGCGCACCGCCGGCCGCGAAGATACCCTGACCCTCGCCATCAATGATCAGTCGATCACCTATGCTGAGTGATCGTGCGCGGATTTTTTTGGAGATACCAGCCATGATAAGAAGCCGATACCTCCCGGTTGGCCCGCGCTGTCGCAGAAAGGCGGCTGCCGCGGATCGGCGATGACGCCGCCGCCGCGGGACGAGGCGCGATATCGCCCTAGGCACCACCCGCGTCCACCGAGTCGATGTTCGGCGTTGCCGGCGACCGGAGCAGTTGCCGATCCTGAGCCCCTCATGCTGAAAACCATAAACAATCGAGATGTGAGTTGAATCCCATGAACCCCAAAACCGATGACCGTCAGCTCCGCGAGCTGTTGATCAAACGCTACGCCGGAATAGACCGGAATGCGCCCCGATACCTACTGAAGGTCTACCTGAAACAGATCGGTTGGACCGCGGTCGTTCATGGTACCCGGCTCGTAAAGCGGCTGCTGGACATTGTCGTGTCGTCGCTGCTGCTTGTGCTGCTGCTGCCGCTGTTCCTGTTGGTCGCCCTTGCGATCTCGCTGGAAAGCCCCGGGCCGGTCCTGCTGCGGCAAACCCGGGTGGGGCGTTGGGGCAAGCCGTTCACCCTGTGGACGTTGCGCTCGACGGTGTTCGACCCTGCCAAAGCCGGACCGGACCTGCCGGCAGCACACTCAGACGCCGGCACCGGCGTCCTGCGCCTCACCCGCATCGGCACACTGATGCGCACGCTGGGAATCGACAAATTGCCCCACCTGGCGAACGTCCTCAAGGGTGATATGTCGCTGGTGGGGCCGCCGCCCGCACTTGCGCAGGAGGTGGATCGTTACTCGGCGGCGGATCGCTGCCGCCTGGAGATCGCCCCCGGCATCTGGCAGGGCGCCAGCCAGCCCGAGGTCGGAATCGATCGGCTGGTGGAGTTGGACCTACAATACAGCCAATCGCAATCGTTCTTGACCGATCTCAAGTTGCTCGGGATGCTGACGGTCCTGATTTTTTCCGGGGGCGGGTACAGCGCTGCGGTGTCGGCGTCCCCCGCCGCCCCCCCCCCGAACGTCTTCAGCTACGACAACAGCCGTCCAACCACGGTCGACATCGCCCTGGCCGGCGGCGATGGGACCCCGGCCCTGCTGAGCTTCTACAGCCAGGGACCCAACGGCCTGCGCCTGCTGGAGAACGGCTTCACCGACGCCCAGGGCAGCTATTACGGTGAGATGCGGCTGCCGGCCCACCTCACCCAGGTGGTGGTGGTGGTACGTACCGCCGACCGCGAAGATACCCTGACCCTGGCCGTCAGCGACCAGTCGATTGTCTACGCGGAATGAGTGTTCACAGAATGTTTTGGAGACTGCAACCATGATGAGAAACCGCTACCTCACGCAGTTGACCGGTGCCGCCTTAGCGCTGCTGATCAGCGCCGGTGTCTCGAGTGCACCGCCGGCCACCGTTGGCCTGATCACCTTTTCACCCCTCACGCTGGCGGATGGCGGTGGCGCCCCGCTGGGGCAGGCCGTCCTCACCTACCAAGGCCAGTCTTACGACGTGCTGCTGAACGGTCTGGGCGTTGGTGGGGCCAAAGGGGTCAAGGTGACCGTCACCGGAGAGGTCCTCGGGCTGAATGACATCGCGGACCTGGAAGGCGTCTTTCTGAGTGAACTGGCGGCCGCCCCGGCGTCGGAGGTCAGCAGCAACGATGTGTGGCTGAGCAGCGAACGCGGTGTCAGCATCCACCTGCACACCGATAATCCGGCCGCCACCATCGCCTCGGGTAGTGACACGGTGGTGGTGCAGTTCGGGCAGGTGCAATGACGCACCGGACCTGACGCGGATCGGTATCGTCATCGCAAGTGTTTCAATCTCAGCAGCAGGACCTTCTCCATGAGCGACCGTCGTCCCCTTGTTACCGCACTGGCGGCCCTGGCGCTCAGCGCCGCGGCGCCGCCCGGTTTCGCGATCACCTGGCAGTATCTGGATAGCTACGATGCCCAGGGGGTACCCAAGACCCTGCTTGATCTGAGCAGCGCGCTGCCGGCCAGCCTCCTGGCCGACATCCGCAAACGGCTGCCGGAATACAAGGATATCCGCACGAACGATCCCAAACTGATCACCGACGATCTGGGTGCGAACCTCGTCCTCCTCGAAGACGCGGAGATCACGGTGGCCTTCATTGACGAAGGCGCCGGCTACCGTAACGGCGTCGGCTATTTCACCTTCGACCCGGCCAACAAGCCCAAGACGTTCAGTGAACTGACGACCAGGATCATGTTTCCCAACTTCTCTCTACCAACGCTCGGGGGCATGAAGTATGGCGATGCCGTCGCGCTGGGGAAGTTCAAGGCCGGCACCGCCCTCGGCTTCACCATCGTCTCCAACGGCTGGACCGGGAGCGTGGTCAACCCCAACCAGTCGTCGACCACGATCTTTACGACACTGAAGGCACTCAATCCGGAGAAGCCGACGGCGGCCGACCCGAACCTCAATGGGCACACGGTCTTGCTGTCGAAGCCGGAGGATGGGCTGCTGGTGTTGGGCTTTGAGGATCTGAATCGCAGCGGCGGCGATCACGACTTCAATGACGTGCTGATTGCCATCAAGGTGACACCTTTTTCCGCCATCGATCGCACCAAGGTGCAGGCGCTCGTTAAGGAAGTGGTGCTGGATAGCGACGGCGACGGTATTGCCGACGACCTGGACGCCTTCCCCCTGGACCCGACGCGGGCGGCGCGGAGGTTTTATCCCAGCGCGACCGGTTTCGGCTCGCTGGCCTTCGAGGACCTGTGGCCGAAGAAGGGCGACTTCGACATGAATGACCTGGTGGTCGCCTACCGGGTGGTCGAAACGCTGAATGCGCAAAACGAGATCGTCGACCTCAAGCTGATCTATGAGATCAGGGCGCGCGGCGCCGGCTCCGACAATGGCTTCGGCATCCATTTGGCCGGGGTGAGCCGCGACGCGATCGATCCGGCGACGACGACCCTGAGCATCCGTGACCAAACCCCGGTGGCACTGCCGGTGGAGAGCGGCCAGACCGAGGCGGTCTTCATCCTCTCGCCCAATGTCACCCCCTTGACCGCCACCGGCCAGGCCTTTCCCTGCTCGATGATGAACAGCGTGGTCAAGTGCCCCCGCACCGCGGCGGTCCCGCTGGAGGTCAACATCCACTTCAAGCAGCCGATGACGGCGGCGCGGCTCGGCGATGCCCCCTTCAACCCGTTCATCTATCGGACCACGCAGCGCGGCCTGGAGGTGCACCTGGTCGATCACCCGCCGACCGCCAAGGCCAACCCCAAACTGTTCGGGACCCTGAATGACACCTCCGATCCGGCCCAGGGCCGCTATTACCGCACGGCCGCCAACGAGCCCTGGGCGCTCGACGTGCCGGAGACCTGGCGTTACCCGACGGAATGGAACAACATTGCCTGGGCCTATCCGAACTTTGCCATTTGGGCCGCCAGTGGTGGTACGACCGCGACCGACTGGTACGTGAGCAAGATGGTGGAGGCGCTGGCCTTCCCGAAGTAAGGCGGATCACCCGTAGCGGCCTTGATCGTCGTTGTCGTTGTCGTAATCGTAATCGGAGAAGCGATGCAATTTCGAGTGCGGGAGAATCGGAGGCACTACGATAACCTCGACAACGACAACGACAACGACAACGACAACCGCAACGCTAACGAGCTGCCGAATACCCGTTGCCAGGTCTCACTCGGAGGCCGCCGGGTCTACCTTGAGATCGGCCAGCAGCCGGTATAGCGTCCGCTCGCCGATCCCCAGCACCCGCGCCACCACCGCCCTGGGTCCCGGGTGCCGGGTCAGGATCAGTTGCAGATAGCATTGCTCGATTTCAGCCAGTGTCGGCTCGTGGTCGAACGTCAGTGTCACCCCGTTGGTCGATGGTCTCACAGTGGACTGCGGCAGGGTGAGGTGCTCCGAATCGATCCTGAGCTTGTTGCCCGACAGGATGATCGCCCGCTCGACGACGTTACGCAGCTCCCGGACGTTGCCCGGCCAGTCGTAGTCCAGCAACTGCTGCATGGCCGTTTCACTCACCCGCTTGATGATCCGCTTGGAAAAACCCGGGTTGGCCAGAAAGTGCCGCACGAGTGGTGCGATGTCCGCGCGGCGGTCACGCAGCGCAGCCACCGTGACCACAAAGGCGTTGAGGCGATACAGCAGGTCCTGGCGGAATTCCCCCCGTTGGGCCATGCCGTCGAGATCCCGGTTGGTGGCCGCGACGATCCGCACCTGCGCCTGCAGGTCCACGGCGCTGCCCAAACGGCGGAACCTCTTGGTCTCCAGCACCCGTAACAGTTTGGCCTGGATCGGGGCCGGAAGTTCGCCGATCTCATCCAGAAAGAGGGTACCGCCACTGGCCTGCTCGATCAGCCCCGGTTTTCGTTGTGCGGCGCCCGTGAAGGCCCCGCGCTCGTGCCCGAACAGTTCGGACTCGAAGAGGGACTCCGGCAGTGAACAACAATCGACCGCCACCAGCGGCCCCGCGGCCCGCGGACTCAGCCGATGAATCTCCTGGGCAACCTTTTCCTTGCCGACCCCACTCTCGCCCAGGATCAACACCGTCGCCTCGGTCGGGGCCACGGCCTGCAGGGCGGCCAGCAACCGCCGCAGCGGCTCACTCTCCCCCACCATCAGGCTCGGGGCCTCCTGCCGCACGACGCTGGTGTAGAACTCGCCGCGCCGATAGAGCAGGGCGTTGTCGATGATCCGCCGGATCGCCCCCGCCAACTCCACCAGGTCCACCGGTCTGACCAGGAACTCCGTCGCCCCCAGGCGCAGGGCCTGGAGCGCGGCCTCGATCCCGGGCTCGCCGCACACGACCAGCACCGGATGATCCTGGGTCCATCGCTCGATCAGGGTCCAACTGACATCCTTGGCCCAGGGATGTTCCAATAGGATCAGGTCCGGCGCCGCCGCGGCCAAGGCGCGCTGGGCGCTGCTGCCGTGCGCGACGGCGGTGACCTGATAGCCGCGACGCCGCAGGTCGGCGGCGATATCCCGGTGGGACTGATCGTCCCCGCCGACCAGCAGGATGGTATCGGTCATTGTTTGCGCTGCACTAAATACCTGATAATCTTGATCGGGGTGATTTCCAGACCCACTGGTCCGATGACCTCCCACGGGCGGGCTCTGAGTCATTCCCGCTTGTTGCGCATGCCATGTTTGCCGTAGAGTCAGCGCCTGGCCCTAAGCTTCTTGAGCCGTCTTCGTTTGCCTAGGAACCGCGCCCGAAACTCGCTGCCGTCACATACGCCGCTGCTCGTCGCCGGCGCAGCGGTCAACTTTTTTTCCCTGATCGCGCTGATTGCGTTTTCCTATTTACGGGAAGAACCGATATTCTGGACGAATGAGGGAGGCTGGTCGAGCGGGTTGCGGGAGCTCGTGCGCACCGCTTACTATCCGCTGCTGGCACTGGAGTTCCTGCTCCTCGCGGCATTCTCAGGGGCAAGCATCCAGTTGTTGAGCTCGCGCCGTGCCTCGGCGAGTCTGGCAGTGATTCTGCTGCCGCTGCTGTGGGGGCTTTACTTTCTGGTCATCGCCAATTCCGTGGCTAACAACCTGGATAACCTGTTGAACGGCCGACCGCTGCACTGGCATCCCGATGCGACCTGGTCGCAACTCTGACGCGCGCCATGCTGCCGGTCTTCCAGTCACCCGCAACCCCCATTGCCGTGCACCGCGCGAGGCGGACATGAATCAAGATTCGTTACAGCAAGCAACCGACGAGCGGCCGCACTATTCCGAAAAGACCCCCGCGAATTACTTCGACATGCTGGACAGCGAGATGCGATCGAGCTTCACGGACCTGCAGCGTGACGCCGTGACGCGACTGCTGGAGGAGGCAATTCCCAAACCCGGTCCCAAACTGGTCGACCTGAGGTTTTGGGTGGACTGGTTTGCCTACCGGTTTTATGTGGTGCTGTTTGTCGGCAAGGATCGCCGTCGCCGGGACCGCCCGGAGTTCTCGGAACCGCTGGCGCGCAGGGGCAATGCGATTACGGCCCTGATGCTCCTGATCGGGCTCAACCTGCTGATCAGCATCTTCGTTCTGTTGCTCGCCTATCTGATCAAAGCCGCGGTCGGCTACAGTCTCCTGCCCAACTCCCACATCGCCGATCAACTCCAACAACTCAACCAGGTCAGGTAGTGGGGCGGGTGGCGCCGTAGCGTCAGGCGCCGGACTCGGCGCGCATCAAATGAAAGATGTCCGTGATGGCCTTGGGGTCGTGCGGAGGTTCGACGTTGGACAGCAGGGACGCATCTGAATCCGGATGGTCCGGGTGGTAGCCGTGCATCCCGGTGATGGGCTTGACGCCCATGTGGCTCGGCACGATGAGGACGCCGGCGTCCATCAGAAAGATCAGTTCCCCGAACTGATTCCCCTCAAAGTCGCATCCCAATTGTTCGAGTTCCTGCTGCGGCAGGGTACGCCCCCCTGGTACTTGCTGCAGGAGTGTGCTGATGCGCTCGCGGGTCGCCGGATTGTGGAACCAGAATCGCCCCATGGTGGAATCGTAGGTCGCCGTGTAATCGCGGCCGAACGCAAGCCCGAGGGCCTCCACTTTACTCATGAGGTCGACCTGGGTGTGCACGGTGGCCATGCCGTGGTCGGAGCAGACGAACAGCCGCACCTGATCATAATGCTCCGCGGCGATTCGCAGGACCTCTTCGAGCTGCGCCTCGTACCAGGCAAGCTTTTGATCCACCTGGGTGCTCTCCTTGCCGACCTGATGCAGGAGGGCGTCCATGGCTGCCATGTAAAGAAGGGCGAAGGTAATTTTGCCCGTTATGAGGTCGGCCTTGAGCGCCTCCAGGTTGCGCGCTTCCGGATCGCGCCAGTTCGATACGTGGTAGGGCACCCCGGCACGCTTCAGGTGATCGAAGATGTTCTGCCCCCGGTTCATGCCGCCGGGCACGAAGAGGTCGTTCTTCTCGCAATAGTCGAACTTGTCGATGTACTTGAACGGGATATTGTAGAGTTGGAAATAGCCCGTATAGTTATAGAACCGCTTGACCACCTTGCTGATCAGGTTTCGCACGCGGCCGCGATCGACCAGGGAGCGCGGCAGCAGCCCCAGCAGACGCAGCGGCTTGAACGGGGAGGTCGCGGGTGAGTAGTAGAAAAACGACCAGTGCCGGTGTTCGCGGGGCCTCAGGCCGGTGAGGATCGAGGGGATGCACGCGGATGAGAACCCGAACACCGATTGCAGCTTGCGCCGGAACGGCAACCGGGCATCCATGAACCGCCGCCCCTTCAATACGTCCCAGCCAAGCGCGTCGATGAAGACGACGATCGAGATCTTTGGGGCCTTTGTATCACTCATCGGATTGCTGCGCCATTTCGTTTGTCCGCGGGAAACCACCGTGCATCGACGCAATGTTCAGACCAAGACGCGCAGCGTGCACGTCTTGTCGGCGAGAATCTTGGCAACCGCATGCCCGTTCCCTCGCCTGGGGGATGCGTCTATGGGGCCCTGCGCGAGGCGGCCCTCAAACCAAGAATGGCAGAACTCCTCTGCGTTTACAAGCCGCTTGATCGGAAAGACGGTCGCGCGGTCAGGCAAGAACCCACTGCATCCACCACCTGAGAGAAGCGGGTCCTGGCCTTGGGTGACGGGCGGCAAGGCGAATCCGCCGCGACCGAAACTGCTGATCCCAACATCCAACGGCCCGCGACCCTGGACAAAGGTTCCGCAACGCGGGTCTAATGTCCCGCGGTCTCCCCCTGCCCGAGACCCGGTGCTTGAACCGTGGCGCTGGGTTTATCTTGGTCGCACCGGGGCCGGCCGCGGGTGATCAGCGCGGGGCACGACCCCGCCGGCGGCCGCTGCCGCCGGTGCTGACGATCTGTCGATCGGCTGCCCGATCCCGTTGCCGCGGCGGCCGCAATCGAGCAGGAATTGAACTTGGAGAGCTATCAACCATGAAAGAGATCCGTAAGGCCGTATTCCCGGTCGCCGGCTTGGGCACACGCTTCCTTCCCGCGACCAAGGCAAGCCCCAAGGAGATGCTCCCGGTGGTCGACAAGCCGCTGATCCAGTACGCTGCCGAAGAGGCGGAGCAGGCCGGGGTCGACCAGCTGATTTTCATCACCGGGCGCCATAAACGTTCCATTGAGGACCACTTCGACAAGGCCTTCGAGTTGGAGGCGTCCCTGGAGGGCGCGGGCAAGACAGAGTTGCTCCGGATCGTCCAGAATGTCATGCCCAATACCGTAGGCTGCGTCTATGTCCGTCAGGCCGAGGCCCGCGGTCTGGGACACGCGGTGCTCTGCGCCAAGGGAGTGGTGGGTGAAGAACCGTTCTTCGTGATCCTGGCGGACGATCTGATCCGCTGTGAGGACAAGGGCGTCTGCGCCCAGATGGCGGCCGTCTACGCGCGCCACGAGTGCAGCGTGTTGAGCGTCCAAGAGGTTCCGCATGAGGATACCCGTCAGTACGGGATCGTCAAGGTCGAACCCGGACCGGGAGGTTCGATGCGCGTGGTCTCCATCGTCGAGAAGCCCGCGCCGGAGGATGCACCATCGAACCTGGCGGTCGTCGGGCGTTACCTCCTGACGCCCCGGATCTTCGACATGCTGGAGCAGACTGACCAGGGTGCCGGGGGTGAGATCCAATTGACCGACGGCATCGCCGCCCTGCTCGAGTATGAGACGGTGATCGCCCACTCCTTCGAGGGCAAGCGTTACGACTGCGGCAGTAAGCTTGGCTATCTGGAGGCCACGGTCGAGTATGGCTTGACCCATCCGGAACTGGGGGAGCAGTTCGCCGCCTATCTGCGCGCCTTTCAGCATTGACCCTGCCCGGGGTTGATGCCCCGCCGCTCGGTCGTTACTCGCAGGTGTGGAGGCGCGGATATGCTCCAAATGAACCCCGACTTGCATGACCCCAAGGAGCCCCCGACCGTGCCGCCGATCCGTTCCGCGCCTGTGCCCCTGTCCGTCATCCTGGCGCTGGCCCTCGTGCTTGCGCTGCCGGCCGCCGCAGAGGATGACGGGCCGGAACTGGCGTCGGCCCGCGCCGCCATCGAGCAGGGACAGTCCCGCCAGGCGATGATCGTGCTGAAGAGCCGACTGCAGCAGGCACCCGACGACAGTGCCGCGCGTCGACTCCTCGTCCGGCTTTATCTGGACCTGGGCCAGGGGGCGGCGGCCCAGCAGGAGATCGAGCGGCTGCGGGCCGCAGGCCAACCGGCGGCGTCCGCGGCCGAGACCGAGGACCTGATGGTGCAATCCGGTGCCGCCTGGTTGCTGCAAGGGAAATATGCCGAGGTACTGAAGGATATAGACCCGGCGACCGTCCAAACGCCGATGGCCAAGGCGGAGTTGACCGCCCAGCGGGGCGAGGCAGAACTGGGCCGCGGCGACCAGGCCGCCGCGGAGCCGCTGCTGCGTGCGACCCTGGCACTGGATCCGGCCAACCGTCGCGCCCTGATCGGCCAGACCCGCCTGGCGGTCGCGCGCGGTGATCCCAAGGCCGCCCGCGACCTCCTGGACCAGCTCAGGGCCGCCGATCCGGGCTCCCATGACGCCTGGGAATTGCTTGGCGAGTTGAACTACCTGGTGGGCGACCTGGGCGCCGCCGAGCGGGCCTTGACCATCGATCTGGCCCATACGCCGCGGCCCTGGGTAGCGCTCTTCAAACGTGCGATGGTCCGCATCGATCGCGGCGCACTGGATGATGCCGCCACGGACATCGCGGCGGCGCGGGCGGCCGCCGGCAGTTTCCCGGGACTCGACTTGGCGCAGGGGTCGCTCGCGTTGCGCCGCGGTGATCCGGCCGCCGCCGCGGCGTCGCTGGAGCGCTACCTGCAAGCCGTCCCGGGCGACCGTCAGGGGCTCTTGCTGCTCAGTCGGGCACTGGCCCGGCAAGCCCGTTTTGCCCAGGCGCTGGAGCATCTGCAGCAGTTGCGGGAACTGAGCCCTCAGGACCAGGACGGCGCGGCGCTGGAGGCCAGGATCCGGCTGGCTCAAGGCCAAGCCGCGGACGCCGAGCGGATCATCCGCCCCTTCAGCGGGGCCGACGGCACCGCCGGAACCGCGCAGATCGCAGAGGTGTTCTATCAGGCGCTCATGGCCCAAGGACGCACCAGTGAGGCGCTGGCGGTGGCCGGTGCGCTGACCAAGCGATTTCCGCGTCAACCGCGCTTTGGCTTGGCCTTGGCAGCCGGGCTCACCGCCGCCGAGGACCTGGCGGCGGCCCGGGCGCAGCTCGAACGTCTGCGCACGCAGTTTCCGGATTCCGTGGAGGTCAGCCTGGCCCTGGGTCGGCTCGAACTGACACAGGGGCACCCGGACGCGGCCCTGGCGCAGGCCCGCGCCCTGGTAGCGGGCAGCGGCCAGGACCCGCGGGTCCAGTTCCTCTTGGGTCAGGCCCTGGCCGGCACCGGCAACGCGGCCGGGGCGCGCGCGGCCTTTGGCCGGGCACTCGAGATCAGTCCCGGCTTCAAGCCTGCGGCGGCGGCTCTGGACCAGTTGGACGGCCGCGGGCAGGCACGCGAGGCCGCCGACGCCTCTGCCTCCCCCGCGGTCGGTGCCCGGCCCGACGCTGATAATACCGCCACCCTGCTCGAGTCTGCGATTGCCGACGAGCGGGCAGGCAAACCATTCGCTGCCATCGACCGGCTGCGCCAGGGGCTGGAGAAGGACCCGGAGAACCTGAAACTGCGGCTGGCCTTGGCGCGGCGTTTGCGCCGTGCCGAGGATCCGCAGCGCGCGCTGGAGGTGGTGGCGGCGACCCCCGCGGCCCAGGCTCAGCAGTCAGCCGTGTTGCGGTTGCGCGGTGAACTGGAACTGACCACCGGCCGCCCCGCCCAGGCCGTGCAGAGCTTCGAGCAACTGGCCGCGGCCAATCCGGAGCGTGCCGCGGCCCTCTATCTGCTTGCCACGGCGCGGGCGGCGTCCGGTGACCGTGCGGGAATGCAGGAGGCCCTCGTGCGGGCGCTGCGCCTGGCGCCGGACGACCCCTTGGCGGGGCCGGCGCTGGACGCGGCCTTCGGGGCGGCGGCGGACGACGGGGCGCGCGCCGAGCTGGCCGGCCAGCTCAGCGCCATCGCACCCGATCAGCCCCGGCTGGCCTTCCAGCAAGGCCGTCTCGCCTTGCGCAAGGGCGACGCCGCGGCCGCGGTGGGCTATCTGCGCGCGGCGCGGCAACGGGTGCCGGAGGACGCGCGCTATCAGCGCGCCCTCGTGAAGGCCCTGGTCGCCGCCAACCAGGCCGAGGAGGCGGTCGCCGACACGCAGGCCTGGCTGTCCGCCCATCCGGACGACCTGGCGGCGCGTGCAGGCATCGCGGACCTCCTGATCCAGCAGGGGCGGGATGCGGACGCGGCCGTCCAACTGCGCATGATTCTGCAACAACGGCCGGACGATCCGGCAGCGCACAACAATCTGGCCATGGTGCTGCTCAAGAGCGATCCTAAGGCCGCGCTGGCCGAGGCGGAGCAGGCCTACGCGGCGGCGCCCGAGCGCGCGGAAATCGCCGATACCCTGGGTGCGGCTCTACTCGCCAACGCGCAGGCCGCGCGCGCGGTCGAGGTCCTGGAGAAGGCCCAGGGCGCGGCCTTGACCAATCCGGGCCTGGTCTATCGCTATGCGCTGGCGCTCGCCGCCGTCGGGAATACCGAGCAGGCGCGGCAACTGCTGTTGACGATCACCGGCCGCGACTTTCCGGAGGTGGACGCGGCCCGCGCCCTCTTGGCCCGTTTGCAGGCAGGGTCTTCCTAGCTTGAGGATAGGCGATGCGCCCTGACATCCTCCCCGGGATGGACCCCGGGGTACGCCGCGCGGGCTGTCCGCGGGTGAGCCGACAAACGCGTATCAGGTCCGCCCACGCCCATGCCGCAATCCGACAACCCACAGAACCTCGGGCCAAACCTCGAGCTGCAGTCGCTGGTCGACATCTGCGATCAGCCCTTTGTCATGATCGACCCGGAGTTTCGGGTGCTGGTCGTCAACCGCGCCTTTGAGACCCACTACGGCGTGTCGCAGGCCGCGGTCGTCGGTCAGCCTTGTTATGACATGGTTCCCGCGGGTAATCGCCCTTGTCCTTGCTCCCGTCAGGGTGGCGATTGTCCCTTTACGCGCGTCTTCGCGGGCGAGGGTGGCGCCTCCGTGACCCGAGCCTACCGCGACGGCGAGGGCCGTGAACACCTGGCGCGCATCCAGGCCTATCCGATCCGCACCGCCGGCGGTCAGACCTGCGTCGGCGAGTTGATCCAGCACGACGCCATGCACCAGCCGTCGCAGGGTGCGGACGCGGCGGGTGGGTTGCCCATGATCGGCGCCTCGCCGGCCTTTCGCGAGGTCCTGGCGGGCCTGCTGTCGGCGTCGCGCTCCGCCGCCCCGGTGCTGCTCCAGGGGGCGACCGGGACCGGCAAGGAACTGGCGGCGGCCCACATCCACCGCCTGTCGACGCGGCACGCGGGGCCCTTCCAGGTCCTCGACTGCACCACCCTGACCAGCGGTCTGTTCGAGAGCGAGGTCTTCGGCCACGAGCGCGGTGCCTTCACCGGGAGTGCGGGTGAGCACCGCGGGCTCTTCGAGCAGGCCCACGGCGGCACCCTCTTCATCGACGAGATCGGCGAGATGCCCCTGCCGCTCCAGGCCAAGTTGCTGCGCGTGCTGGAGAGCGGGGAGTTCCGGCGGGTCGGCGGGACCCGCATCCGCCGGGCCGATGTGCGGCTGGTCTGTGCCACCAATCGGGAACTGCGCGGGGTGCCCTGGTTCCGCCAGGACCTCTATTACCGCATCGCCTGCATCGCCTTGACCCTCCCGTCCCTGACCGAGCGGCGGGCGGATATCCTGCCGCTGGCCCATGAACTCCTGGGGCGCATCGGTCGCGCCGCCGGGCAGGAGTACAGCCTGGAGCCCGCGGCCCTGGAGGTCCTGTCGGCCTACGACTTCCCCGGTAATGTGCGGGAACTGCGCAATATCCTGTGGGCCGCCGCGGCCACCGCGCAGTTCGGCTCGATCGGCGCCCGCGAGCTGCGCGCGGCCCTGCCGCGGGAACCCCTGGTCCCGCTCCCGGGCCCGGACCAGGGGGTTGCGAAGCCCTGTCTTCCGGGTCAGTGTCGGGCCGTCGCGGCCCTGCGCAGCCTGACCGAAGCGCCCCGTGCCCACTGTGAGGCGGAGCAACTGGAGAGAGTGCTTGGGCGCCACCACGGCAACCGCCGCGCCGCCGCGCAGGAACTCGGAATCAGCGAGCGCACCCTGTACCGGAAGATTCGGCTCCACGGGTTGGATTGAGTGTCAAGACGTCAGGCACGATTCATTGATAAGTTAAACAAGTCCATTAGGGAATACTTTTCGCACCGTTGTCGTTGTCGTTGTCGTTGTCGTAATCGTAATCGAGGTTATCGTAGCGCCCCGGATTCTCTCGCACCCCAAAGTGCATCGCTTCTCCGATTACGACAA
>NZ_CAIKKU010000123.1 GCF_903828115.1 uncultured Thiodictyon sp. | reverse complement strand
TCGCCAAGGCGTCCGGCCTCACCCGCGAGGCGCTCTATCGGGCGCTACGCGAGAACGCGCAGCCACGCTTCGACACCATCAACCGGGTGTGTCACGCGCTGGGGGTGAAACTGGTGGCGCAGCCGTTGACACCGGTCTGATTCCGGCTTCTGGTCCCCGCGCTCTGGCGTCGTGTCCGCTCACCATTGAGTCTTCTCGCTCCCACGCTCCAGCGTGGGAGCAAGTCCCGACGCTCCAGCGTCGCGTCGGCTCACCATTGAGTCACGACTTCGATCAACCCCGCCTGCCCCGCATAATTGCGCGCGCTGGAATACCGCCAATGCACCGGATCATCCACATACCCCCGCGCGACCGGATTGTTGTGAATGTAATCCAGCTTCTGCAACATCATCGCCTCTCCTTCGATCTGCTCCGGATGCGCCCCCTCCTGCCAAACCTGATGCTCCCGATCCGTCTTGTGCCTGGCCTTGTGAAAAGCGAGCAGCTCCAATACCGGCGAATGGCGCTCGGTCAGCCGCTTGACGATCTGAGCGGCGGTGTAGGACTTGAAGCTTGCCATGGTCTTGCCGATATTGCGCGAGCAGCCGAGCAGCCGAGCAGGTGGCAGTGGTTCTCCAGGATCACATAGCCGTAAAGGGTCAGGCCGCCTTGCGTTTGCAGGTATTGCAGTGAGTCGAGCAAAATCCTGGCATTGGCCGGCTGTGCGAACAGCGGCAGCCACAGTAATGCGGTACAGGTCAGAAAATACGGCGCGGCGGGATCGCCGACCCTGTAACGGTCTCGGCCCATGGTCGTACCTCATTCTCGCATTCTCGGCATTCTCGTTCCCACGCTCCAGCGTGGGAATGCAGTCAGGCCGCTCCAGCGGCCTGTCTTCCGGCGTAAGACTACGCGACGCTGGAGCGTCGCGACTTGCTCCCACGCTGGAGCGTGGGAGCCAGAGCAAAGGTCATCCGGCGAGGCGGGGTGGTTCTTCAGCTTCGACCAGACCTTTCGGCACATAAGTACCTTAATTTAAATATTTGTAGGGGCAGGTCGATTGCAATAAAACCATTTAATTATTAATCTTTTGCAACTATTTTGACTGTTGGCTTTCTAACTAAGCATAGTAGGTCGCCAGCGTGCATGTATGGCCGCTCCAGCGGCCCGTCTTCCGGCGTAAGACTACGCGACGCTGGAGCGTCGCGACTTGCTCCCACGCTGGAGCGTGGGAGCCAGAGCAGTGGTTCCCTACAAGTCACCGCAGAAGGCGCGGTGTTGCAGCGAAAGAAACAAGGCATCCAACTCGGCGAGGTGGGTACACAGGTAGGCCCTCTGCTCCTCGACGGATTCGACGACAGCGGCAAAGCGGCGTTGGAGATCAAGGGGAGGATACGGAAACTTCAGTTTATCAAGGACGCCTGTGTTCATGTGTGTGAAGGAACCGTCTGGGCCTGTCCGTAAGCGTCCAATACTGCCTTTGCAGTATGTCATCAGCGACACGAAGTAGATCGGTAGAAGGTCAGGGCCAAAGCGAATGCGGATCAAATTGGTGCTTATAACACTTGCGGCGCATCCCGAATTAGCTACGCACATCTTTCCCACCGTACCGGCCCGAGAGATCAGGACATCCCCATCAATAACAGAGTATGCCATAAGTTCTTTGAACTTTTCTTGAGTGATCCACATGCGGAACGGCGGAACCATCCTTCCGGATATATCGATGTTATCCATATTCCACACCGGAATGCCAGACTCTACGATCTCGTCTTTCTTGAGGGCACTTCCAAACGGCCCGCATTTCGTTCCTTCTTGTGGGCTGATGTAGAACTTTGGCAAGGATTGGATCGGAAAGTCGAACGGATTGGTGACAGGATCGCCGAAAAGGGTGAGGAAGGTAGAACGAAGGAGGGGGCTCAGGCGGTCGATAGCGCACTGCCGCAGGCGGCGCAAGCTGTCCGCCTGATCGAGGATCCCCGCAATGCGTTCTTGCTCGTTGATGGGGGGTACGAAGAGCTTCTGCTCGTACGCATCGCTTCGATTAAGGCCGGGGACTCCTGTCGCCTTGTTCAAACGTGCAAGACAGAGTTTCCCGAGCGCATAGAAGAGCCACTTATGATGCTGGGCAGTGCAGCCTCTATCGACGTAGTAAGTCGTGTCGATTGGCCAGCATCCCGTGTCCGAAAAGTTCACCTCGCCCACCGATCCTTTGCGTCCAATTACGATGGTCGGCCCATCTGTAATTGCCTCGCTGTGGCTTCCGACCGGTCCATTGGACCCATAAACATCAATACGGCCGGGTGCGCGCTTTCCCTCAGGTAGACTCTTTCCATACTTAAACTCACATATCTCGCCCAGCGTTCGGAGGCTCATCCCAGCATCCCCTCTAGCCGCGTCAGTCCCGCCGAAATCGCCGCCTCGATCTCCCGCAACCCGCGAACGATATCGGCCGGCGCATCGTGCTCCAGATGCACATGTTCCACCTCCCGATAGCGATTGAGCGACAAGTCATCCTCTCGCTCCCACGCTCCAGCGTGGGAGCAAGTGCCGACGCTCCAGCGTCGCGCCTCATCCGCCAGCGCCGGAGCAGGATGCGAATGACGGGCCGCTGGAGCGGCCGCACTGCATTCCCACGCTGGAGCGTGGGAACGAGAAGAGCACGAGTGGGTGACCACGCAGCTAGGCATTGCACAGTCGCGCCAGATCGTCGGCGAGGTCCTGGGCGCCGTAATGCAGCGGGATCATCAGCTCGCGATTCATTTCGGCAAAGTCCCAATGACTGAATCCCCCGATCTCGCACGCCCTGCCCAGCGAGATGCGACCGTGCTCGTAGAGGAACAGGGCAAGCATGCGGCGGACTTCACCGGCCGCGTTGGTGCTGGTGAGTCCGAGTTCGGCGGCGACCGGGGCGGGCATGTCGAGTTCGATGTGCAGATCGGGCATTGCTGGGCCTCCAAAGGTTGCGGGTCAATGCATACTGACGGGCGCCGTGCCGCCGGGATTATCGCAGCATCTCTTCCAGCCGCGTCAACCCCAGCGAAATTTCGGCCTCGATCAGCCGCAGCTCCCCGATGATGTCGGCGGGCGCATCGTGCTCCACATGCACATGTTCCACCTCCCGGTAACGATTGAGCGACAAGTCATAGGTCCCGCTGGCGGCAATCTCGGCCATGGGCACGCAGAAGCTCTGCGCCGTGCGCGGACGCTCGCGCTCGGCCCCGTCGCGCTCCCGCCAGCGCCGCAGCACGTCGGGCAGGTTGTTCCTGGCGTGCTCGTCCTCGACCAATGGCTCGCGCGGCGTGGGGCCGAGCTTTTCCGGCGGCAGGAGCGGATTGCGCTTGTCGTCGAGCGAATAGCCGTCCGCCTGCACATCGTAGAACCAGACCTGATCGGTCCCGCCAACCCCGGTCTTGGTGAAGCACAGGATGGCGGTGGAGACGCCGGCATAGGGGCGGAAGACGCCGGCGGGGAGCTTCACCACGGCATCGAGCTTGTGGTCCTCGACCAGCATCCGCCGCAGTGCCTGGTGGGCCTTGGACGAGCCGAACAGGACCCCGTCCGGGACTATGACGCAGGCCCGGCCGCCGGTCTTGAGCAGGCGCAGGAAGAGCGCGAGGAACAGCAGTTCAGTCTTCTTGGTCTTGACGATCTTCTGCAGGTCCTTGGCGGTGGACTCGTAGTCCAGGGAGCCGGCGAAGGGCGGATTGGCCAGCACCAGGCTGTAGGTCCCGGCGTCCTGCATGTTCTCCTGGGCCAGGCTGTCGCGGTAGGTGACATCGGCGTCCTCGACCCCGTGCAGGATCATGTTCATGGCCCCGATCCGCAGCATGGTCGGGTCGAAGTCGTAGCCGTGAAAGAGGTCCTGGTGGAAGTGGCGCCGGAGCTTCGGATCGCGCAGCAGTGCCGGGTGGTGCTCGCGCAGATACTCCCCGGCGGCCACCAGGAAGCCGCAGGTGCCGGCCGCCGGGTCGCAGATGCGGTCCTGGGGCTGCGGCGCCATCATCTCGACCATGAGCCCGATGGCATGACGCGGCGTGCGGAACTGGCCGTTCTGGCCGGCACTGGCGATCTTGCCGAGCATGTACTCGTAGAGGTCGCCCTTGGTGTCCCGGTCGTCCATCGGGACGGCGTCCAGCATCTCCACCACCTTGGCGAGCAGGCCGGGACTGCTGAAGCCGAGCCGGGCGTCGCGCATGTGGCGGCCGTAGCTGGAGCCCTCCACACCGAGTCCGCGCAGGAAGGGGAAGACGTGCTCGTCGACCACGGCCATCATCTCGCGCGGCTCGAAGTGCTTGAAGCGCGACCAGCGCAGGTCATCAAAAAGGCAGCCCTTGGGGTCCTGGCCCGCCGGGAAGATGCGCCGCTCCATGGGGATCGCGAGCGCCCGCGACTTGTTCTCCTCCAGGGTGTGGAGGTCGTCCAGACGCTTGATGAAGAGGAGGAAGGTGATCTGTTCGATCACCGAGAGCGGGTTCGAGACCCCGCCGGACCAGAAGGCGTCCCAGATGCGGTCGACCTGATTCCTGATGTCACCTGTCAGCACGGGCCGAACCTCGCAGTGTTTTGGCGGGGGATGGGTTGCAAGGGGCGCGACGGAGGCCGTCAGTCCCGCCGCGACGTTGCCCAGGTTGTGGGCCGCAGCCGGCTCGTACCCAGGGGCAGCACGCGGGTGCCGTCGGCAGCACCAGGGTGAACATCCAGACGGCGGCGAGCGAAGACCATTCTGGTATTTCATTGATCGTAGCCACCGTCAGTGCGTCGCGCAAGGGGGGATTGCGACGGCTGGCTGGGGACGCCCATGCTCAAGATGGTCGGCGCCAGTGGTCAGCTCTCGCTGGGTAAGCAATACGCCAGGCGTTACTTCGAGGTCGAGGTCCAGCCGGATGGCGGGATCCTGCTCAGGCCCATGCGCGTGATCCCGGGGGCGGACGCCTGGCTGTATGGGTCGGACCTGCGCGAGCGCCTGGCCCAGGCCGATGTCTGGATGGCCGAGCCCCCGCCCTGCGAGACCGATCTCGAGGCGCTGGCGGCACGGCTGGATGGGACGGGATGACCAACCCGGTCCTCCTGGACTTCAATCTCCCCGCCTTTCAGGACGACCTGCCTGCGCTTCATCGCCCTGCATACCGACCACGATCAGACGTACGGCAAGACCTGACCGCTGCCAGAGGACGCCGGTGCATCGGCAGTTCCATGTCCAAGGCTGAAGACAACATGGCTTGACCTGCTTTTGATCTCTTGTTGAGTCAAAACATGATGTCTGATGTTTTGGCAAGAGCTGTTCCGAAGTCCCTTTTGAAACAGCTCGTTGCAGGTCAAAACATATCAGCCTTGGACTCCGGGCTTTGGGGGGCCGCCTCGCCGTCGCCCCCAGCCGCGCCGCCGCTTACGACTCCGGCCCGAACTCGACCTTGTCGTAGACCTCACTGAGCGGCAGTACGGCATCGAGCGCAATCAGCGGCACGCCCTCGCGCAGGTCGCTGTAGGTACGCAGCAGCCAGTCGCCGCCGCCCTGACGCAGAAAGAGCTCGGCACCGACCCGGTGCTGGGAGAGCAGCAGATAGGCGCTCAGGCTCGGGATGCCGCGGTAGTAGGCGAACTTGTCGCCGCGGTCGTAGGACTCGGTACTGTCGGAGAGGACCTCGACGATGAGCGTGGGATTGGTGATGACATCCCGCCGTTCGTCCCAGAACCGCCGCTCCCCGCAGACCGCCATGACGTCCGGGTAGGTGCCCAGGTTGGCGGACTCGATCCGGACCTTCATGTCGCTCGTGTAGACATAGCAGGGGCGGCCCTTGAAGCGGGTGCCCAGTTCACGCAGGACGTTCCCGCAGATCAGGTTGTGGGCCTCGGAGCCGCCCGCCATGGCGAAGACCTCGCCGTCCAGGAATTCGGTGCGGCCCTGATCCGACGCGCGCTCGGCGGCCAGCCAGTCGGCGAACTGGAGTTGCGGTTTGGGCTGAAGGGACATCGTTTCAGTTCCTGGTCGGGGTGGCAGGGAAATGATTATAGGGCCGAAACCGGTGGTCGACTGGTCTGTCCGGAACAGAAAGGCCCTTGTGGGAGCGGCCTCCGACCGCCATGCGGCGCCGCGGCGAACGCCGATGCCGCGTTCCCCGCGCGGCCCGTCGCGGCTGAAGCCGCTCCCACGGCGTCGCTGCGCGACTTTCATATGCAGGATTTGCGATGCGCCCGGACGACGATTTAGATCCAAATAAGACGGCCGACGCACTTGGCTTTGTTCGTTGTCTTCGGCTCCGCTGTGGCGGGTTGCAGTTGCGCGCTGATCTCCGCCGCTAACCGCCCGGCCATCTTCACCATGGTCAATCGCATCGTCCGGGAGACCGTATCCTCGGCGATCTCTTCGCCGGCTTGGTCTGCGGCGATGATGGACAGCAGCGCACGCGCTTCTTCAATCATGGCGGTCCACCCGCTTTCTTCGTTCCAGCTCATGGCGTTCATTGCATGCTCCTGGGATTCCACGATAGCCGTCCGTTCGCGCGAAGGGCGCGCGGATTCTGTACTATTCTCCCGGCGCTGCGACAGCATGAGGATTCGCTCACGAAGGCGCAACGCGCGGGTTCAGTCAGTTCGCTCAGGCTGGGTGTTGGGTCACATCAACATTAATCGTCGGGTTTCTTGCGTCGCGTCGGCGGCCGCCAAACATGGCAGCATTACTCGCGACCACAGCCCCAAACAGTAGCGACAGGAACAGCCAGATCGCGGCGGTCGCGGATGCAGTACGGGCCTTCTCAGCCACTGCCCGATCGGTCACCGAGGCATCCTTGCGCGCGGCCTGCCAACGCGCAAAGGTATCAGCCACGCGCGTCTGGGCCTCCGACTGGCTGAGCCCCGTCTGGGTGACCACCAACTGCCCGGCATAGCGGATATCATCCGCCGGTAATGCACCCAGGCGTAGACCATTGGTGAAGATGCGGGTCGTCTTCAAGGATACGGCCGCACTGGGTCCGTCGCTGTTGGTTGCCGTGGGACCCGTGCGGAACAATGAGTCGACGAAGTAGTCCGTATCATCGTTCACTCCGTCGGGCGTGCCGTCGGCAGCGGCCATTGACGCGTCCGCGACGGCGACGTTTGTTGCCGGTGTGGTCACACTGGCTTGAATGCCGCCACTGATGATTGCTCCGATGATGGACGTCAAGAGTATCGCGGTTATCAGCGCGGCCAAGGCCCACGCCAGGAAGCCATGTACGGTATCCCGGAAGCGGACCTCGTCCGGGGGCGTCCCGAATCCGCGTGTTCTTACCCGGCCAGTGAGATATCCGCCCATCGCAGACGCGGCAATCTGGCTGAACACCAACCACCCGATAGTGGCGATACCAAAGGTGGTCGCGCTGAGGCCTTGGTTCACGAATGGCGACACCGAGGCGAGCCCAAGACCGGCTCCCAGTATCATCAGCACCATCCACAATGAAGCGGCAGCGGCGGCGCCGCCGACGATCGCGCCCCAGCTTAACGCGCTGTGGCCGCTCTGATATTGGTTCTGAGTGCGGTCGACGATCAGCGTTTCGTTACCGAAGGGGTTGATAGGTACAGCTTGGGCAGTGAGCATGTTGCTTAGTCGGTTAGTGGGGGTAACTATCCATACTGTGCCGACCGTCGCCGGGAATCTGTACGGTGGCCCACGTAGAGCCAAGACCAAACAAGCAGGTTTCCCGGCGGCGTCGGTCACGCCCTCGCGCCGCACCCCGAGCATGTTGGCGAGTTTGAAGCGTTGCAGATGCAGGGGGCCCAGGGTGCGTGCGTTGCGCGGGGGCCAACTTCAGGGGCGGTGCGGGCCGCACGGGCGGCGCGCTGACGGCTGGGGATCCTGCGTTGATGGAATCAGGCCGCGACAGCAACCGTGGCGTCCCGCCTCGCCGTCCAGGAATTCGGTGCGGCCCCGATCCGACGCGCGTTCGGCGGCCAGCCAGTCGGCGAACTGGAGTTGCGGTTTGGGTTGAAGTGACATCGTTTGAGTTCCTGTGCGAAGCGCCGGAAAAAGCAGTTTAGCCGCAAATTAACGTAAATAATCCGAGGCTTTGCCTTTACTGCCTGTTCACCGTCCGGGTGACGTCCGCGACGATGCTGACCCTACGCAAATCCCAGTAACCTGAGGCCGTCACGCAAAAGGCCCAGGGCCAGGATACACAACACGACCCCAATCAGTCGGGAACTGTAGATATACATCCTACCGGTCAGGAACGACCGCGAGGTCTCGACCGCCAGCGCGAGGGCGATTTTCGCGCCGACCAGCGCGCAATAGAAGGCGCCAATGAATGCCAGCGCGTAAGAAGGGTCGAGGTGCAGTGCCTTGACCATGGTCGGGGCGCCGACGCTGAACCAGAACAGGTAGGGATAGGGGCTGAGAAGATTGGTCAGCACGCCCTTGGTCAGCGACCTGGGTGCTTGCCGTTCACCAGCGAGCCTGAGTCCCTGGGAGCGGATGCTCGTGTAGCCGAGATAGCCGACGAAGCAACCGCCGGTGAGTGAAATGATCCCCAGGATATGATTGAAGTGCGTGAGCCGTGCCAGGATGAAGACGGTGGCGATGATCACCGGTAGGTCGGTAATCAGCGGGGCCAGGGCCACCTTGATACCGGATCTCAGCCCATGGGCCAGGGTTTCGGAGATCACGAGCGCCAGGACCGGGCCGGGCGCGAAACCGGCGGCTAGACCCAACAGGAAACCGGTGGTCAGGAAGGCCGTCATCGGATCATCCTAAAAGGAGTATTTGGCCGCAAATGAACGCAAATAAGCGCAAATAAATCTGCTGGTTAGCATCGTCCCGGGCGTCACCCGGACAGTAAACGTGTAACAAATCCCAAGTCTCTGATTATTAGCGTTCATTTGCGTTCATTTGCGGCTAAACTGCTTTTTCTGAGATCACGCGGACTTGATGCTCTCGAAGGCCGCCAGTGCCTCCAGCCGGGAGCGGGCGAGGTCGACCAAGGGGTGCGGATAGTCGCGGCCCAGGACCACCCCGGCGCTGTCCAGGATGGCGGCGGGGGCGGCCCAGGGCTGGTGGATGAACTTGTCCGGTAGCCGGGCGAGTTCCGGGCACCAGCGCCGCACATAGTCCCCCCGGGGGTCGAAGCGCTCGCCTTGGCGGACCGGGTTGAAGACGCGAAAGTAGGGGGCGGCGTCGGCCCCGCAGCCGGCGGTCCATTGCCAACCCAGGGTGTTGGCGGCGAGATCGGCATCGACCAGGGTGTCCCAAAACCAGTCGGCGCCGGCCTGCCAGGGCAGGCGCAGGTTCTTGGTGAGGTAGGAGGCGACCACCATCCGCACCCGGTTGTGCATCCAGCCGGTGTGCCAGAGTTCGCGCATCCCGGCGTCCACCAGGGGGACGCCGGTGCGACCGCGCTGCCAGGCGGCGAGCAAGGCCGCGGCGTCGGCGGTGCGCCAGGGGAAGCGGGCGAAACGCGGGTCCAAGGGCGTGGTCGTGGTGTGCGGGAAATGATAGAGCAGGTGGTGGGCGAATTCACGCCAGCCGAGCTCGCGCACGTAGGCCTCCGCGGCCAGGGCCGCGATCGACCCGTACCGTTGCGCGATGAGTGCGAGCAGGCGTCGGGGGCCGATCTCGCCGAAATGCAGGTGGGGCGATAGACTGGAGGTGCCGGGTTGGCCCGGCAGGTCGCGGCCCTGCGCGTAGCCGTCAAGCGCGGCGGCGCCAGGGGGCGGGGCGTCCGGCTCGCCGCCGATGAAACACCGGGCGCGCGCCAGGGCGGCGGACTCCCCCGGTTGCCAGCGCGCGGCGAGTCCCTGGTCCCAGGGGATCCGCGGCAGGAGGCCCAGGGCGTCGAGCTCGACCTGCATCGGTTCCAACTTTTCCACGGCGGGTGGTCGTTTGAGTCCGGCGGGGGCCGGCAGCGGTGCATCGGCGGCCAAGCCGCTCAAGCCTGACGACGACTTGCGCCAAAAAGCGCTGTACACTTTATAGGGCCCGCCGGTTCCGGTGAGCACTTCCCAGGGTTCGCGCAGCAGTGCGGCATTATGACTCTCGCAGCGCCGGCCCTGGGCGCGCAGGGCCAGCTTGATGTGGGCGTCGCGCGCGCGGGTGGCGGGGTCGTAGAGCCGGTTCCAGTAGACACGGGTGGCACCGGTCTGGTCGCTGATCCGGGCGAGGACCGCGAGGCTCTCGCCCGCCGCGATCAGGAGGCGGCTGCCCCGTTCGCGCAGGTTTTGGTCCAGTGCGCGCAGGCTGCCGTGGAGCCACCACCTGGCGGCGGCACCGGGGGCCCAGGGTAACTCCTCGGCGGGCGCGTGGATGTAGAGCGGCAGGACCCGTTCACATTCCGCCATGGCCCGGTTCAGGGCCGGGTTGTCGTCGAGGCGCAGGTCGCGCCTGAACCAGAGGATCGCGGTGTCGGGCATGATGTGGCTCAGTGGTCGGTAACGGCGGCGGATCGGGCGCAATGCAACGCGCCCAGGTGCGATGAATGCAATGGCATAATGACCGCGTGCGCGCTCAGGGTGCCGTCCGTCGCCGCGTGCGTGCCGGTGGCGGCGCCAGGCTGATGATAGCCCTCGGGCGGGATAGCCGGACGTAGGGGCGGGTTTCAACCCCGCCCCTACGCCAGGGTCGGTCCGGATGTCAGGTGCGAAGGCTATAGATTAAACGCATACGGCGCTCTGCCGAACCATAAAGAGAGGGCAGACGCGTGTGGGAAGCGGCGGCGGAGGGCGAACAAGAGAACCCGGTGGGGCCGGTCGCGGCGGCGTCCGTGACGGCGGACGCCGAGGCGGAGGCCTTGCGGATACGCGCCCAACTGGGGGCCCTGCAGGAGCGGGCTCAGGCCCTGGACGACCGCCTGCGGGCGCAGTTGCGCAGTCGCTGGGCGGTCGGGGAGGGCGGCGGTGCGGCCGGGGCCGCCCCCAGCTTCATCAACGGCATCTTTGTCGGTGAGCGCTCCGAGGCCCCGGAACGGCAACTGCATATCCTGCGCGACCTGGCGGCGTTGCACACCTACTGCCTGCCGCTGCGCGGGATCCATGATGTACAAGCCGGCCCCGGGATCGGCCGTCTCTATGTCCCATTGGCGACCGATCTGACCCTCCCGGAGGACCTGGCCGCGCAGGTCCTGGCGGCGGCCGCGGGCGGGGCCGCGCCCCCCTTCCCGGCAGCAGACCCGGGCGCGGAGCGCATCCCCGATCAGGCCCGGGCGCGTCACCTGAGTGCGTGTGAGGCGAGCATCCTGCGGCGCTCCCTGGTGATCCTGGGAGAGCCCGGTGCGGGCAAGACCACGCTCCTGGCCTTCCTGGCCCACGCCCTGGCGACCGGCGACCGCGCGGCCCTGCCGGGCTGGCCGCAGCCGGAGTGGTCCTGTCTCCCGCTATTGATGCGGCTGCGCGATTTTGCGGCCTGGTTGGCCGAGTCCGGGGACCTGGCCGACGCCGGGGCGGCGGCGAGCGACGCGCTGGTGTGGGGTTTCGTCCGCCATGAACTGGCCGAGCGCAACCTGACGTTCTGTCTGGGGGCGCTCGAGTCGGCGGTGCGCGGCGGACGCGCGGTGTTGTTGTGGGACGGCCTGGACGAGGTGCCGCCGGGGGCCCTGGCGACGGTGCGCGAGAGCCTGCTGGCCTTCCGTGAGCGGGCCCCGGGTTGTCGCTATGTCCTCACCAGCCGGTTGTTGTCCTATTGCCGGCCGGAGCGGCGCTTGCCCGAGCCGGATTTTCCGGTGGTCTCGTTGCTCCCCTTCGATCGCGACCAGATCGGTCGTTTCGTTACCGATTGGTTCCAGGAATTGGGCGCCTGCGGCGACCTGCCCTGTGCGGAGGCGGAGCGCCTGGCCCTGCTCTTCCAGCAGGGGCTCGGCGAGGGGCACCTCACCCACCTGGCGGCCAATCCGCTGCTGCTTACCCTCCTGGCGCTGATCTTCACCCACCGCCGGGACCTGCCGGCGGCGCGCGCCCAGGTCTTCGAGGCCGCCACCGGTATCCTGTTGGCACGCCTGGATGGGCCCCGCGCCGCGGAGGGTCCGCGCCTGCGCGACCTGCTGCGCGAGGTCCATCGGGACCGCTGTGACCTGATCCGCTGGTGCGAGCGCCTGGCTATGCGGGTGCAATCCAACAGCGAGCGCGGCCTGGAGCCGGGCGCCCCCGGACAGGTGGGGGTCGCCGGGGTCGGTGAGGCCGAGTTACTCGAGTCATTGCAGGCGCTGCACGCGCGTCGGGACCTGGAGTGGGCGCAGTCGCTGGTGGACCTGATCAAACAGCGCGCCGGCCTGCTGCGCGAGGAGCGTCCGGGGGACTTCGACTTTCCGCACCGCGCCTTGCGGGAGTATCTGGCCGGTTGCCATCTGGCCCATGACCCGGATTTTGCTGCGCAGGTCGCCGCCCTGGCCGTCGATCGCACCGATTGGCAGGAGACTATCCGGCACGCGGTCGGCTTTCTGGTCCAAGGCCAACGCGAGTGCGCGCGTCCGCTCGCGCTGATCGAGCACCTGTGCCCCGCGGCGGCCCCGGCGGACGACGCGGCCTGGCGGCGGGTCTGGTTGGCGGGCGAGGTGGCGCTCGAGCTCGGCGTCACCCGCGCCGCCGAGTCGCCGGCCGGCGCCCACACGCTGGAGCGCGTCCGTCATCGGCTGGTCGCCCTGGTGGAGGCCGGGCGGCTCCAGGTGGGCGAGCGGGTGGCGGCGGCCGCGGTCCTGGGGCGGCTCGGTGACCCGCGTTTCCATCCCCGGGGGCTGCATCTGCCGGTGCGCTATCGGGGCGAACGCGAACCCGCCCTGGGCCTGGTGAGGGTCAGGTACGGCAGCCTCGCGCTGGGCGGTCCCGCGGACCTGGAGGGTGCCCTCTCCAACGAAGTCGGCGGCGAGGGGCGCCTGGAATTGGACTATGCCTTCTGGATCGGCCGCTATCCGGTGACCGTGGCGCAATTCCAGGCCTTCGTCGCGGCCGACGGCTATGAGCGGCGCGACTGGTGGCCTGATCTGGGGTGGGCCTGGTGCCGGGGGCAGCAGCGACGCGCGCCCGAGCGGTGGGCGCACCAACGCCGCCAGAGTAATCGGCCGGTGGTGGGCATCACCTGGTTCGAGGCGCTCGCCTATGCTGCCTGGCTCGATGCTCAGTTACGCAAGCGTCGCACCGAACTGCCGCATGGCTATGGGCTGCGCCTGCCGACCGAGGCGGAGTGGGCACTGGCAGCGCGCGGCAGCCAGGGGCGGGTCTATCCCTGGGGAGGGGGTTTCAGCGCGGGCCAGGCTAATTGCATGGGCAGTGTCGGCGAGCCCTCCGCGGTGGGAATCTTTCCCCTGGGCGCCACCCCCGAAGGGGTCTTGGACCTGGCCGGCAATGTCTGGGAATGGACCCTGAGCCGCTACCTGCCCTATCCCTATGACCCCGCCGACGGTCGCAACGACCCGCAGAGGGACGGGGCGCGGGTCCTGCGCGGGGGCTCCTGCGACGCGGGGCCGCTGCGGGCCCGGACCGCGGCGAGGGCGCGGGCGCCGCTGGGCGAGGCGGCCCGGGATATCGGCTGTCGCCTGGTACTGTCGCTGGCGGATGCGGGGGTGTGAGGCCGTACGGGCGAACGCGGTCCTGAGGAACACTGCTCTTAGCGCCGTTGTCGTTGTCGTTGTCGTAATCGAGGTTAATCGTAGTGTCCCGGATTCTCTCGCACCTCAAAGTGCATCGCTTATCCGATTACGACAACGACAACGACAACGATTGGGTTTCTGTTTAACTTGTCTTTGACTCGTTACTTATCCTCACAGATACAGCAAGATCGCAAAGTAGTGGCTGACGCTCCCCGCCAGCACGAACAGGTGCCAGATGCCGTGGCACCAGGGCCAGCGGCTGTCGAGGGCGTAGAAGGCCACCCCCACGGTGTAGAAGAGCCCACCCGCCACCAGCCAGGCGAAACCGGCCGTGGGCAGGGCGGCGATGATGTCGCCCAAGGCGAAGACGATCAGCCAGCCCATGAGCAGATAGATGCAGACCGACAGCAGGCGTCCGCCCTCACCACGCAGGGTGTCGGTGATCATGCCGATCAGGGCCAGCCCCCAGACGGCGCCGAACAGCCACCAGCCGGTCTTGCTGCCGCGCAGTGCGACCAGGGTGAAGGGGGTGTAGGTGCCCGCGATCAGCAGATAAATCGCGTGGTGGTCGAGGACCTGGAAGACCTCCTTCGCGCGCCCCCGCAGGCTGTGGTAGAGGGTCGATGACAGGTACAGCAGGAACAGCGTCACCCCATAGACGGTGAAGCTGATGATCCGCGTGGCCCCGCCCTCGACCCCGGCCAGGGTCACCAGCACCGTCACCCCGATCAGGGCCAGCACGGCCCCGACCAGGTGGGTGATACTGTTGAAACGCTCGCCTTCGTACATGCTGGTTATGACTCGGTGACGATCGGGATTAAGGAACGGTTCAGTAATAGGTTAGACAAGTCCATTAGGGAGTGCTTTTCGCGCTATTTTCGTTGTCGTTGTCGTAATCGAGCTTATCGTAACGTCCCGGATTCTCTCGCACCTCAAAATGCATCGCTTCTCCGATTACGACAACGACAACGACAACGACAACGACAACGATTGCGTTTAACTTGTTCCCGATTCGTTACATAAGGTGTCGTTGGGCCGGCACCGGCGGGCGCCGCCGGTTCAGCCCGACAGGCCGTGCGGGTGCGTCTCCAACCATTTGCGCAGGCGGTTGGAGTCACCCACGGGGCTGCGCTTGCCGGGCGAATCCAGGAGTACGATCGAGAGCAGCCGCCCGCCGATGACGGCGCGCATGACCAGACAGTGCCCGGCCTCGTTCACGAAGCCGGTCTTGCTCAGTTCCAGGTGCCAGTCCGGGCTTCTTACCAGCGGATTGGTGTTGCGGTACTGCAAGGTGCCCGCGTCGCCGTAGGGGTGGACCTCCATGGACGCGCTGGTGGTGATCTCGCGGATCAGGGGATAGGGCGCGGCCGCCCGCGCCATCATCACGAGGTCCTCCGCGGTGGAGGTGTTGTTGCCGTCCAGGCCCGTGGGGTCCGCGAACCGGGAGTCGAGCATCCCCAGCGCCTCGGCCTTGCGGTTCATGGCCGCCACGAAGGTCGGTTTGCCGCCGGGAAAGGTGGTCCGCCCCAGGGCCGCGGCGGCGCGGTTGTCGGAGGACATCAGGGCGACGGCCAGTACCTCGCGCCGTTGCAGGGTAGCCGCCCGGTCGATGCGCAGGCGCGAATGGCTGTGGCGCAGTTGGTCCCGGTCCTCCTCCAGGATCGTCAGGGGTTCGTCCAGAGGCACCGCGGAATCCAACACCACCATGGCCGTCATGAGCTTGGTGATGGAGGCGATGGGCCGCTGGTCGCGGGTCCCCTTGGCATAGAGGGCGCGGCCCGCCTCGTCCACCACCAGGGCCGAGGCCGAGGCGAGGCCCAGGCCCGGTGGGACCAGCTCGGCGATGGGGGGGCGGAGCGGCCGTTGCGGGGCCGGCGGCTGGACCATGGCGGAGACCGGCGGCGCGGGTGCGGGCGTGGGGGTGTCCCCAGCGGACTGCGCGGCGACCTGGGCCGGGCGCGGCGGCACCAGGGCCAGGGCCAGCGGCAGCACCAGGGCCAGCGCCAGGAGGGACCAAGGGGTGCGGGGTTTCGATCTCACTGGGATATCCTGGCAGAACAGAGGGCGCGGGTGGTGCGGCGAACCGGGTGGGCACACCCGGGCGGGTGAGCGGTGACGGGCGGTGCCGCGGACGGCTGCTATGGTATCCCGGGTTGCGCCGCGGGTTAAGCGGTGAATTTGCGCCAAAATACTCTTTTTTGGGGTCACGGGGCCGACCTCAGGCACGTCCTTGCAGATAGGCGCGCAGTCCCAGCACGGTATTCGGCGACACATCGAAGGGGGCGGGGCCTCGAGCAGGGCATAGTAGCGGTCCGGGCGGGTCGGAAAGGGCAGCAGGGGCACGCAGGCGAGGCACCAGGCCGCCGCGTCGAGTACGGCCTCGCCCTCCTCCTGCGCAAGGAAGGTGGCAGCCTGCTGCCGCTCCAGGCGCTCCACCACCGTCGGCGGGGCCGCCGCGATCCGCGCCATGGTGGTCTGTGCAGCGAGCGCGGCGGCGCTGAAGGTCAGCAACAGACGGCCGTGGCCGTGCTCGTCCACCAAGCATGAAACCGACCAGTGGGTCGGCAATCACGTAACACGCTATTGGCCCGTTTTCTGGCGTTCGGCGGGCGGATCATACCATCGGACGGGCTGGCCTGTGTCGCTCGCTCCGCGGCTCTTGCGCGGTCACCTTGCGCGTGCCCGTCTTGCGGCCGCGCGGGCCGATCCCAGAAGAGCCCGCGCACCTGACCATGCGGCGTGCCCCGCGCCGCTTTCCTGTCTAGACTGTTCCCCGGATCCGGGCGCACCGCCCCAGTCCCAAGGTTCCAACCACTGCCTGCCAGGCAGTTCACACCGGAGCCGGGCGGGGAACCGCTGACCTCCTGTCCGTTGCTCCGATTCAAGCAACGTTCAGGAGACACCGATGACCAGTACTACCGCCGCGTCCTTGTCGAACCAATCGCCCCGCTTGCCGCAGTTCGTTACTCGGCGGGTTGAGCGCTATGAGGCTGAAACGATCCACGCTGAACACACGGCCCATGTCTTGGTAGGCGCGGTCCCGCTGTCCGCGGGAGACGTCGATCTCGACATGATGGCCCACGCCTCCCTGTACCAGGGCGTGGTGGCGGCTTGCGCCGACCTGCGGGTCTTTCGCCATAACGATGTGGACCCTCTGCGGCGTCAGGTACTGACCCGTGGTCCCGGGGTCATCGCCATCGACAGTGTCTACAGCACGGATGGCAGTTTGGAGCGAATCGCCCGAGCGTGCTCGAAGATCCGCGGCTCCATCGGCGTGGCACAGTGGCCGTCGAGCCGCCGTAGTGGCCGGAAAACTCGGGTTGACAAGCAGCCGGCGTCAGCCGGTCAGACGTTCCCGGGAGCTTGCCGCAGTGCTGATCGGGTTGGCTGGCTGAACCAATCGGAAGCACGGCCGCCGCTGGCATGAAAGCATGTCAGGGGCGCGCCTGGCGAATGACTTGGCCCTCCCGTCAGGATCGCCTATGCTGCGCCGCTTCACTCTCCAGACGGGGGAATTCCAGGACGATTTCGGTGAATTCTCCCGGCACGGAGCGGCAGTGAATGGCTCCCCCGAAGCGATTCATGACGGAGCGGCAGAAATGGAGTCCGAGTCCGGTGCCGTTGGCCCGCGTGGAGAAAAATGGGTCGAAGACCCGGGGTAATAGAGCAGTAGGAATTCCTTGGCCATTATCGCGGAGGTAAAGGCTCTGGCGGTGGCGGTCAGCAGCCAGCCGGATGCGGATCTCACCGCATGGGCCGCGTCCGGCGGCTTGAATGGCATAGATGCAGTTTTTCAGGAGATTGAATATCAGGTGGTCGATCAAGACCGGGATCGCATTGACGCTGCAATCCCCATCGATGTCGACGTGGATCCAGCTTTTCTGAGCCTGCTCCTTGAACGGAAAGCGCTGGATCGCCGACCGGATCGCGGGCGCGATCTCCACTGGTTGAATATGGCAATCGTCGCGATGGTAAAAAAATAGACTGGTGCCTGTTCCAGCAACCGCTCCCACGGTATCGGCCGCTGCATCTTTGGCGGCCTGGCGGCCTGGGAACTGCGTCTTGCGTTGTTCGGCCAGTCCGGCGGTCGCTGCGTGGCTTGAGTTCGGCACGAGCGGTTGCCGACCAGTCGACGGACGCTGAGGATACTGGGAATCTGCCGCTCGTTCTGGGGTCCGACTGTTGAGGGCGACAGCATAACGTGTGCCTTCTGTGCCTGCCCCGGCGGATTGCGAAAAGGCCGGTCCTGCGGCGTTGTGACGGCTCCACTGGCGCCCCGAGTTCCTGCCGCCACGCAAATCCGGTTACGATGCCGTCAGTCGGGCGCCCGCCGGTCCGGCAAGGCCACCCACGGCCAGCCTCGGTGCGCAGCTCCGCCCCCGGGGTTCGCCACCGAGTCCCTCAACCCCTGTGCGCCAGCTTCAGCCAACCAGTGACCCCAACCCAGATCCACCGCGTCCCGACCGATCCAGCCGCGGCGCCGCCCGCGAACCCTGCCGACCTGCTGCGCCAACTCTATGCCTGCCGCGGCCAGGCAGCGTCCGACTCGGAGCTGGGTCTCGCCGGACTAGCGCCCTATCAATCCCTGGCCGGACTGGCGGCGGCGGTGGCGCTACTCGCCGCCACCCTGGGCGCGGGCGGCTCGATCCTGGTGGTCGGCGACTATGACGCGGACGGGGCGACCGGCAGTGCGCTCGCCGTGCTTGGGCTGCGCGCCTTGGGTGCCCCTGCGGTGTCCTATTTGGTGCCGAGCCGCTTTGCCTACGGCTACGGTCTGAGCCCGCCGGTGGTGGATGCGGCGGCGGCGCTCGCGCCCAGGCTCCTGATCACCGTGGACAACGGCATCGCCGGCGTCGCCGGGGTGCAGCGGGCCAATGAACTGGGCATCCCGGTGCTGATCACCGATCACCACCAGGCCGGGGCGGTGCTCCCGGCGGCGGCGGCCATCGTCAACCCCAACCAGCCCGGCTGCGGCTTTCCGAGCAAGCACCTGGCCGGGGTCGGGGTGGTCTTCTATGTGCTGGTCGCACTGCGCGCCCAACTGCGGGCCGCGGGCTGGTTCAGCGCCGCGCGACCGGAGCCGAATCTGGCCGAGTATCTGGACCTGGTGGCCCTGGGCACGGTGGCGGACGTGGTGACGCTCGATCGCAACAACCGCATCCTGGTCGAGCAAGGGCTGCGGCGCATCCGTGCCGGCCGCTGTCGGCCTGGTATCCGCGCCCTGCTCCAGGTGGCGGGGCGGGACCCGGCCCGGGCCACGGCGACTGATCTCGGGTTCTTCGTCGGCCCCCGGCTCAACGCCGCCGGGCGGCTCACCGAGATGACACTCGGGGTGGAGTGCCTGCTGTGCGACGAGCCCGCCCGCGCGCTGGACCTGGCCGGTCAACTCGACGGGCTCAACCGGCAGCGCCGCGAGATCGAGGGCACGATGCGTGAGCAAGCCGAAACCCTGGTGGAGCGCATTCAACTGCGCGGTGACGACCTGCCGCCGGCCTTCTGTCTCTATGGCAAGGGCTGGCACCAGGGGGTGTCGGGGATCGTCGCCGCCCGTATCCGGGAGCGCTATCATCGGCCCTGCATCGCCTTCGCCGACGCCGGGGAGGGGGTCCTGCGCGGCTCCGCCCGCTCGGTGGACGGGCTGAACATCCGCGACGCCATCGACCTGGTGGATCGGCGTCGGCCCGGGCTCATCGAGCGCTTCGGCGGCCACGCCATGGCGGCGGGGCTGACGCTGCGCACCGCGGCCCTGGCCGATTTCCGGGCCGCCTTCCGGGAGGCGGTGCGCGAGCAACTCGGCGAGGCCCCGGTAGTGCGCCAGATCCGCTCCGACGGTGAACTGCCCGCCCGGCTGATGAACCTGGAGACCGCCGAGGTCCTGCGCCTGGGCGGACCCTGGGGCAAGGGGTTCCCCGAACCCCTGTTCGACGGCGAGTTCGAGGTGGTCCAGGCGCGCCTGGTGGGTGAGCGGCACCTGAAGCTGCGGCTCAAGCCCGAGCGCGGGCCCTTTCTCGACGCCATCGGTTTCGGACTCGGCGAACGGCTGGACCAGGCGCGCGGTTGCGTGCGCCTTGCCTACCGGCTGGATGTCAATGACTATAGGGGGGAGCGCGCCCCCCAACTGATCCTGGAGCACCTGCAATCGACCAGCTAGACGATGACCCGAACCGTCCGGACCCCTGGGAGACGGACGACGGCGATGACCGCGACGCGGCCGATCCCGGCCAGCCCCAGGGCATCGACGCGCGCCTGCAAGACGAGGATGAACCGCCCGCCGGTCCCAGCAAGAGCCACTTCAAGCGCGAGCACCAGGCGCTCCAGGCCCTGGCCGAGCGCCTGACCGCCATGCCGCGGGTCGAACTGGAGCGGCTGCGGCTCAGCGCCGTGACCTGGGCGGCGATCGAGGAGACGGCCCGCATCAAAGACATCCGCGCCCGCGGCCGACACTACAAGCGCATCGCCAACCTGCTGGAGCGCGAGGACATGCACGCCGTCCACGCCCTGATGGACCAGGCGCAGGAGCGCGAGCGCGCGGACGCCGCCCGCCACCACCGGTTGGAGCGCTGGCGCGAGCGCCTGATCGGCGAGGGCGACGCGGCCTTGAGCGAGTTCCTGGACGAGTACCCGGACGCCGACCGCCAGCAGTTGCGCACCCTGGTGCGCGCCGCCAAGCGCGACACCGAGCGCGGCCGGCCGGAGGCACCGCGCAAACTGTTCCGGTTTTTGCGGGGAGTGGTGGATGCGCAGCCGGATCCGGATGGAGAGGAAGCAACTGAAAACGAAGATGAGTGAATACAAATGAGGGGCAGATTTACCTGCACCCCGCTTACGTAACGAGTCAAGAACAAGTTAAACACGACACAATCGTTGTCGTTGTCGTTGTCGTTGTCATTGTCGTTGTCGTAATCGGAGGGGCGATGCAATTTGGCGTGCGAGAGAAGCCGGGGCGCTACGATAGCCTCGATTACGACGACAACGACAACAGCGCGACAAGCATTCCCTAATGGACTTGTTTAACTGATTAGTAAAGCGTTCCTAAGCCCCGAAGGGGCGTGACATACCAGCCCTGGGCAACGCCCTGGGTATGAGGTACAATGAAGCCTAGCCCTGAAAGGGCGTGACATGAAGGTCTGCGCCGTGATGTCACGCCCTTTCAGGGCTTGGCCGATTAAACGACGCTTTCCCAGGGCGTTGCCCTGGGCTGGTATGTTCGACCCCGTTGGGGTCGGCATGCAGATCAACGCAAATGCGCAATGGACGCAGAGAGAGCATGAGAAACTATGACTGTTCCTGACTATCAAACTATCATGCTGCCGCTTCTGCGTTTCGCGGCGAAGACTGATGAGATTTCAAACAACGAGGCGGTGGATACGCTCGCCAAAGAGTTCAGGCTCACGGAAGAGGAGGTGAACGAACTGCTCCCGAGCGGCGTCCAGCCGAGGTTTTTTAACCGGATCGGTTGGGCGTCGACCTATCTCAAGAAATGCTCGCCGCCCTTTTTTGAGCGAGTGGTCGTGGACTTGTTGGTGCGGATGGGCTACGGCGGCTCGCGTGCCGACGCCGGAAGGGCCATCGGCAGGAGCGGCGACGGCGGCATCGACGGAATCATCAAAGAGGACAAGTTGGGCCTCGACGTGGTCTATATTCAGGCGAAGCGCTGGGACTCTAATTCTGTTGGCCGACCGGATGTAATGCAGTTTGCCGGTGCACTGCAGGGCCAAAGAGCGAATAAAGGCATCTTTATCACTACGTCGCGATTTACCGACGATGCGCGAAACTATGTCTCTCAAATCGGCAGCAAGATTGTACTGATCGATGGTCAACAACTCACCGCGCTGATGATCGAGCACGATGTGGGCGTATCGACCATTGGCATTTATCCGGTTAAGAAGATCGATGGCGACTTTTTCGATGAGGGGGTTTGACGTTTCCCATCTTGGATTCTTGCTCCTGCCCTCCAGCTAAGATGGCGGCAGCGTTTTCGATGACTGTGAGTCTTTGTTCAGGAGGTCAGTATGCATGTCCCGATCTCAATCCTGAGGCTGTGCGCGGTCGGCCTGGTCGGCCTGGCGGCAGCCTTGAGTCTCAACGCGGCGGCCGAGGAGGCCGCGGTACAGGTCTATGAGTGCCATCAGGACGGGAAGGTAACCTTCTCCGATGAGCCCTGCGCCGGACGCGAGCAGACCCTGGAAGTGGATTATTCCCGCCCGGATGCCGCGCAGGCGCGGGCCGCCGCCCAGTCCGCCGCGGCGCGGGAATATCAGGCGGGGACGGTGGCGCAGGGCTATGTGCTCGATAGCGAGATCCTGAGCCTGGAGCAGCAGATCACGAACCAGGAGACGGAACGTGATGCCCGCATCGCCGCCCTGCGCAATCAATTGGCCCAAGGCAGCGAAGGGACCGACACCGCCGCCTGGGAGGCGTCGATGAATCAACAGATCGCCTCGACCTACGAGGGCTACACCGACAGCATCCTGGCCCAGCGCGCGCGTCTGGGCGCGCTCAAGGCCCAGCGGGAGGCGCTCGGGCGCCAGCCCTCGCGGTCCCAGCCGGCGCCATAGCCCGCACCTGTCCTGCAAAATCCTGTTAATCCTGTCTAATTTCTTGGCCCCTGCGCCCTGGTCCGACTGGAACCGGCAATCGCGCGTCACGGTATCATCTGTTGCGTCCGCCGATAGGCGGGCGCATAGCGCGCCGCCACCAGCAGCGATTCGATCATGCCCACCGGGCTCGCCGTCCCCTGCCAGGCGATGTCGAAGGCGGTGCCGTGGTCGACGCTCAGGCGCAGAAAGGGCAGCCCCAGGGTCAGTGAGATGGTGCGCTCGAAGTCCAGGGTCTTGGTGGCGATATGGCCCTGGTCGTGGTAGAGCGACAGGACCGCGGCGTAGCGCCCGGTCTTGGCCTGATGGAAGACCGAATCGGGGCCGATGGGGCCGGCGACACGCAACCCCCGGGCCTGCGCCTCGGCGACGGCCGGCGCCACCTCCCGGACCTCTTCATCGCCGAACAGGCCATGCTCCCCGCAATGGGGGTTGAGGCCCGCGACCGCGAGTTCGCCGCCGCCCAGACCGAGCTGGTCCATGGCCTGGTGACAGCGCGCGATGTAGTCGAGCAGCCGCGCCCGCGTGACCAGGGCGCAGGAGTCGCGCAGCGAGACATGGCGGCTCAGGAAAAACACCCGCAGGCCGAGCGTCTCGAACATCGTCAGCGGGTCATGGGCCCCGGTCAGGGCTGCCAGCATCTCGGTATGGCCGATATAGGGGACGCCGGCCGCCTGGATCGCCTCCTTGTTGATCGGGGCGGTGTCGATGGCCGCGACCTCACCCCGCAGGGCCGCCTGCACGGCCGCCTCGATATAGTCCCAGGCGGCCTGCCCGCAATGGGCCTGGACCTGGCCCGGCACGAAGGCCGCGGGGTCGGCGTTGGCGAAATCGATGACCTCGATCGACCTCGGGGCATAACGCGCCTCGTCCCCGCGGTGGATGGCCCGGATCGCAAGCCCCAGGCCCGCCTCCCGGACCGCCTTCTCGACCACCCGGGCGTCGCCGTAGACCAGGCAGCGGACGGCCTCAGCGACGCGCGGGTCGGCGAGGGCGCGGACCAGGATCTCGGGGCCGACCCCGGCCGGATCGCCCAGGGTGACGGCAATGATGGGCTTGCTCATAAGGGTTCTCCGGCGGCGACATGATGCCGATGGTCGTGCGTGTGGGCGAGACCGTCCGCATGGACGTGCCAGTGCGCATGCAGCAACTGCGTGGCACGCAGCAAGGCACCATCGCCCAGGATGTCGGTTGACGTGCCCTGTGCCACCAGGCGTCCGGCCTGGAGGACGAAGCAGTAGTCGGCGATCTCGGCCACGATGTCGAGATTGTGGGTCGCCGTGACGACGGTGCGGCCGCTGCCGCGGCAACCGGCGAGGCAGCGCACGACCTCACCCTGACTGCGCGGGTCCAGCGCGGCCGTGGGTTCATCCAGCAACAGCACCTCGGGCCGCGTAATGAGCACGCACGCCAAGGCGACCCGCTTCTTCTCGCCGCCCGAGAGCCGGTGCGGCGAACGGTGCTTCAGGTCTGCAAGCGAAAACTCGGCGAGCATCGCGTCCACGCACCGCAGGATTTCCTCTCTTGTCCAACCCAGTTGGAGCGGCCCGAAGGCCAGTTCGTCGAAGACGGTCGGATTGAAGAGTTGCACGTCGGGATTCTGGAACACCAACCCGACCCGGCGGCGGAAGGCATAGGCGAGCGACTCCTGCTGCATCCGCTCATCGGACAGCTCCTCGCCGAAGGCGGCAAGGCGCCCGCGATCGGGAAAGCACAGCGCCGCGAGCAGCCGCAGCAGTGTCGACTTACCGGAGCCGTTGGCGCCCAACAGGGCAATGCACTGACCGGTCGGAATACGCAGGCTCACCCCATTCAAGGCAGGGATGTCCTGATAGGCGTAGTGCACATCGACCAGCTCGAACGCCGCCGCGGTGTGCGGATGCGCAGCGGTGGCTGGCATTAGCCGCGGTCACCGATCGCGGGCAGCCATGGCCAGCCGATGGCGACTGCCGCGATGCTCAGCAAGCCGGCCAGGGCCAGCCAATCCCGGGGGCGGGTGCGCAACTCATCGAGCAGGTGCACCTCACCGCGATAGCCGCGCGCGATCATCGCCAGATGGACCTCCGTGGCGAGCTGTAACGACCTCTCGAGCAAGACCACGACACTGGCCATGGCCAGCCGCCGGCGCTGCGGGCCGGGCAGCGGACCCATGACCCGACTGCGCTTGGCCTCGAACAGTTGCACGCTGCTCTCGAGCAGCACGAAGATGTAGCGATGGGTCATGCCGAGGATCGCGACCAGTATCAGCGGCACGCCCAGACTGCGCAGCGCCTTGAGCACCTGCGGCCAGGGCGTGGTCAGCATCACCAACAAGGCGAAGGTCGCCGCCGTCTGCGCGCGCCCGATCAGGAAGGCGGCACCCCGCAGCCCCTGCCGGGTGATGGTCCAGTCCAGCAACGGCACCACGGCCACGGCGTCGCCGGGGACCAGCACGATGGCCGGCACCGCAAGCACCCCCGTGAACAGGAGTACGCCGATCCAGACCTGACCGGCCAAGCGCCGCAGCGTGATCCCCGAGGCCAGCGCCAGGGCGGTCGCGCAGACGAAGAGCAAGGCCAAGGCGACCAGCGACTTCACGAAGACCGCGGTCACGACGAGCGCCAACAGCCCGAGGGTCTTGATCCGCGGGTCGAGGCGCTGCAGCAAACCGGGACCCGCGGCGAGCCGCTCGGCGTCGGCCGCGTGGTCCATCGCGTCCAGCAGGCCGCGCAGCAGTCGCTCCAGAAAATCCCCCCGCCTCCGGGGATGACCACCGCGCAGAAACGTTTGCTCCCCCATGGTCTTTAGCGGGCCCCCGTCGTCATGGATTCGCTATGATCACGAACGGGAACACCGCGACCACCGCCACCGCAGCGGCGCCCGCGCGGGTCGAGGGGCTCAGGTAACCATCAGGAATGTGCATTGTTCGGCGCTCCTCATCACGCAGGTCGTCGGCGCATTGTATGACGAAAGCAAAAAGGATCATACTGCGATGCCAGGTTCCACCCCAATGCCGTTAGGTTAAGCCGGGCACGGGTCTCTCGTCTCTCGTTGCTCCGCTCCAGCGTGGGAGTGCCGTGCGGGCGCCGCGCGCCCCGTCTGGTTACACTGGACGCCGAGCCGCGGACCGAGCGCCGGCGGGCGGGCGGCCGTTCCGCTACCGGGGAACCATCTTCCCGCATCGATCTTTGACATTCTCGGTTGCGCAGAGCGCAGCCGAACCGAACAAAGGAGTGAAACGTGGAGACTGAAGCAATCGCAACCCTGATCCGGGCCGGTATGCCGGACGCGGCGGTGCAGGTGACGGGTGACGGCAGTCACTTCGAGGCGGTGGTGGTGAGCGCGGCCTTCGCGGGGCTGACGCCGCTCAAGAAACAGCGCCTGGTGATGGATACGGTGCGCGAGCAACTCGCGAGTGGGGAGCTGCACGCGCTGTCCATCAAGGCCCTGACACCCGCCGAACGGGCGGGGTAAAGGTGCCTTGATCATCGCTGCGGCTAGCCCGTGAGCGGAGAGGTCGTCGGTCTGCACAGCGGACCCTAGGGCCGTAGGGTCCGCTGTGCGGACCAATGGCGCCGGCCGGAGCTATGACTAAGGCCGGGGCGGTCGATTCGCCCGGCGCTACAAGCCTTATCCCGCGGGGGCGGGACGCCCCCGCTCCTTTGTCCGTTGGCGCGCAGCGCTTGCGGTGCCATACTGAAGAGGCCCCGGAATCAGTCGGCAGTCACTGAGGTAAGACCATGTTTCTCAAACACTCAATGTCCGGCAAGATGGTCGAGGTCCTGAGCCTGCGGGATCTCTTCAACCCGCTGCGCGGGACCGTGATCGGGCGCTATCACTATGGCGATGAGGCGCAGGACCCGGAGAGCTTCGACAAGGGCGATCTGGCCTTCTGCTCGGACGAGCCCATCCCCAAATGCTGGACCGATCCGCACTACCGCGACGATGAGGTGATGGGGCACGACAAGGCCCCCGGCTGAGCGGCCATCATCCCGGTTTGTGTGCGACCGCCAGGACGTAGTCCAGGCCCCGATAGATGCCCGTCGCATCCATGGACAGGGTCAGGCGCGCCGGCAGCCGCATCAGGGGGTGCAGCCGCGCGATCGGCGCCGGGTCCTGGGCCAGACAGCGGTGCAGGGGCGCATAGACCTCGTCGCGGATGGAGTCCACCCGCACCCCGGTGAATCCGCAGGCCGCGAGCCGCGCGCCATACTCTGGTAGCGTGTAGATATTTTCCTTCGGAATCGGGAATTTGCCTGCGACCAGGGTCCAAGACACGCGTTGCTGGAGGCGCGCCCCCCAGCCGCTTGCCGTCGGCATGGGCAGGATGTCGGCGACCACCAGGCGCCCGCCCGGGCGCAGCACCCGGAAGGCCTCGGCGAAGAAGCGCTCGCGGGTGCGGAAGTGGAAGGCGCATTCGAGTGCCGTCACCACGTCAAAGGCGGCGTCCGGCAGGGGCATCGCGGTGGCCGAGCCCTCGCGCAGGTCGATCCGCTCGCAGAGCCCCAGGTCCGCGACCCGGGCGCGGGCGACGGCGACCTGGGAGGCGGTGATGTTGAGCCCGGTGATGGACCGCGGCGCCCGCGTCTGGGCCCAGCGGACATCCTGATCGGCAAAGCCGAAGCCCACGTCCAGTACCGCGTCCGCGCCCGTCATGCCGACCCGCTCCGCCAGCAGGTCGGCCATGGCGACACAGGCGTCGTCGAGCGTTCGGGCGTCGCGCCAATAGCCCAGGTTAAGCCAGAGACCGCGCCCGGTGGGGGCGCGGGTGGACAGCAGGTCATAGACCTGGGACACGTCCAGTGACTGGAAGGGGTTGTAGACCCAGTTCAGGTAGCGCAGCGACTCGCGCAGTGAACCGGCGTGGGCGGGGGCGGCAGGCATACTTGAGACCTCGTGCGGGTGTTACCCCCGAACCTGGGTCCTGGCCCGCCGAATCACCAGGTCGCCCACCCCGATATAGCGTCGGGACTGCTGACAATACGACCAGCCGGCACCGTCGTTGATGCTCAACTTTGTGGCCGCCGACTCGCCGGCCTGAGCGGAGCCTCGCTAGATCTTGAGCCCTAGCGCCAACCCGGCAATGAAGGAGGCGGAGTTTGAGAGGTTGTTGCCGATGAAGTCCAGGAAGGCGCCGCCGTTGACCGACAGCCAACTGGCCCAGTTGTCGTATTGGCCCTCCATCCCGGACCAGTCGACGTGTGCGATGCCGGCGTATTGCAGCGCGAAGATGCCGATCAGGATCACGCCAATCACCACCAGGGCGAGCTTGAAGGCGATCTTCAGTGCATAGCCCACCGCCAGGCCGACCATGAAGGAGAAGCCGAGTTTGAGAAAGAAGGCCTCGTTGAACAGGGTGCTGAAATCGGTCACGGGCGGTCCGGGTGGAGCCGCCACCGGCTGCACCGGGGCGGCGGCGTGGGTAACGGCGCCGAAGAGGGCGCCCGGGATCAGGGTGAGGGCGGAGATCCAGCGGTTCAGAGGCGGCATGGGACGACTTGGGCTCGCGGCGTAAGGTGACGCCATTATCAACTGATCGGAGCGGTTTCGCTCTGGCTCTGGCCCAGATTGTCCTTCCAGGTGATCTCCACCGGATCGCCGGCCGCGCCGCCCAGGAACTTGAAGGACAGGTAGGGGTTCTTGGAGACGCCGCCGCTCCACGAGGCGGTGAGTACCACCTCGCCCTTCCACTTGCAGACGACTTCCTCGATGAAGTGGGCCGGCACCAGTTCGCCGGTCTTGGCGTCCTTGCGCAGACCGTTCTCCATGGGGTGGCTGATCAGGCATTTGACCACCGTTTCGGTGCCATCGAGCTTGGCCCGCACCTTGATATCGGACATGTTCACTGACCTCGGAAGACGTGAATGATGGGGGTCAGCGCGCTCAGCCGCCGCAGCCGCCGATCGTGACCTTGACGTTCTTGGTGTTACTGAACGACCGCTCGCCCTGCTGCACCACCGCGATCAGGTCCGCCGTCTTGGCCATCTTGACGCGGGTCGAGACATAAGGCAAAGCGGCGGGACCCAGGACGAAGGAGGCGACCAGGGGCCGCTCGTTGCCGACGGCGACGATGGCGATGGCGGTGACGTTCGGCAGGCTGGTCTCCACCGTCACCGGGACCACGGCGCCGTTCTCGGCGAGGTCCGGGGCCTTGATCCGGACCGCGTCATTGGTCTCGGGGGCGCTGCTGCCCAGCAGATTCTTGAGGGCCGAGCCCAGGTCCTGGGACTCGAAGGCGGCCTGGTTCCAGCCGGCCAAGAGCAGACCCGGGGCCAGCGCGACCGCGGCGCCGACGGGGCCGATGGCCAGGGAGCCCTTGAGGAGGGTTCGGCGGGTGGTGTCGATCATTCAGTTGTCTCCTTTGCGAATATCTCTGCGAACATCGCTGTGAACATCACTGTGAACATCAATGGGCGTCTTGGGTCCGTCGGCGGCGCCCGCGGCGTTGAACCCGAAGGGGTCGCGCCCGCGCTTCTTCTGCGCCCGCTCCTCCTCTTTCCAACTCTCCAGCAGGACCTGGATCTGCGCCGCCTCGTAGTAGTCCAGGTCGCGCTGGCGCAGGGCGAATTCCAGTTGCTTGATGGCCGGCTCCAGGTCGCCCTCGGCATAGAGCTTCTCGGCGCGATAGCGCAAACTCGCCCCCTTGTCGCCCGATTTGATGGCGACCTGGCCCAGGAGGTCGAGCACCATGGCGTTGCCGGGGCGGACCGCCGCGACCGCCTTGAGCTGCTCCATCGCCTTGCGGGGCTGCCCGGCGCTCGTCAGGGCCTCGGCGTAGGCGACGCGCAGGGGCCAGTTGCCGGGGTACAGGCCAACCGCCTCGCGCAGGTGAGCCAGGGCCGCGTCGGTGCGGCCCTGCTTCAGCTCGATGCGGGCGTCCAGCACGATGAACTCGGCCAGACTCGGTTGTCCCGCCAGCAGCCGGGACGCCTCGGCCTTGGCCTCGTCGAGCTGGCCCGCGCGCAGCAGGGCCAGGGCGTAGCCGTAGCGCTCCGCGGACTCGTTGCTGAAGCGGCCCTCCCGCAGCGACGCCTTGAAGGCCGCCAGCGACTTTTCCGGACGGTCATAGGACGCCTCGCGCAGGCGGGCGCGCGCCAGCAGGAAGCGCAGGCTGTCGGGGCGCTGGCGGACCCCGTACTCGGCCGCCCGGCCCAGGGCGTCGCCGATGCGGTTGCTGTTGACCGGGTGGGTGCGCAGGAACTCCGGGGCATTGTTCTCGTAGAGTCGGCTGGTCTTGGAGAGGCGCTCGAAGAAGGCCGCCATGGCGTAGGGGTCGCGCCGGGCGTTGGCCAGGGTGGCGATGCCGATGCGGTCCGCCTCCTTCTCATCCTCACGGATAACATTGATCTGCCGCTGGATGGCCGCCGCCTGGATGCCGGCCATGGCGGCCATCCCCGCGTCCCCGGACCCGGCCTGGGTGGCGAGGATGGCCGCCGCGATCATCAGCGCCATGGTGGGGATGTTGAACTTGCTCTGGTCCTCGTAGCCGCGCATCAGGTGATGCTGGGTGATGTGGGCGATCTCGTGGGCCACCACGGCGGCCAACTCGTCCTCGCTCTGGGCGGCCAGGATCAGACCCGCGTAGATGCCGATGTGGCCGCCCGGTCCGGCGAAGGCGTTGACTACCCGCTGATCGATCAGGAAGAAGTCGAAGCTGCCCTTGGCGCTCTTGTCCGCGGCCACCAGTTCGTTGCCGAGCGACTCCAGATAGGCGGTGATCAAGGGGTCGTCCGAGACCGGCAGGGACGCGCGCACGTGGCGCATGAAGGCCCGGCCCAGGCGGATCTCCGCCCCGCTGCTGATGAGCGCGTCCGAGGAGTCGCCCATGTCAGGGAGGTTGAACTGGCCGGCCCCCACGGGCGCCCAGGGCAGGGCGCCCAGGGTCAGCGCGCCCGCGACGCTCAGGTGCAGCGCCGCCCGGCGCCACGCGGTGGTCTTGGTGTGGTGGTTCATGGTCGACTGAGAGGCTCGCCCGCCGATCAGGGTGCGGCCCGCACGGCGGCGGGCATGAATGGCGGGTATTATGGACGAGACGGGGTGGGTAAGTGCGCAATTAAGGGGGATATGCGCCGCATCCCGGCCAATCCAAGCCCGCGCCGCGCGCGCCCGGGAGCGCCGGCGCGGCGCTGAGCCCGCCCCCCGAGCCCGCGCCGCCATGGGTGCGATCAGAACTGATGTGGTGACTGAGATCCCAGGTACGCTGTCGTTGTCGTAATCGAACAATCCGACCACGATTACGACAACGACAACGACAACGACGCCCGGTCCGTGGGAACGTCCGGTAGCCGGCTCCGGCGGTCGCCGCAGCTTGGCGGGTACGCGATGCGTACCCTACGAGATGTGCGTTAAAACATCAGTTTTGATCGCACCCCGCCGCCATCCCCTGCTTGTCTTCTATTAGAAAATCGCTGTATTCTTATTTTCTCTCTCGCCCCAGCCCCCCGGGCGCGGCCGGCAGTCTCGGCCCCCCGGCAAGGCGCGCTTCGCGACCGACCGGCGAGAGCGCAGAGGACCGGCCCGCGGCTGCGCCGCGGCGCGACGGTCGCGACCGACGACCCAACGACCCAAACACGACCCAACCAAACCCTCGGAGACCGCAGATGAATCAGTTCTACTACGACGCCGTAACCAAGATGGAGCAGGCGGGCGTCGCTGACGAGTACATCCAGGGCTGGCAGTGCGGCTTCCTGCAGAATCCCAAGCGCGAAGACCAGCGCCTGACGGAGCCCTACGAGGCCGGCTATGCCGACGGCGAGGAGAAGAATGTCGACAACTTCGCCGACTGGGTCCAGGACTGACCGGTTGCCGAGCGCGGCCGACCGGCCGCGCTCTTGCTCATCTACCCCGTAGGATGGGTAGAGCGCAGCGAAACCCCTCCTTCGCGTTACGGATCAAGCCTCGAGTGACCGGGGCACGGTCCCATTTGCGGACCAGTGCGGCGTGCAGGACAATCGGCCCATCCAAGCCAAGCGACCCCCAAGCCCCATGTCCTCCCCCGTGCTGCCCCCTGGCGCCTCCTCCGGTTCCGCCCCCGCGCGCTTGCGTACCCTGCTGGCGGGGGAGGGCTGTCTCACCATGCCCTGCTGCTTCGATGCCCTGTCCGCCCGGCTGATCGAGCAGGCCGGCTTTTCACTGAGCTTCATGAGCGGCTTCGCGGTCTCCGCCGCGCGCCTGGCCCTGCCGGACACGGGCCTGATCACCGTGACCGAGATGCTGGACCAGGGCCGGGCCATCTGCCAGGCGGTCACGATCCCGGTCATCGCCGACGGCGACACCGGCCACGGCAACCCGGCCAATGTGCGCCGCAGTGTCACCCAGTTCGGCCTGGCCGGCTTCGCCGGGGTCATGATCGAGGACCAGGTGGCACCCAAGCGCTGCGGACACACCGGCGTCAAAGAGGTCGTCGGACGCACCGAGGCCCTGGCCCGGGTGCGCGCCGCGGTCGACGCCCGGGACGCGGGGGCCGGCACCCTGATCATGGCCCGCACCGACGCCCGCAGCGCCCTGAGTCTGGAGGAGGCCCTCTGGCGCCTGGTCGCCTTCGCCGACCTGGGCGCCGACATCCTGTTCCTGGAGGCCCCGCGCGATCAGGCCGAGATGGCCCGCTGCTGTCGGCAGGTCCCGGGGGTGCACATGGCCAACATGCTCGAAGGGGGCCTCACGCCCGTCCTGCCCCCGGCGCGTTTGGCCGAGCTGGGCTATCGCATCGCCGCCTACCCGCTGACCCTGCTCGCGGTCGCCGTCGCCGCCATGCGCGAGGCCCTGGCCGGGCTGACCGCCGGGCAGATGCCGCGGCAGCAGACCGACTTCGCGACCCTGCGCGCCATCCTCGGCTTCGACGCCTACGACCGCCTGCTCGAAGACTACACCGCCCCCTGAGGAACGACTCAAGAATCAGTTAACCACAATCGTTGTCGTTGTCGTTGTCGGAGAAGCGAGGCACTCTGGGGTGCCAGAGAATCCGGGACGCTACGATGACCTCGATTACGACAACGACAACGACAACGAAAATGGCGCTCAAGGCGGTCCTTAATGAAATTGTTTAACTTTTTAGTAAATCGTTCCTGAGTCCAGCCCTCGCATGCCACCCAGTCTCGACACCCTGATGTACTGGATCGGCCAGAGCGCCGTGGTCCTGATGGCCGCGGCCGGGGTGCTGGAGGCCGGGCGCAAGCGCTTCGACCTGTTCGGGACCGTGCTCATCGCCGTGGCCGCCGCCCTGGGGGGCGGTTCGGTGCGCGATCTCCTGCTCGATCGCCCCGTCTTCTGGGTCGGCGACCAGACCTATCTCATCTGTGCCGTGAGCGCCGCCCTGGTGACCTTCTTTCTCGCCCGGGCCTTCGTGCTCCCGCCCCGCCTCTTCCTGATCCCGGACGCGGCCGGACTCGCCCTCTTCAGCGTCGCCGGTACCAAGGCGGCACTGGTCTGCGGCGCCCCCTGGCTGGTCGCGAGCGTCATGGGCGTGGTCACCGGCGTGGTCGGCGGCATCCTGCGCGATGTCCTGTGCAACGAGGAGCCCCTGGTCTTCCAGGGCACCCTCTACGCCACCGCCGCCTGGGCCGGGGCACTCGCCCTCATCGTCCTGCTGGCCCTGGGGCTCGACGGACGCATCGCCGCCCTGCTCGCCGGCACCGGCATCTTCCTGCTGCGGGTAGCCGCCATCCGCTGGGACATCGGCCTGCCGCAGTTCACCGCCAAGGGCGCCTGAGCCCCGCGCGCCGCCCCCTGTGGGAGCGGCTTCAGCCGCGAGGCCTTGATCATCACTCCGGCCCCCCTGCTGGACGGGATGTCGCTGGTCCGCACAGCGGACCCTACGGACTCTCAGGGTCCGGGCAGGCTCGCGCGGAGTGTCAGCGTCTCGGTACGCGGGCGTCACGGGATGTGGCGCCAAGGCTGAAGCCTTGGACTCCAGGGGGCGCGGTGTGGCTCCTTGGCGGATTGCCTCCTGGGGGCGCCGGCCTCGCAATTGCCCGCGCCACGGCGCCGCGATTCACCTAAGATTGGCGGTTACCCCGGGCGCACCCCGGCGACCGGTGTCCCGGCGCCGGGGGCGCCCCCCGGTCAGTGTGACCCCAGTCAGAGGATTTTGCGATGTCAGACACTTGGCGCTTTGTGGCGCGTCCCGGCGCGACCGATACCATTTATGGGCTGGATCTGAGCCCCGACGGCACACGCGTCGCGACGGCGAGTTGGGACAGCGCGGTGCGGGTGATGGACCTGCAGGAGGGGCGCACCCTGCACACGCTCAAGGGCCATGAGGGGCGGGTCTACTCGGTCGCCTTCCACCCGGACGGGCGGTTGCTGGCCTCGGGCGGGACCGACGCGGTGGTGCGCGTGTGGGACTCGCTGGAGGGTCGGGCGCTGTGGAGCCAGAGCGGGCACACGAGCCTGATCTACGGTGTCGACTTCCAGCCCCAGGGGGACTTGCTGGCCTCCGGCAGCGAGGACGGGACCGTCGCGATCTGGACGGTGCAGGGGGAGCGGGTCCACCACATCGAGGGCCACAACCAGTATGTGCAGGGGGTCGCCTTCAGCCCGGACGGGCGCCTGCTGGCCTCCGGCAGCCGCGACTGCAACCTGATCCTGTGGGATGTGCGCAGCGGTGCCGAGGTCGGGCGGGTGGCCGTGGTCCACAACGGGATCAACAGCGTGCGCTTCACCGGGGACGGCAAGCGGGTGCTGCTGACCAATGTGGACGGCTCGGTCGGCATCTGGGACCTGGCTACCGGGTCGCTGCTGCTGGAGCGCAATGAGCACCGCTATCCGGTGTGGTCGGCGGTCTTCAGCCCGGACGGCGGTACCTTTGCCACCGCGAGCGCGGACCGGACCGTGTGCCAGTGGGATACGGCGAGCGGCACCCAACTCGGGCGCTTCACCGGGTTCGGGGCGGATGTCTACAGCCTGGAATACACCCCGGACGGGCGCTTCCTGGTCTGCGGGAGCGCGGATAAGACCATCCGGCTCTGGGGCCGGGACCTGTCGGACGCCGACTGGCAGTCGCTCACCGGGCGCTGGGCGGCGAGCGAGGAGGCCGAGCGTGGCACGCTGGCCCCGGTGGCGGCCAAGCCGACAGCAGCGGCAGGGCAGGGGGGCCTCTTCGGGCGGCTCTTCGGGCGTCGCTGAGCGGAGCGGGGGCGTCCCGCCCCCGTCGGCAAGAGACCCGGGGCGGGACGCCCCGGCTCCTGTCTAGGCCGCCGCGCCCAACTCCCGCGCCCGCTCCCGGCGGGTGTTGAGATCCGGGGTGTCGACGAGCGGCGCGGACTCCGGCCAGCCGGCGCAGTGACGCTCGACCAGGCCCGCGAGGCCCGCGATGTGCTCGGGTCCGTCGTTGAGGCAGGGGATGTAGCCGTAGGACTGACCGCCGGCATCCAGAAAGTAGTCCCGATTCTCCACCGAGATCTCCTCGATGGTCTCCAGACAGTCGGCCGCGAACCCTGGTGAGATGACGTGTACTGAACACACCCCCGTGGTGGCCCACTCCTTGAGGGTCTCGTCCGTATAGGGCTTGAGCCATTCCTGGACGCCGAACCGGGACTGGAAGGACAGCAGCCAGCGCTCCTTGGCCAGACCCAAGTGCTCGACCACCAGGCGGGCGGTCTTCTGGCACTGGCAGAAGTAGGGGTCGCCGTTCAGAAAATAGTCCTTGGGGATGCCGTGAAAGGAGAACAGCAGCCGCTCGGGCTCCCCGTGCGCGGCCCAGTAGCCGCGGATGCTGGCCGCCAGCGCGGCGATGTAGCCGGGGTCGTCGTGATACTGGTTGACGAAGCGCAGCTCCGGCAGCCAGCGCCAGGTACGCAGTTCCGCCGTCACCGCGTCGAAGGTGGAGGCGGTCGTGGTGGCCGAATATTGGGGATAGAGCGGCAACACCAGGATGCGCCGGGCATGGGCGGCGCGCAGCGCAGCAAGCGCGCTCGGGATCGACGGGTTGCCGTAGCGCATGCCGAGCACGACCTTGACCGGCGCGGCGAAGCGGGCGGCGAGCGCCGTCTGCATGGCCGCGGCCAGGCGTTTGGAGATCACCATCAGCGGTGAGCCCTCCGGGGTCCAGACCGCCTGGTAGGTCCGGGCCGTGCGCGGCGGGCGCGCCCGCAGGATGATCCCGTGCAGGATCAGCCACCAGAGGGGGCGCGGCAGTTCCACCACCCGCGGGTCCCACAGGAACTCGGCCAGATAGCGGCGCACGGCCGGCACCGTGGGGGCGTCCGGCGTCCCCAGGTTCACGAGCAGCACGCCCAGTGTTTCGGGGCTGTCGTGGGGCCCCCCTCTGGTGTTGGCATAGAGGATGGTGCCGTCGCGTTTTCTCGACCCGGCCGTCAGTGTTTCGGCCGCGGCGGGAGCCGCGGGGTTCACCGGGTGGGGTTCTGACTCAAGTCCAGGCATGTCGATCGGGCCTCAGTCCTGGGCCTGCTCGGACAGGTGTCTGAACAGGGCGCGGAAGCGCTGGGGGTCCGGGGTGCCGAACAGCGGGTCATCGGCACGCGGGGCCAGGGCCTCGACCGCGTCCCAGTCCGCCGTGTCGAGGCGCGCCCGCGCGATGGGGAAGGCCTGCGCATCCTCCAGGGTCAGGTGCAAGTGCAGCGTGGTGACCAGCTCCCGGCCCTGGCTCTCCACCTCGTCGCGGCGCAGGACCTCCTCGTGGGCGATGCCGTCCAGCGAGCGGCGAAAGCGCTTGTTCATCTGCACCACGACGCTGTGCTGGCGCATCAGCACCTCGAAGATGTCGCGGTTTTCCGCCCCCTGGTCCAGGGCGCGGCGAAAGAGCAGGTCCTCCGTGGGGTGATGGATGGTATCGGCGTAGGTGTCCATGTACTCGAGCAGCTCGCAGAAGAGGTCATAGTCCGGTTCCTGGCCGTCGCGGAAGCGGTCGAGCAGGGCACTGAGTAGGTCGAGCAGTCGGGCCAGACGGACATGGTCCTGGGCGAGACGTTGCATGAGCGGATGCATGGGCACATGACTCCAAGGTGAAGGGGCCGGACGTCGCGAGTGGACGCTGGGCGCGGGCCGCCAGGATACCCCTGGTCGCGACCGCGCCGGCCCAAACACCACTAATAAGGCATCGCGGCGGCGTTGCCAAGCGAAAAGCGCGCACAGTGTGCGCGAAGCGGGACTCGGGCGTCGGCAAGCAGTCCGCGAGGCGGGCGGGAAACGCGCCTTTCGCGCACCAATGGGGGTGTGTTGGCGGTATTTGGGGCCCTGCGGGTCGCCGCAGGAGGTAAGGTCCCGAGCGCCGACAGGACCCGATGACGAACCCGAAGTCGAGCGCCGGGGCGAGGACGACAAAGAAACCGAGGACGGCCTTCTCGGGGTTCATGGGGACCCCGATAGGGTCGCCGGGGCGGCCCGGCAGCCCCGGGGGGCGCGGCGCTGGCCCAACCGGCCGCGAAGGGTACCCGGTCCAAGACGCCGACGTGGGGCGGCGGTCGCCGCCTGTCCAGAAGCATCTCAGCAGAACGATTACGCAAGATTCTCCATCATCGTTCCGCTGACTGTCAGACCCCTGGTGCGCCTGCTCAGCGCATACTGCGTCCATTGGCGGCCATCCTCGGCGATTCGGGCGGGGACGCCTTGGATGTCGTAGGTCCGGCGGACGGGGCGCATTTCTCCTTGCCGCTGCCGGTCGCTTCGTTACTGCGCGTCGTCATGCGGTTGACACAACTGCCGATGACGCCTTCCTTACCGGAGCAAGGTTCATTAAGGCGCCATTCCGCCGCCGCGGACGAAGCGGAAAGGACGGCCAAGACTGCGATCACGATTGGTGCTTTGTTGTTCATGGCTTAAAAGGCCCCGGCGGTTTTTTGTGTACGAAAAACGCCAACCTTCCGCGCGCAACCCTGACGCTGCCTTGCGCGTCCGGCACTCCCGCTGGCGGGCCCCGTGACGTGCTGTTCCCCAGTTCAAGACAGGTTTAGCGTTTGGCTTTTGTCCTCCAACCTTGCCTTCGGTACACCTACTCGAGGTCGGTGGACCGAGGGCATCGGCTGGCGTGAAGTAAAGATAAGTTGACCGCTTTTGTCAACAATAATTTTGGCGGTCGATGCCGGGACCGCAGGCCGCTCGAGCGGACCGTGCGCGGCTGGTCTTGACGCTGCTCAGGCCCCCGGAATCCCGGTACCGCACGGGGACTGACGCGTTCCGCCCGGGGGGAACCGGATCACAGATTCGCAATCCCGCGGGTCGCGCGTGCCCGGTCTTTCGACAATAGCGGACACATGTCACTGTCCGTTCGTCGGATGCGGTTAAGCTCCCATCAACGCACTGTTGCATCCGTTCACGGATGTTGCATAGCGGCGCGGCCCTGCCCCGGCGTCAGGCCGGGGGCGGACGCGATCTCACATCCATCGCGGCAGAGAGCCACGGGTCAGTCGGTCAGCCCCGCGGATACTACTAACGAGTCTGGGAGTTCCATCCATGTCAGCGCAAGAGAACAACAATGGCGTCGGTCTCGATCGTCGCGGCTTCCTTAAGGGTTTCGCCTCCGCGGCGGTGGCTGCCACCCTGGTCGGCCCACGCGAGGTCCTCGCCAATCAGTCCAGTGCACCCGGACAGCTCGGGCGCGAACTCCTGCCCCCCCCGACCATCACTAAGCCGGCCGGTACCGAGAAATACTGGCAGCAGGTCCGCAAGGCCTTCTCCCTGTCGAGCGACTACATCCACATGAACACCGGCACCACCGGGTCCCAGCCGGAGTTCGTCCAGAACAACCTGGCCGTCTACAACCGCTACAAGAGCGAGGACCCGCGCGACTGGGCGGCCAACCTGGCGGCCGATTTCCCGACCCTGTTCCCGGTCACGCCCTCTGCCATGGGCGCCCGCCAGTTGCAGGTGGCCAACGCCTACGGGGCCAACCCCGACGAGATCGTCCTGAGCTACAACACCACCGACGCCTGCAACCTGATTTTCTCCGGTACCCCTTGGAAGCCCGGTGACCGCATCGTCACCACCAGCTTCGAGCACCCAGCCATGATGGGCCCCGCGGCTTGGGCGCGGGACTACCATGGGGTCGAGGTCGTGGTGATCGACATCCCCTCCAGCTTCACCGCCGACATCACCGTGGCACAGGTGCTCAGTTGGTTCGAGCCGGCCCTGGCCGCCGAGTTGGGTCCCGACAACAAGCAGTACCTCGCAATCTCCGAGGTCTTCTACAAGAACGGCCTGCGCCTGCCGGTCGCGGAACTCTGTGCCCTGGCACGCAGCTATGGCGCCTACAGCATCATCGACTCCGCCCACGGCTGGGGCATGCTGCCGGTCGACTGCCATGCCTATGGGGCGGACTTCATCGCCGGCGCCGGCCACAAATGGCTGTGCGGCGGACCCGGTACGGGCATCTTTTACGTCCGCACCTCCGATGCGGTCGACCACCCACTGCCGCCCTTCGCCGTCGGCAGTTTCGTCGGCTACGGCAACCAGTTCGTGGCCGCCAGCGCCCTGTTCAACAGCCGCGCCTTCCGTCCGTCGAGTTCCACCCAGTCGCGCGGGGAGTACAACACCCCGGCCGTCTATGCCATGACCGACTCGCTGGCCTTCTTCTCCCAGATCGGCATCAACGCCATCTACAACCGCGGCGTTGCCCTGGGCAACTACCTGAAGGGCCTGGTCGCCGCCCAGTGGGGCCCCGGGGCCCTGTGGGTGCAGCAGAACCCGAACAGCGCCTTTGCCACCGCGGTGACCTCGTTCAACCCCTTTGCCGCCAAGGACGAGGCGGCGAGCTACGGCGTCATGAATGCCGCGATTTCCACGATCCTCACCAACCTGGCCGCGGAGATGCCGAAGGTCTATGGTCGCTCGACCACCTGGCGCACCAGTGGCCTGCTGACGGCAGACAACCGGGTGGGTTTCCGTATCTCCACCCACGGCGTCTACAACAACTACGACGAAATCGACTACGCCTTCGCCCGTCTGGTCGACCAGGTCAACCTGAGCGGACTGGCGCAGCACGACTGAGCCCCGGCCCGCGAGCGCCGGGTACCGTCCCGGCGCGCCTGCCTCAGGACGGCTTCTTATGCCGCAGCCCGGCCTGGGCGAGTTCGTCCAGATACCCCTGCCAGAGGCGTTCCTGATTGACCCCCAGGTGGCGCAGATAGTCCCAGGAATAGATGCCGGTATGGTGGTCATCGTCGAAGTGCAGGCAGACGGCATAGTGGCCGACCGGCTCGATCCGGTCGATGCCCACGTCCTCCTTGCCCACCTGGAGCGTCCCCTGGCCCGGGCCATGGCCCTGGACCTCCGCGGAGGGTGAGAAGACCCGCAGATACTCGCAGGGGAGGCTGAAGCGGGCGCCGTCCTCGAAGGCGACCTCCAGGACGCGGGACAGTTGGTGCAGGTTCAGTTCGGTCGGTGCGGGCATCGAGTACTCCGGCTAAGTAACGAGTCAAGACAAGTTAAACGCAAACACAATCGTTGTCGTTGTCGTTGTCGTTGTCGTAATCGCAGGAGTCTTGG
>NZ_CAIKKU010000122.1 GCF_903828115.1 uncultured Thiodictyon sp. | reverse complement strand
TTGTCGTTGTCGTAATCGGAGAAGCAATGCACTTTGGGGTGCGAGAGAATCCGGGGCGCTACGATAACCTCGATTACGACAACGACAACGACAACGGCGCTAGAGGCAGTCCCTAATGGAATTGTTTAACCTATTAGTGAACCGTTCCTTAGGCCCCATGAAGGTGAATACTCTTGCCCGGCCCCCTGCGGCGCTGTCAGCAGCAGGGGTCAGAGCGCCGCAATCCGCTCCCGCTGCGTCCTGAGGTTCCCGATCGCGGTGCCGTGCTCGGCGAGTTTGTCGCGCTCCTTCTGCACTACGGCCGCCGGGGCCTTGTCGACGAAGGCGGGGTTGGTGAGCTTGGCCTCGGTCCGCGCCACGTCGTCGGCGAGGCGGCCGATCTCCTTGTCCAGGCGCTTGAGTTCGGCGTCCTTGTCGATCAGCCCGGCCATGGGGATCAGGACCTTCATCGCGCCGACCAGGGCGATGGCGGATTCCGGCGCCTGCGACTCGTCCTCCAACACCGTGATGGACTCGGTGCGGGCGAGGAAGTCGAGATAGGGGCGGGCGGCGGTCAGCCAGCGGCGGTCCTGCTCCGAGGCATTGGCGATCAGCACCGGCAGCGGTTTGCCCGGGGGGATGTTCATCTCGCCCTTGATGCGCCGCATCCCGAGGATGAATTGACGCACCCAGTCGATCTCCGCCGTCACTTCACGCTCGCCCGCGGGGTCCGCCGCGACCGCGGGCGCGGCGGGGTAGGGGGCGAGCATGATGGTTTCGCCCGCGACCCCGGCCAAGGGGGCGACCTTCTGCCAGATCTCCTCCGTGATGAAGGGCATGAGCGGGTGGATGAGGCGCAGCAGGGTCTCGAGTGTCGTGACCAGGGTGCGGCGGGTGCCGCGCCGGGCGGCATCGCTCGCATCCGCCCCGGTCAGCACCGGCTTGCACAGCTCCAGATACCAGTCGCAGAACTCGTTCCAGGTGAAGTCGTAGAGCGCCTGGGCGGCCAGGTCGAAGCGGTAAGCGTCCATGGCCTCGCGCACCGTGTTGGTGGTGGCCGCCAGCCGCGCGGCGATCCAGCGGTCGGCGGGAGAGAACTCGAGCGGGTCTGACCCCAGACCGCAATCCTGATCTTCCGTGTTCATCAGTACATAGCGCGAGGCATTCCAGAGCTTGTTGCAGAAGTTGCGGTAGCCCTCGATGCGGCCCAGGTCGAACTTCACGTCCCGGCCGGTGGTGGCGAGCGCCGCGAAGGTGAAGCGCAGGGCATCGGTGCCGAAGCCGGGGATGCCGCCGGGGAAGTCGGCGCGGGTCTGGCGGGCGATCTTCTCGCGCAGGTGCGGCTGCATCATCCCCTGGGTGCGCTTCTCGACCAGGGCATCCAGATCGATCCCGTCGATCAGATCGATGGGGTCCAGCACATTGCCCTTGGACTTGGACATCTTGTCGCCGTGGGCGTCGCGCACCAGTCCGTGGATATAGACATCCCGAAAGGGGACGTCCCCCATGAATTTGAGCCCCATCATGATCATCCGGGCGACCCAGAAGAAGATGATGTCGAAGCCGGTGATCAGCACCGAGGTCGGGTAGAAGTCGCGCAGGCGCTCGGTGTCGTCCGGCCAGCCCAGGGTGCTGAAGGGCCAGAGCGCGGAACTGAACCAGGTATCCAGCACGTCCGGGTCCTGCTCCAGGGCGAGTTCCGCTGGGAGCTGGTGGGTCGCGCGCACCTCCTCCTCGTCGCGGCCGACATAGACGTTCCCCTCGGCGTCATACCAGGCGGGGATGCGGTGCCCCCACCAGATCTGGCGGCTGATGCACCAGTCCTGGATGTTGCGCATCCACTCGAAATAGGTGTTCTTCCAGTTGTCGGGGACGAAGCGGATGCGCCCGTCCTCCACCGCGGCGATGGCGGGTTCCGCGAGCGGGGCGATGCGCACATACCATTGATCGGTCAGATAGGGCTCGATCAGTGCGCCGGAGCGGTCGCCGCGCGGCTGCTGCAACTTGTGGTCCTTGACCAGGGCCAGGAGGCCCAGGGCCTCGAGATCCGCGACTATCCGCTTGCGTGCCGCGAAGCGGTCCAGGCCGACATAGGCGGCGGGGATCAGGTCGCCCTCCTCGGGCAGGTTGGCACGCACCGCCGCGTCCGGGGTGAAGATGTTGATCAGGCCGCCGTGGGGCTGGCCGGCGATGGCGAGTTCGTCGCGGTGGCGCTCCCAGACCGCGTAATCGTTGAAGTCGTGGGCCGGGGTGATCTTGACACAGCCGGTGCCGAAGGCGGGGTCCGCGTAGTCGTCGGCGATGATGGGGATACGCCGGCCGGTCAGCGGCAGTTCCACGAACTCGCCGATCAGGTGTTGGTAGCGCTCATCGTGCGGATTCACCGCCACCGCGCAGTCGCCGAGCAGGGTCTCGGGGCGGGTGGTGGAGACCACCAGGTGTCCGGTCCCGTTGGTCAGCGGGTAACGCATGTCCCACAGGTACCCGGACTCCTCCTCGGAGAGCACCTCCAGGTCCGACACCGCCGTGTGCAGCACCGGGTCCCAGTTCACCAGGCGCTTGCGCCGGTAGATCAGGCCCTCCTGGTGCAGGCGCACGAAGACCTCGCGCACGGCCGCCGAGAGGCCCTCGTCCATGGTGAAGCGCTCATTGCCCCAGTCGAGCGAGGAGCCGAGCCGCCGCAACTGGCCCGTGATGGCCCCGCCGGACTGCGCCTTCCACTCCCAGACCCGCGCGATGAAGGCGTCCCGGCCGAGATCATGCCGCGTCTTGCCCTGCGCCTCCAGTTGCCGCTCCACCACCATCTGGGTGGCGATGCCGGCATGATCGGTGCCCGGCTGCCACAGGGTCCGGTCGCCGCACATCCGGCGGTAGCGGATCAGCGCATCCATCACCGTGTTGTTGAACCCGTGGCCCATGTGCAGGCTGCCGGTCACATTGGGCGGCGGGATCATGATGCAATAGGTCCCGGCGCCGGCGCCCCCGGCCGGTCCCGGGGCGAACCAGCCGCGGCCCTCCCAGCGCTCGTACCAGGCCTGTTCCAGGGTTTGGGGGTCGTAGTTCTTGTCCAGCATGGCTTAAGAGAGGTCCGCGGGGGTCAGGGGGAGGATCGGGAAAGCAGATTAGTATACCGGAGCGACGGGGCCAAACCCCGGGCACTGCGCTTCGGGTGCGATCAGAACTGATCCTGAATCCGGCCGTCCTCGATGTGCACCACCCGGTCGGCCAGTTCACCGATGCGCGGGTCGTGGGTCACGATCACCACCGCCCGGCCCTGCGCGTGGGCCAGGTCCCCGAGCAGGCGCACGACGGCACGCCCGTTGACGGAGTCCAGGGCGGCGGTGGGCTCGTCGGCGAGCAGGATGGGCGGGTCGCCGGCCAGGGCGCGGGCGATGGCGACGCGCTGCTTCTCCCCGCCGGACAATTGGGCGGGGAAGTTGCGCCGCCGCCCGGCCAGGCCCACCAGGTCCAGGAGTGCGGTCGCCTCACCCAGGTCCCGACCTTTGAGTTCCAACGCGACCTGCACGTTCTCCGCCGCGGTGAGGGCCGGGAACAGGTTGTAGCTCTGGAAGATGAAGCCCATGCGCCGCAGGCGCAGCCGGGTCAGCGCCTGGGTGGACAGCCCGGCGAGCGCCTGGCCCTCTACCCAGACGGAGCCCGCGGTGGGGTGCAGCAGACAGCCCAGGATCATCAGCAGCGTCGTCTTGCCGCTCCCCGATGGCCCCATCAGCGCCATGACCTGTCCGGCGGCGACCTGGAAGTCGACGGCGTCCAGGGCGCGCACGGCGGTGTCCCCGGTGCCGTAGACCATGGATAGACCGCGGGTCTCCAAGGCCTGCGCGCTCATCGCTGAAAGACCATCGCCGGGTCGATGCTCATGGCCTTGCGGATGGAGACGATCGAGGCCAGGACGCACATCACGAGCGTCACACCATAGAGCGCCACGGCCAACCCCGGCGGGACCAGGATGACGGCGGCGCCGGCCTCGCTGCCCCGGGCGAACAGCAGCGACAGGGCGATGCCGGGCAGTCCGCCCAGGGTCGCGCTGATCACCGCCTGCCCCATGATGACCTTATAGATGAAGGCGCGCGGTGCCCCCATGGCGCGCAGGGTGCCGAACTCCGGGAGGTGGTCGACGGTGGTGGCATAGAGCACCTGGGCGACGATCACCACGCCCACCAGGAGGCCGAGGACGGCGGAGACCAGCACCGAGGCCCCGGCACCCGTGGTGAACATCCAGTAGTCGCGGGTGCGGGCGGCAAATGCTTCGCTGAGATAGACGTCGGTCCGCGGCAGGGTGCGGACCAGGTCGTCGCGTACCCGCTGCGGGTCCGCACCGGGGCGCAGCCGCCCGATGACATAGTTGGTCTGGTCCTCGGCGAAGCCGCTCAGGCGCTGGGCATTGCGGGTGGAGGCGAAGACCCAGGGGGAGGTAGTGAAGGAGCGGATGCCCTGGGTGAACCCGACCACCAGCGCGCGTCGGTTGTTGATCTCCACGCGGGTGCCGATCCGGCTGACCCCGAGTTTGTCCATGAACACCCGGTCGATCATCACCGCATCCGGGCGCCGCAGGTCCTCGAGCCGACCCTCGACGATATTCCAGGGGCCGGCCAGGCCGGTGTTCAGATCCGTGCCCAGGATGATGACGCTCTCGGTGCCCCCGCCGGGCGTCTTCCAGGTCGTGAACTGGACCAACAGCGCCTCGGCCTGGGCCACCCCGGGAACCGAGCGGGCGAGGAAGAGTTCGCGTTCATTGATGGGGAGTGTGACCTCGAAGTTCTGGGACCCCTTGGCGACGATCCAGAAATCTGCACGGGTGTGACGGATGACATTGGTGGTGCTGTCGGAGAAGCCCAGGAAGAGCCCGATCTGCATGGCGATCAGCACCACCGCGAAGATGATCCCGACCAGGGTCACGGCAAAGCGGGAGCGGTCATGGGCGAGGTTACGCCAGGCGAGCAGCCCGGCCATTCCGGCGCCCCAGTGTAAGGGTCCCGTTTTCATTTCAGGAAGAGGACTTGGGGACGGTTGACTAATAAGTTGAATAATTCCATCAGGGACTGCCTGTAGCGTCGTTTTCGTTGTCGTTGTCGTTGTCGTTGTCGTAATCGTAGTCGTAATCGATGTTATCGTAGCGTTCCGGATTCTCTCGCACCCAACGTGCATCGCTCTTCCGATTACGACAACGACAACGACAACGACAACGACAATGTTCCCGGCTCAGTCTGGCGGCGGGATCGCGATATACGCATTCACCCGCAACCCCGCCGGTAGTGCGAGACCCGGCTCCAGGTCGATCAGCACCTCCAGCACGCGCGTGTCCTTGCGCTCGGCGGGGTCGTCGGAGAGCACCTGCTTGCGCCCCATCAGGCTGCCGATCCGCCCGACCCGGCCCGGGAAGCGCCGCTCGCCGTAGGCGTCGGCCTGGATATAGGCGTCCTGGCCGACGCGCAGCAGCGCAATGTCCGCCTCGTCCACCTCCGCGCGTACCCGCAGGTGGGCCAGGTCCCCCACCGCCAGGATGGGGGTGTCGCCCATCTCGGTGACCTGCTCCCCGGCACGCCGGAAGCGCCGCAGGACCACCCCGTCGATGGGGCTGCGCACGAAGGACTTCTCATAGAGCGCCCGTGCCACGGCGAGCCGCGCCTGCGCCAGCGCCAATTCCGCCTCCGCCCGGGCCTGCTCGTCCGCCCGTGCCGGGCTGTCCACCACCGCCAGTCGGGCGCGGGCGCGGGCGAGTTGGGCCTGGGCCACGTCGCGCGCGCTGCCGACGTTGTCCAGGTCCTGGCCGCTGCCCAGACGCTTCTGCGCCAGTCCAATCTGGCGGGAAAGCTCGCGCTCGGCCCGGGTCAGGTGCGCCTGCGCCTCGCCGACGGCGGCCGCCGCCTCCTCCCGCTCGGACGGCCGCGCGCCGTTGATCACGCGCTCCAGGGCCGCTTGTGCGATCGCGACGTTGGCCTGTGCCTCCTGCACCCGCGCCAGGTGGTCCGCGTTCTCCAGGGTGGCCACGACCTGGCCGCGGGTGACCGGCTGCCCCTCGTCGAGCATCACCTCCGCCAGCCGCCCGGTCATGGCCGCGGCGATGCGGATCTCCTCCGAGAGCGGCTCCACCCGCCCGAGGGCGGCGATGACCGTGCGCGGCGCGGGGCTCGGCAGGTCGCGCGCGGGCACCCCGGGGTCTGCCGCCCGGGCATCAAGGGTTCCCACCAGTGCCCAAAGCAGGAACAGGCCTAGCGGCAGTCTGAGGGGGCAGGGGATGGACGGGGGGCGGCGCTGCATGGGGTTGACTGCCGTAGGTGTGGTCTTGCGAGTGCTCCGGGCCTGGGCCTAGGGTAACCCGAGCGGCCCCGGTCGGTCGATGGACCCGCCGGCGGGCGGGAGCGGCCCCGGCGGCGAAGATAGTGCGGGGTAGGGCTAGGCAACGAGTCAAGAACACGTTGAACATAACACCATCGTTGTCGTTGTCGTTGTCGTGATCGTAATCGGAGAAGCGATGCTGTTTGGCGTGCTGGAGAATCCGGGGTGCTACGATAACCTCGATTACGACAACGACAACGACAACGACAACGACAACGACAACGACGCGACAAGCATCCCCTGATGGACTTGTTCAACTTATCAGTGACCCGTTCCTGATCCCGATCGCGTTGCCGTTTCTGCCGACCACCCGCTACCGAACGACGTTTTTCGGAAATCGCCTAACTCCGGTCCTCAAGTGCCACGCATCCGCCGGATCATCGTGCCCTTCCCCTGGTTCCTGTACCTCGTCATCGGCGCCCTGCTGCTGGCCCCGGCCCGGTCGGGGGCAGACACCCCGGCCGCCCTGCCCCTGGCCTTGCAGCCGCTGCCGACACCGGTCCACTCCTGGGAGGAGGCCGCCCGCCGCTGGCGCGGCGGCGGCCTGCCGCCGGCCCAGACCGACATCCACCTGGGCTTCCAACCCCAACCGCGCTATTTCGCCGCCCCGCCGCCCGGCCGTCCCGAACCGGACCGCCCGGCATCCATGGCCGGGCAGGGCCCGATCCTGAAACTCACCGCGGCCAATCTGGACCTGGTCGAACTGGTCTATCTGGCCGCGGACGGCACCCTGGCGGCACCGCGTCAACGCACCGGCGACACCCTGCCCCTGTCCGAGCGCGACCTGGGGACTACCATGCAGGCCTTTCGCCTCGATCCCCGCCTCATCACGCTCATGCTGGTCGCGGTCCTGATCGTGGGTGGGCGCATCCTGCGTGAGGTCCCGGAGCAGACCCGCCGCATGCAGCAGGCGGAACACGAGCGCGTCAGACTGGCGGCCGTCGCCGACAAGTTCAGCGGGCTGCTGCAGGTGGTGTCCCACGAGGTGCGCAATCCCGCGTCCTCGCTGCGCCTGCTCGCCGGCAACCTGCGCCGCGGTCTGCTCTCCAACACCGAGGCGGCCGACGACCTGACCCACCTCTCCAACCACCTCGTCGACATCGTCCAGAGTCTCCAGGCCCAACGCGCCGCCTTCGCGACGGGCCGCGCGGCGGACTTTCACTACGACCTGCACGCCAAGGTCGAACAGGTGCAGGGCGCCCTGGGCGGACACCTGGACCGCGCCCGCCTGGACCTGGTCATCGCCGCCGCACCGGACCCCGGGTGCCACCTCATCGATGCCCCGCGCCTGGTGCTGATCTTAGGCAACCTCCTGGACAACGCCTTCAAGTACGGCGGACCGGGCCGCGTCCGGCTGGCGCTGATCATGGTGGTGGAGGACGACCCCATCGGCGGCCGCCAGTTGGCGCGCTTCCTGACCTTGCTGCATGACGAGGCCCCGGCGACGGTCGCTCGCGATGCCATTATCCGGGTCCTCGGCCGCCCGGAGAATCTGTACACCCGGGCCCGCCTGGACACCGCGATCTCACGTCTGCGTCACAAGATCGCCACCGTCGCCGACCAGCCCGCGCCTTTCACCAGCGTCTACGGCACCGGCTATGTCTGGGTCCAACGCCCGGCCGCTGCGCAGCCGCCGCGGGTCGGCCCTGAGCCAGGTAAGAATTCGTCAGAATTGGTTTGAATCCGTTGGTGGACAACGGACCAGGCCACTCCTACCGTTATTCGAGACGGCGACGACCCCCGTCGGTGCGCCGCCGCACCCGGGGGTCGATCGGCCAGCGCGGACGCCCGCGCCACGATTGGCCCTAAGTTTGGGAATTGCTCACACAAAGAACACAAAGAAAAACAGATCATTGAAGGCGTTGGGCCGATCACCGCGCGGGTGACCTCCTCGACCTACATATCGCGTTGAAAATCTTTGTGATCTTTGTGTCTCTGTGTGAGAACTGCTCCTTCTGGGTTGACCGCCCGCAACGCATCCTTACCCCGAGACCATCCCCATGAAAGCATCCGCTACCCGCCTGCAACTGCTGTCGATCCTGGCCGGGGCGCTGTGCGCGCTGCCCGCCGACGCGGCCCTCATCAGCCGCTCCGACGGTCTGGTCTACGACAGCGCCCAGGACCTCACCTGGCTGATGGATTCAAATGATGCCGGCGCCACGATGGACTGGGCCGGCGCCAATGCCTGGGCGGCCAGCCTGGTCTACGCCGGACGCGATGGTTGGCGCCTGCCCACGCCGGACCCGGATTGCTCCGGCGACTACGACTGCACCGGAGCCGAGTTGGGTCACCTGTTCTACGGCGACCTCGCCCTCGGCCTGGGCGGGACGGCGGATACACCGATTACCGAGTTGCACAACGCTAACTTCGAGCTGTTCACCAACATCGCCGACACCGCCTATTGGACCAATGCGGCGCTGGCCCAGGACACAACCTTTGCCTGGACCTTCGACTACTTCGACGGAAGCCAAATCGCCTACGGCAAGGACCAGCTATACCTCGCCTAGGCGGTGCATGACGGCGACATCCCGGAGCCGGCGACGGCATTGCTCCTGGCGGCCGGTCTGACCGGCTGGGCAGGCCGACGGCGGCGCGGATGACTGGAGTCCAAGGCTTCAGCCTTGGCGCGGCCTTGATCATCGCTCCGGCCAGCGGCCACCTTCTGGAGTCCAAGGCTTCAGCCTTGGTCCTGGATTCCGCTGCGCTCCATCCAGGCTACGACCGGGCGGCGCCCGTGCCGCCTACCCCAATGCCCAATGCCATTGATCGACAGGAAACCTGAATGAACACGCGCCACTCCCTTCATCCGTCGGGCCGGCACCTCTGCTGCGCCGGACTCGCCGCCGCCCTGGCCGCCCCGGCCGTCGGCGCCGCCGACGTAAAGACCGTCACCGCCGATCCCTTCTATGCGAGCCTCCCGGCCGACTGCGGCGGCCCGGCGGTGACGACCGGCCTGTGCCTGCTCGCGAGCACCAAACCCCTGGCTACCGGCAGCTTCATCGCCGCGCAGGTCGTCCCCGGCAACATCACGCTCGGGACCCAATACCCCGTGACCCTCAACACCCGCCTGGACCTGCCGCCCGGCAACTACCTGCTCTACCGCAATACCGGTCTCGACAGCCGTCACGAACGCCCCTTCACCGTCACCGCCGGCCAGCTCACCACCATCAAGACCGCCGTCATCAAGTTTCAGGACAGGGCCGGCAGCTACAACAAGCTGCAACACTTCCAGGCCCGCAACACCGTCGGGGCCACCGGCTGCAATGCCGAGATCGGCAATACCGGCGTCCAAGCCTATCTGCCGGACAACTACCAGGTCACCCTGGTGCCCACCCGTGACAACAGCACCCCGCGCTGCGAAGCCAGCCGCTTCGTCAGCCGCGTGGTGACCTTCAACCTGATGGCCAGCCAGGGCGTGACGCTGCGCCCGGGCACCGTCACCGACCAGACCCTGGCCGCCGCCAATAGCTACCGGCGCGCGAGCGGGGCGGTCTCGCTCACCACTATCGGGCCGCTGCGCCAGGACGTGAGTCAGGTCGGTTTCCTGTCCAAATTCCGTTCCTATCAGGGCGTCCAGAACTCCAGTTCGGCCGCCCCCGACGCGCTGGTGCTCTCCGGTGCCCCGCACTTTCACTTCGTCATCCCGGTGACGATGAACCCGAGCGCCTCCTGCGGCGTCTCGCTCGCCGCCGGCGGTCTGCCGCGGCACAACCTGATGACCGATTGCGTGTTCGACGCCGCCGGCCGGCTGACCCGCTTCCGGGTCAATGCCGGGGCCTATTACGGCCTGCACAACCTCGCCGCCAAGTCCGCGGTGGCCGCCGTCACCATCAACAGCCCATTCATCGTCGGCGCCGTCCGGTTCAACCTGAAGGGGAATTGACATGAAAACCAATCTGCTCGTTGCGCTGACGCTCGCCGGCTATGCCGCGGGCGCGGTCGGCGACTACGTCTACAACGCCAATACCGGCGCCCTGTCCTATACCTTCTTCAACCTCAGCCCCTACACCAATTGCTCGTTCGTGCCCTATGGGAGCAGCGCCAACCCGGCGGCCCTCAGCGGCAATCCCGGGGCCACTTACGGCTGGAATGCAGGCTCGGGCGAAGCGGGCTTCTTCAACTCGGCGTTCGGCGGCAGCGGCAGCCCTGACCTTTACGACTTCTATATCTTCTGGGACGAGGAGGACCCCGTAACCAGTGCCTCGCCGACGGTACCCGGCCTCAATTCCGGTGATTCGGCGACGACCGTGGAGTTCAGCAGTTCATTCGGCTCCAGCGAGAACCCGCCCGCCATCGCCGACAGTTGGACCCTGACCTATGGCTGCTGGCCTCCCCAGGGCTGGCCGCGACGACCATCAACACCCTCAACACGGCCGCCGATACGCCCATCACCACGACCTCGATTTGGGGCAAGATCTTCTCCGGTCTGGTCGAGGTCACCACCGACTCCCTGGTGGCCGGCATTGCATTCGTCGCCGGGCCCGAGGCCTCGGTCGCGCTCCAGGTCGGCGTGGCCGCCGCCACCGGCACCGCCACCGCCGCCGACGGCGCCTTGATGCCCATGGCCACGTCCGCGATCGACGCCGATTTTACGAGCACGGTGAGTCAACCGCCGCCGGTCGCGGCAAACGCCCCGCCGGTCATCAACGCCAGCTATTCGTCATCGAATCTGCTCGGCATGTTGCTCGCCAACAGCTTCGTACAGGCGCAGATCGACAATACCATGGGGTGGACGCCCAGCGTGTCGCCGCTGTGGTCAAACTATTCCATCAGCAGCGACTCACTGTGTACCGGTATCACCCTCGTCAACAACCTGCTGAGCGCCGTCTGTCCGCCCCAGAGTGGTAGTCAAGCTTATACCAACGTCCTGACCACCTATCCCAACGCGGTCAGCACGGCGCAATTGAGCCTTTGGGATGCGATCCTGACCGGGGCGGACATCACGGCCACCAACGGCTGGCTGCAAGTGGCCAATCCGACCAGCGCCGCATTCTCGCCGCCGGTGCAACTGGTGAACAACACGACGCAGATCACCTCGATCGTGGTGGGCGTCAATGTCACCTTCAATAACAGTTCGGGCCTGCTGTCCCTGGCGAGCTATGGTACTACAGCAAGCGGCGACCCAATCGGGCCAGGGCCGACCTCGCCACCCACCTACGCGCCGGCCATTAACTGTAACGTCACCCAGTCAACGGGCACATGCGTAAACGCTAGCAGCAGTTATGACAGTACCACCGGAGTCCTGATCGTTATGCAATATAGCATCTACTCCATTGACTATTTAACTGGGACGGAATTCTTCGATTGGAGCGGTCCCTATTTCTTCTCCAACGGGACGCAAACGATCGACTTGACCGGATGTGTAGCGGACGCCACGGTCCAGCTTTCGGTCGACGCCGCGACCAGCGTCGGCAGCCTGACCTGCCAGGCGAGCTTTCCAGTCGGCAGCGAGGGGAGCTATCCGGCAGCCTCCGCCCCACCGACATTAACCCTGGTGGTGCCGATGGCCGGGGGTAACACCTACAACATCACCGCACCGAATGTGCAGGACAGCACGCAAGTCGGCTATGTCGCGTCGACCGGGCTCTTGACGGTCAACGGCTACCAGATCGCCGCTGCCTTCTATCCATTTCAGAATGGGGCTCAGACGCTCAATACCACCGCGTGCCCGACCGGTACCGCGGTCTTATTGTCCGTCTATCCCATCGGTAACAATGCCGGCCAGGCCCAGGGTTTCCTCTCCTGCCAGGGCCAGCCGACCCTGCCCTACGGACTGTGCGTCGGCGACCCGCAGGCGACCGGCGGGGTGGTGGCCGCGCTCATGACCCAACCGGCCGCCGACGGCAGCGGCGCGACCTTCGATTTAGGTTGCGTGTGCATCCCGTCCTATCTGGGAGGGCCGTCGGTCCCCAGTGACCCCGACCCCGCCACCGGACCCAGCCTGCTCGGCGGTGTCCTGGTCGGCGCCCGCTCAGCCTATCCCAATGCCCAATGCGATTAGGCGCGCGATGCCGCGAGGATAACGGGGCGAACGCCGGGCTTGCATACTGGATCAAAGGGCGCAGAATGGTATCCGCGGGGTTCCGGCCCCGCCACTCACCGCGAAGACCGTGGCCGCGGTCTGATTGCGGCGTATCTCATCCTGCGGACCAGACCACCGGGGGTCTGCGGTCTGCCGACGATGGTGACGAACAACCCAGACGATGGAGTATCCACCATGAATGACGTTCGCCAGGAAACCGATAGCCTCGGCGCGGTCGAGATTCCGGCCGATCGGCTGTGGGGCGCCCAGACGCAGCGCTCGCTTACGCACTTCAGTATCGGCACGGACCTGATCCCGCGCGAGATGATCGCCGCCTATGCGACGCTGAAAAAGGCGGCGGCCCATGCCAATCACGCGGGCGGCCGTCTGGACGACCGCCGACACGGTCTGATCGTGCAGGTCTGCGACGAGATCCTGGGCGGGAAGCATCAGGATATGTTCCCGCTGCATGTCTGGATGACCGGCAGCGGCACGCAGTTCAACATGAACGTGAACGAGGTGATCAGCAATCGCTGCTGCCAACTCGCCGGCACCCCACTGGGCAGCAAGACGCCGGTGCATCCCAACGATCACGTCAACATGTCGCAGTCGTCCAACGACTCCTTTCCCTCGGCGATGTCCATCGCCGCCGCCGTCGGTGTGACGGCGCGGCTGCTGCCGGCGGTGACGGCCTTGCGCGACGCCATCGCCGTGAAGGCACAGGACTGGCAGGCTGTCATCAAGATCGGCCGCACCCATATGCAGGATGCGACGCCGTTGACACTCGGGCAGGAATGGTCCGGGTATGCGGGGATGCTCACGGATAATCTCAACCGCATCCCGGATGCGCTCACCGGCGTCTATCGTCTGGCGCTCGGCGGCACGGCCGTCGGTACCGGGCTGAATTCGGCGCCGGGGTTTGCCGAGGCGGTCGCGGCGCAGATCGCCGGCTTGACCGGGCTGCCGTTCCTCACCGCCCCGAACAAGTTTGCCGTGCAGGGCGCCCACGACGCCCTGGTGCACCTGTCGGGCACCCTGCGCACATTGGCCGTCTCGCTCTACAAGATCGGCAACGACATACGCCTGATGTCGTGCGGCCCGCGGGCCGGCTTTGCCGAGTTGATCATCCCCACCAACGAACCCGGCTCATCGATCATGCCGGGCAAGGTGAACCCGACCCAGGCGGAGGCCCTGACGATGATCGCCGCCCAGGTGATGGCCAACGATGTGGCCGTCGGCCTGGGCGGGGCCGGCGGCTATCTGGAGATGAACGTCTACAAACCGCTGATCATCTTCAACCTCACTCACTCGCTCACCCTCCTGACGGACGGCTGTACGAACTTCCGCCGGTTCCTGGTGGAGGGCACGCGGCCGAATCTGAAGAAGATCAAGGAAGACCTCGACCGCTCGCTGATGCTGGTGACGGCCCTGGCGCCGGTCATCGGCTATGACAAGGCGTCGCAGATCGCCCACTTCGCGATGGATCATGACCTGACGCTGAAGGCCGCGGCAATGCAACTCGGCCTGGTCGACGAGCAGACCTTCGACCGCGTCGTCGATCCTGCAAAGATGATCGCGCCATACGTCGCCGCCGCGAACTGAAGCACACTCGACTCCAACCACGAACCCAACCAACGCGAGGGCCCCTTTATCATGGCGACCACGACCAAACGCGGGACCGAACTGCTGCGTGACTCCACTCTGAACAAGTCGACCGCCTTCACCGAGGCCGAGAAACAGGCCCTCGGCCTGGTCGGTCTGCTGCCGGATGTCACCGAGACCGAGGACCTGCAACTGCGCCGCGTGATGGTGCAGCTCGGGCACAAGCACTCGGACCTGGACCGCTATATCTATCTCATCAATCTGCTGGACCACGACGAGACGCTGTTCTATCGCACCGTCATGTCCGACCCGCAGCGTTTCCTGCCGATCGTCTACGATCCCACGATCGGTGAGGCCTGCATCAAGTTCGGCCACATCTTTCGGCAGCCGCGCGGTATGTACCTGTCGCTCACGCGCCGCGGCAAGGTCAAGGAGATCCTCGCAAATTGGCCGCAGAAGGACATTCGCTTCATCTGCGTCACCGACGGCGGCCGGATCCTGGGCCTGGGCGATCTGGGTGCCAACGGCATGGGCATACCGATCGGCAAGCTGCAACTCTATACCGCCGCGGCCGGCGTACCGCCCCAGTATCTGCTGCCGATGTTTTTGGACGCGGGCACCAACACCCAGCAGTTGCTCGACGACCCGCTGTATCTGGGGCTGCGTCAGCGGCGGCCCGCGACGGCCGAGCTGTTCTCATTCGTCGATGAGTTTGTCGCCGCGGTGCAGGAGGTGTTTCCGCGCTGCTGCATCCATTTCGAGGACTGGACCGGTGTCGATGCCGTACACCTGCTGGAGCGCTACCGCGACCATTACTGTGTCTATAATGACGACGTACAGGGGACGGCCGGCATCACCCTGGCCGGGATGATCAACGCGGCCAGGCTCAAGGGCACCCAACTGAAGGACGAGACCTATCTGTTCCTCGGCGCGGGTTCGGCCGGTATCGGGCTGGCCAACCTGCTGTGCACGGCGCTCGTGGGGCAAGGGATGACGCTCGCGGCGGCCCGGTCACGGGTGCATCTGTTCGACGTCAACGGCCTGCTCGAATCGACCCGCACGGACCTGGTGGACTTCCAGCAGCCCTACGCCCATCCGCACGCCCCGACGAAGGATTTTGTGGCGGCCATCGAGGACATCAAGCCGTCAACCATTATCGGTGTCAGTACCATCGGCGGCGCCTTCACCCAACCGGTGGTCGAGGCGATGGCGCGGATCAATGAGCGGCCGGTGATTCTGGCGCTGTCGAACCCCACCGAGCATGCCGAGTGCACGGCCGAGCAGGCCTATCAGTGGTCGCAGGGCCGGGCCATCTACGCCGCCGGGGTGCCATTCCCGCCGGTGGTCTATAACGGCCAGACCCTGCTGCCGGGGCAAGCCAACAACTTCTACATCTTCCCCGCGATCGGCATGGCAATCTTCGCCACCCAGGCCACCCGGGTGACGGACGAGATGTTCATCGCCGCCGCGTCGGCAGTCGCCGATCAGGTGCCGCCCGAGCAACTGCGGCAGGGTCTGCTCTACCCGCTCCAGGCCAATATTCTCGAGGTCGAGATCCAGACCGCCGCGTGCGTGGCGAAACTGGTATTCGATGCGGGACTGGCGCGCGTCGAACGGCCGGACGATCTGCCGGCCTTCATCCGTCGGCATGTCTATCAGCCGCAGTATGCGGCGCTTATCTGAGATCGGTCCGGCCTGTCCCTCGCACCTGGCGAGCCCGCTGTGGCATGGCAGCCCCAGGGTTTTCGCCCTGATGAACAACGTCTGGTCGCTGACCAAGTGGTGACGCCGGACGACCGTGCCGACCGGTCGATCCGCGCACAGATTCAGTTCCTGTTGGCCGAGTAGCGACCAACGACACCGTGGAGACTGGTATGTTCGAGAAGATGAGATCGTCGGCAGCCCCGCTGCCTATCCTACTGGCCGCCGCCTTGGCGGGCGCCCTGCTCGGGGGCACGGCGCCGGACGCCTGCACGACGCTGACGATCACCGACACCAACGGCGGCGTCTACTTGGGCCGCACCATGGAGTTTGCGCTCGACCTCCCCTGGCAGCTCACCTACTTCCCGGCGGGACGGGAATACACCTCCAAACTCACCGACGGCACGCCGGGGCTTGCCTACCGGACCAAGTACCGGATGATGGCGGTGACCATGCCTTTGGCCTCCCCGACCGATCTCAAGGTCGTAGACGGTTTGAACGCGGAGGGACTGACCTTCAGCGCACTGGCCTTCCCGGCCGTCGGCCCGGAGGGTGACCCGGAGGGCCTGCGCAAGGCGCTTGCCGCCGTCGACCTCGGCTCTTGGGCCTTGGGCCAATTTGCCACCGTCGCCGAGGTGAAGACGGCACTGGAATCGCAGCCGGTGATCCTCACGCCGCTGTCGACGCTGGGTAATGCCCGGACCCCCCTTCACTATGTCCTGCATGACCGGACCGGGGCGGGGATCGTGATTGAATACGCGGACGCAAAGCAGACCGTCTATGACAATCCCGTCAACGTCATGACCAACGGCCCGCGCTTCCCCTGGCACCTGACCAACCTGGGCAACTACAGCTTCCTCACCAATGTGTGATGAATAACTTCGACCGGCCCGTCGCGATTACCATTGATGCGTCCACTTCGCCCCTGGCTAACGAGGGGGTCGCCGGGGCGATGCGCACCACCGGCAAGGATGCGCCGGTCTTCACCAGCGAGTCTACCAAATGGACGTCATTGAGCGACCTCAACCGCGGCCGTTTCTCTATCCGTCCACAGGGCGCGATGAATTACACCACGTTCGATCTGCAGCGGCTGGCGCGGGTGAAGGAGGTCAAGTCCATCCCCCTGCAGAAGCTCGACGGGACGGCAGCGGACGGCTCCGGCTGGTTCTGAACCCGGACCCCGCGGCATCCCGTACTATTGGTCGCCGGTCTGATCCCGGGTTTTGCGCAAGCGATGCCGGGCGACCGCCAAACGTTTACCCTTTATCCGGAGAAAGTGATGACCTTTCAGTTGATCGGCCGCGCCGCGCTTGCCCTGCTCGCCGCCAGCGCACTCGTCGTGGTCGCGGCGCCGGCAGCGGCCTGCACCACCTTCCGCCTCCAGTCGCAGGACGGGGCCTGGCTCATCGGCCGCTCGATGGAACTCGGGATGTCGCTCGACAGCCAGGTGATGCTGGTCCCGCGCGGCTACCGACTCACCTCGACGCGCCCGGATCTCAAGCCCGGCATGGACTGGACCGTGAAGCACGGCTTCGCCGGCATCAATACACTGGGCAAGGACCTCTCGACCGATGGGATGAATGAGGCGGGGCTGTCGGTGGGCACGCTCTACTTCCCCGGCTTCGCGGGGTACCAGCCATTTCCGGCCGACGGGAAGCACGCGGTCTCGAACCTTGACTTTTCAAACTGGGCGCTCAGCCAGTTCGCGACCGTGGGCGAGGTGCGCGAGGCGCTCTCCCGGGTCGCCGTCTACGACCTGAACCTGCCCTTGGTCGGTCCGCAGGCGTTGCACTGGGCCATCGCCGATGCCCAGGGGGGTGCCATCGTGGTCGAGTACGTCGGGGGCAAGTTGACCGTCTATGACAATCCGATCGGCGTCATGACCAATGCCCCGCCGTTCGACTGGCACCTGACGAACCTGCGCGCGCATATCAACCTGACGAATATCAACGTCGATGCCCTCAAGCTCGGGACGGTGCAGATCCAGCCCATCGGTCAAGGCACGGGACTGCTCGGGCTGCCCGGCGATTACACCCCGCCCAGCCGGTTCCTCAAAGCCGTGGCGCTCGCCTATTCCTCGGTCCCCGTGGCGACGGCCATCGAGGGGGTCAATCTCGCGTTTCATATCCTGAACGCGGTCGACATCCCCATCGGCGCGGTGGCCGAAAAGGTGCCGTCGAAGACCGGCGGTGCGCCGACACTGGCTTATGAGCAGACGCAGTGGGCGACGGTCCATGATCTCAAGAACCGGATCAGCTATTTCCGGACCTATGGCAACCTCGACCTCCGCAAGGTGGAACTCAAGCGTGTCGACTTCGACGGCAAGGCAATCCAACACGTTGCAATGCCGACGGCGATGGAGGTCGAGGACGTGACGCCGACGCGCTAGGCCCCCGGGCAGGACGGGTGTGTTCGATGCCGCGGCCATGGTCATAGTTCCACACCAATGCCATTCAGTTAAGTGCCGACGGCGGGACTTCTCGTTCCCGCGCTCCGGCGTCACTGCCATTAAGTTAAGCCTCACTTGCACTCCGGCCCGACCTGGGAGCGCCGCACCCCAGTGCGGCGCGATCTCGCAGAAAACCCCACTGGTGCGG
>NZ_CAIKKU010000121.1 GCF_903828115.1 uncultured Thiodictyon sp. | reverse complement strand
TTGTCGTTGTCGTAATCGGAGAATCGATGCAAATTGGAGTGCGAAAATCCAGGGCACTACGATAACCTCGATAACGACAACGACAACGACAACGACAACGGCGCTAACCGCACTCTCGAATGGACTGGTTTAACCTATCAGTGAACCGTTCCTGAAGGGCGTCGGACCACAAGTGATCCAACGCTGAATTCGCGTTCATGTACGGACAATACCCAAGGTCACATTTATGCGTCAGATCGTCCTCGATACCGAAACCACCGGACTCGACCCGCGCGAGGGTCACCGCCTGATCGAGATCGGGTGTATCGAGCTGATCGATCGCCGGCCGACCCGCAACAATTTCCACCAATATCTTCAACCGGATCGGGAGATCGACGCGGCGGCGGTGGAGGTCCACGGGATCACCAACGAGTCGCTGCGCGACAAGCCCCGCTTTGCGGAGATTGCCGAGGCCTTCCTGGAGTATGTGACGGGGGCCGAGTTGATCATCCACAACGCCGCCTTCGACTGCGGCTTTATCGACAGCGAACTCAAGCGCTGGCGCGATGACGGGGCGCGGATCAACGGCCTGTGCGCGGTCACCGACACCCTGACGCTGGCGCGCCGCCTGCATCCCGGCCAACGCAACAGCCTGGACGCGCTGTGCAAGCGCTACAGCGTGGACAACTCTCACCGGGATCTGCATGGCGCGCTGCTCGACGCTGAGATCCTGGCCGACGTCTATCTGGCCATGACCGGCGGGCAGGTGGTCATGCATCTGGGCGGGGAGCCGCAGTTTGAACCCGGGGGCCGCAAGGCCCTGACGCAACGCGGGCATTTGGACCCGCTGCGACCGCGACTGCGGGTGGTGGCGGCCGATGCCCAGGCCCAGGCCGCCCACGGCGCCCGCCTGGCTGCTATCGACAAGGCGAGTAGCGAGGGGTGTCTGTGGCTGGCGGAGGAACCGGTCGGTTGAGGTTCGATCCGCGCATTGTCGGCAACCCTGTGCCTTCGTTGTCGTTGTCGTACTCGGAGACGCGATGCACTTTGGGGTGCGAGAGAATCCGGGGCGCTGCGATAACCTCGATTACGACAACGACAACGACAACGACAACGACAACGAAAATGGCGCTATAGGCAGTCCCGAATGGAATTGTTTAACTTATCAGTGAACCGTTCCTCAGCGCCACCTACTCCACCCCCAACGCCTTAAACGCCGCATCCACCGGGTCCGCGTAGAACGCGATCTGAAACTTGGCGAACAGCTCGCCGGGAATGGTCGCGATGTCGCGTACGCTCGCCATGGGCAACAGGAGCCGCTTGGCGCCGGAGTCGAAGGCGACTTGCAGGCACTCGGCCAGGTTCTCCACGGGGATCAAGCTCCCGCCCAGGCTCATGTCGCCGAGAACGACCAATTGCACTTGCAGTGGCTTCTGCATGATCCCCGAGCACAAGGCGACGAAGCTCGGCAGGGTCATCGCCCTGGTGGCCCCCGTGTTGTGCAACTCGACGACATGCAGGTGGTAGTCGTGATCGCCGGCCCTTGCCAGTCCACTGACCCGGCTGAGATTCGCCTTGAAGTAGTCGAAGGCGACCTTCGTTGACTCCTTGGCCCCGCTGTTTGATCCCAGGCCGGACACATTGAACCGGCCGTTGCCGGCCGTGGTCTGTGTCTCCAGCCGATAGAGGCCCAGATGACCGCTGCCGCCGGTAGCCACGGTATGCAGCACGCCGGGGTTGAGCGGGCCATCCGGGATCAGCTTGTCGCCGCCCTGCTCCGGTACGCTGACGAATCGCTCGTCGCGCGTCTCCTGATCGATGTAGGAGAAGTGCACATCGAAGAACTCCATGCCGCCGATCTTCTTGAGCTGCTCCTTCACCCGACGGCGCGACTCCAGCGCGTACTCCAGGCAGCGGCGCACCTCCTCCTTGTCATAGACCCCATGGG
>NZ_CAIKKU010000120.1 GCF_903828115.1 uncultured Thiodictyon sp. | reverse complement strand
TTGTCGTTGTCGTAATCGTAATCGGAGAAGCGATGCACTCTGGGGTGCGAGAGCATCCGCGGGACACTACGATAAGTTCGATTACGACAACGACAACGACAACGAAACCGGCCGCGCGAGCGCTGCACACTTCGGATCTAAACCTCAACACTGAGCACCAGGACGATATGCACCTGCACATCCTCGGAATCTGCGGCACCTTCATGGGCGGGATCGCCCAACTCGCCCGCGCCCTGGGGCATCGCGTCACCGGCTCCGATGCCAACGTGTATCCGCCGATGAGCACCCAGCTCGAGGCGGCCGGCATCACCCTCATGGAGGGCTATGACGCGGCGCAGTTGGACCCGGCCCCGGACGTGGTCGTGGTCGGCAACGCCATGCGCCGCGGCATCCCGGTGGTGGAGGCCATGCTGGACCGGGGGCTGCCCTATTGCTCCGGCCCCGCCTGGCTCAAGGCCAACCTGTTGCAGGGGCGCTGGGTGCTGGCCGTGGCCGGCACCCACGGCAAGACCACCACCGCCAGCATGCTCGCCTGGGTCCTGGCGGACGCCGGGCTCGACCCGGGCTTTCTGATCGGCGGTGTACCGCAGGACTTCGGCGTCTCGGCCCGCCTGGGTTCCGCGCCCTTCTTCGTGGTGGAAGCGGACGAATACGACACCGCCTTCTTCGATAAACGCTCCAAGTTCGTCCACTATGGCCCGCGTACCGTGATCCTGAACAATCTGGAGTTCGACCACGCGGACATCTTCGAGGATCTCACCCAGATCCAGCGCCAGTTCCACCACCTGGTGCGCACCGTACCGGGCACCGGGCTCATCATCCACCCCGCCGCCGACCCGGCGCTGGACCAGGTCCTGACGATGGGCTGCTGGACCCCGTGCGAGGTCTTCGGGCGGTCTGCCGCACCCGGGGCCGGCTGGGACGCCCGACTCATCCAACCCGACGGCTCCCGCTTCGAGGTCCTGCACGACGGCGCCCCCCAGGGCCAGGTCCACTGGGGCCAGACCGGCCTGCACAACGTGAACAACGCCCTCGCCGTCCTCGCTGCCGCCCGCCACGCCGGGGTCCCGGTAGGCATCGGCATTGAGGCACTCTCCCGCTTTCAAGGGGTCAAGCGCCGCATGGAACTGCGCGGCGAGGCACGCGGCGTGCGGGTCTTCGACGACTTCGCCCACCACCCCACCGCCATCGCCACCACCCTCCAGGGGTTGCGTCGGCAGGTGGGTCAGGCGCGCATCCTCGCCGTGCTGGAGCCGCGCTCCAACACCATGCGGCTCGGGGTCCATAACGCCGAGCTGGGCGCCTCCGTCACGGACGCGGACCTGATCTATGTCCACGCCCCCGTGGACCTGGGCTGGGACGCGGCGGCCGTCTTCGCCGGGCTGGGCGAGCGGGCCATGGTCCTAGGCTCGGTGGACGCCATCGTCGCACAAGTGGCCGCAGAGGCCCGCCCCGGCGATCAGGTCCTGGTCATGAGCAACGGCGGCTTCGGCGGAATTCACCAAAAGCTGCTGGACGCCTTGGGTGCGCCAAAATGATGACGGCGCCCGTAGGGTCCGCTATGCGGACCATTCGTCGCCAAGCGCACCGACGCCCAAGCCCGGCCCATCACCGCGGCCAGCAATCCCGCCCCAACAGCGCATCGACGCAGTAGCCGTAGCGCGTTTCCTGCACCAGCCAGGCGAACCGGTCGACTCCACGCAGCGTGGCGGCGCTCATGCGTCACCCTCCTCATCATCGTCGTCCGCACCACGCGAGAAGAGGTCGACCAATCCGGCGATCTGCGCAAGAACCTCGGAACCGACTCACGCTCAAGGATCCCCAGCGCCACCGCACGCGCCACCGGGAGCACCGGACCATTCCCGGCATAGCGCTTCCAGATGTCACGCACGATCCCGTTGTGATAGGCATGGATGGCCTTATAGACGCGCACGTCGCGAACTGCCCGCCGGGCCGCAACGCCCCGATCCTCAAACGGTAACGCCGTCTCCGCGACAACCAGAGTAAAGACCTGACCACCGTAGATCTCTCCATGCGCTTTGTCTGTATCCCCCCCCCGCAAGCGCCGCCGCGTTGGTGCTCAGCGCTGCCGACGCCGCTGCGCTCGACGCGCGGCCAGCTAGGATCTGACCGTTGGTAAGGCACTCTCACCCTGCGGGCACCTCGGCCGTTCCGGTGCCCTTGCGCGGGGCTATAGTGTCATATTGACGCGATCCACATCAGGCCCGGCCTGCGGCCGGGTGATCGCACTGCCTCGGGTCTTGAGCCCGCAACCTATGGGGTAGAGTGTGCAGGACCATCCGGCAGACCATGGCAGTGCGCTGCATTTCTTCACCTCGACCCAGGTGTTGAGTGGATATGTGCAATGCCCGAAAGAGATGCGGCTGCTCGATCTGTTGAATGGCGGTCCCCGCCTCGGCGCAACCCGCGACCGGGCCTTCCTGGAACTCTCCCCCGATCCGCCGGGCAACGGCGTCGCCGCACCGCAGGTCCCCAAGACCTATGTGAGCAAGCCAAGCATCCAGTTGGTTGCCGTCGATGACCCCAATCTGGCGCGGGGCGTTGGCGCACAACCCGACATCAAGCCCTACCCGTTTACGCACAAGTCGCCGGTACGGGTACACTTACAGTTGCAGGACTACAGCGTATCGGGAGATCTGCACCTGGCCGCCGGCCAGAGCATTGCCGCGGTCCTCAATGAGGATGCCCAGTTCATCCCCCTGACGGACGCTACCGTGGGTCGCGAGCATGGCCGCGGCGAGCGCCTGTTCACCTCCCGCCCACTCGTGTTCGTCAACAAGGGGCAAATCGTCTCCTTGCGCAGAGAGTCGGCGGTGGCGTAACCCCGGCAACGGTAGACGCTCCCTCGCCTCGTCCGCCGTGAAGGAGCGACCTTCCTCGATGTCCTTCCGACCCTTGCCGATCTTCTCAAGAACATAGAGGTGGTACCGGATATCCTCCAGCGTGCAGTTGTCGGGCAGGCGCCGCAGCACTGATTCGGCTTGTTGTTTCGCGGTTTGCATTGTTTGGTTCTCTGATGAGTAATTCGCCTCGCCTCGTTCCCACGCTCAGCGTCACTGCCATTAGGTTAAGGCGCACTCGCCGACCGCGTCGCGTCTGCCTGGAGTCCAAGGCTTCAGCCTTGGCGCCCTCCAAGGCTGAAGTCTTGGACTCCAGGCGCTCGGGGCTGCGGCGCTTAACTTAACGGCAGTGACGCTGGAGCGTGGGAGCCAGAGCAAGAGAATGATCCGGCGCGGTGCGAGGGCCGACACCAGCCTGTCCCGAAGCAATTCCACCGTCGGGTTGATCAATGCGCCCATGCCTCATCCTCCTACGGTTTCAGCCAATCTTCGGCCAGCGCTGCCTCTGCCGCCAGGGCTGGCTCATTCGCTTGCTCATCCCGCAATGTGAGCAGGGGAGAACCGGTCGGCAGGCGGATGAGTGGCTCCAGTGGGTGCACTTGGCCACTGGCGTCGATCTCCGCTTTCTTGATGGTCACGAGAAGCCCTCGTGCAGCAAGGCCCGAAAGCCTGCCTGCTGAAAATGCCCGTCGGTGGTGAGTGCGTCGGTCAGCCCGCGATCCTGCATGACAAGAATCGAGATGCAGTCCGTGAGACCCCACTCCTTATCGGCGCGCTCGCGGTAGAGCTTCGCGGCGCGGGCGTAGAGCGCCTCGGAAAGCGGCACAATCTCCACCGTCGGGTCCGCTTCGAGGGAGTCCAGGAGTTTCACCGCCGCCTGCCGATACCGCAGCTTGGACAAGGCGTTGCCGATTTCCAACAGAACCGCCCGGGTGGTCACGAGTCGGGTTCTCGCCGCCTCCATCTGCTCGGCGAGCGCGATGGCACGCACATGGAACTGATCCTTTGCCGAGGAAAGGGCAATCGCATAGGCGGTGTCCAGAAACACCTCAGTCGACATGGGGTCGCTCCCCACCATACAGATACTCGTCGACGTTCTCCGACCAGTCGGGGGGGCCTTCCAGCTCAAGCGCGCGCGCCGTGCGAAGGAAAGACGGGGCCTCCCGCTCGGCGGGCGGCAGGCTCTCGATGGTCATCCGCACACGGGTATTGGGAGCCAGGGCGATCGGCCCCGTCGGGCGAAAGACCTTCCCGTCGTACAATGCTTCAATCATGTTCGTCATTGTTCACCTCGTCTTGCCGCCATCGATCTTAGAATTGCTCGCGGATTGTGGGATTTCCCAACTCCGGCAAGACTACGACTTGCCCGGCTGCAAATGCGCCCATGCCTCGTCCTCCTCCGGTTTCAGCCAATCTTCGGCCAGCGCTGCCTCTGCCAACAGGGCCGTCTCGTTCGTTTGCCCATCCAGTAACGTGAGCAGGGCACGGCCGGGCGGGAGGCGGATAAGCGGTTCCAGTGGATGCACTTGACCGCTGGCGTCGATCTCGACTTCGATAGTTTGCAACATGGTTTCAGCCTCGCGATGATACGAAACGCGAACTATGGTCGTTCGGCACTTTCAATCATGGTGTGTCTCCAGTGGCCCCGGCATCCCGATCTTCGCGCAGATAGACGACGAACGCCGATTCCGGGAGGCCAAACGCGCAGAGAAGACGCTTGATGTTGTCCCGGATCTGGTTGGCCGAAAGGTTGGTTTCGGCAAGCACGCCCCGGCCGTAGTCCCGCGCGATGCGGAGATCCGCGGCCTGCCTGGAAAAATGCTTATTGCCTTTGGAGCTGACGAAATCCGGATTCGTCGGCAAGGCATTGAAGACAGCCGGCTGCAAAGATGCGAAGTGTCGACATAGGGTCTCGTAGACCTGGGACCAGGTGTTAGTACCGTCGAAGGGTACGCTACTCAGGGTAAAGATCGCGGGCCGCTTGTAGCGGAAATCCTCGGCCAGACCATGGGGCACGCGCCGGTCGAGTGCGCGAATCAGGCGCTCGCGCCGCTCCCGCTCATCCTCCGACGCGGGGGCGCTCGGTGCCTCGAAGGTCGGGACCTGGGTATAATCTTGGACCAGATTCGACAGCCGGCCCGAGACCTCGCGGAATTCGCCCACGGTCTTGTTGAACGCCTTCTTGAAGGTCAGACCTTTATCGAGCGCGTCGTTGTCGTTGTGGTCGATATTCAGCCAGATGTCGTCGGAGAGGGCGAGCAGGTCCTCGCCGACGGTCTCCAGATTGGTCAGGATGCTTTGGATTCGTTCGCGCATCATGTGTTCTCCATGTAGACGCCTCAATTCAAGCTATACCGATCCGAAAATGATACTTCAAGCGGCCGACATTTGTGGGGTCGTAAAGTCCCTGAATTCTATTTCTGTCATCCCGCCCCAGACGCGCCCAAGTGGTTAGATCATTCGGGGTCGCGGTCGCATCGAAACCCGCTTCCGCGACGAGCCCAATGAGATCCGTAATCAGGTACCGCGCATGAAAGTCCTGCCAAAAATAGACCTCGGCCGAGAGACCTAGCCTTTGAAGCTCGTCATCCAACGAACGGAATCGCTGGCGCCATTCAGGCTCCTTAGGGAAGGTTCGCGCTTTGCCGTCGCCAAGGCAAAAGCTCCGGTGAAGCTCTATCCGCGGCGGCGGTTTCCGGCGCGCGAGAGGCGAGAGTAAGCGATGGAATTCCGAGTAGTTGTTGCTTGTTGGATCGAGGTTCGGATCGATGAAAATGAACGAGTTCGCGCACTGCAGAAGGGTTCGGAGCGTGTCGAGATAAGCATCGGTCTTGCGATCCAGCAAGATCGAGCAGCTTCGCGATTGCCACCACTCACAACTCGTCAGCCGCTCGATTGAGCCAACGATATCGTCAGAAAACTGCTGCTTGCTTCGATGCGCAGCAATGACGCCGGTCAACCGCGATTCCGTATGAGTCTGTAGGGCTTCCCGGCACCAGCCCTCCGAATCCGACGGCTCTGTTGCGGACATCTGGCGAAACGGATGCAAGCGGTTCCCAGACGCCAGCTTCCTCAAAAGCTCTGCAGCCAATCGGTGAAAGCGAGCCGTCCCGGACTGGTCGCGACTTAGGCAGTAAGCGGACCAATGGCCATTTCCAAGATCGCGGATCACAGCCTCCCGATAAAGCGCTTCCCTGAGATGAGGCAAGCACATCTCAATCCGATCAGGATTAGAATACGCGCTCGGATCAAACACGTCGGGAATCAAGGCATACTCGTCAATCATCGCCGAATTGCTCCTTGAGCCCCTCTTCAAAGAATCCGCCCGGCCACGCCTTGACCAATTCTCCCGCTTCGTTGAGAGGCATGGACCAGCCCTTTTAAGGTGCACACCATGTGGATTACCCGGACCCAGCAAGCAATCGGGCGGTCGAGACATGCGGTTTGCCTTTGAAGTTCGTCCGCGGGGTGGGCGGTTTCTTCGGGCCGCGCGTGGTCTTTC
>NZ_CAIKKU010000119.1 GCF_903828115.1 uncultured Thiodictyon sp. | reverse complement strand
TTGTCGTTGTCGTAATCGTGGTCGGATTATTCGATTACGACAACGACAACGACAACGACAACGTACCCGGGATCTCGGTCGCCACATCAGTTCTGATCGCACCCTATCGGATGTTGCGCCTCGCGCCACCAGCCTCCAGCACGGTACCGGCCCCGGGGGACTCACTCCAACCGGTAGCGGTCCTTCATGTCCAGATAGACCAGATTGGAGACGGCGCGGATGGCGTTGCTGCGTCGGGTGATCCAGGTCGCGTAGTTTCTTGCGCTGTCGGGCCGCTCGATGATGCCGACGAAGACATAGGGGACACGCTGGCCGCGCAGGTTGCGCGCCTCGATGATGCCCATGTCGCCGCACAACTGCGAGGTGGAGCCGGTCTTGTCGTAGACCCGCACCGAGTCCGGCATGGCATCGACCCCCTGGCGGATGCGGTCGCGGTTGGGCAGGCCCATCAGGTACTTCAGTTCCTCGCTGTAGGGGAGGCGGCCCTGCCAGAGTGAGATCAGGAAGCGGGTGTAGTCGTTGGCGGAGGCGAGGTTGCGGAAGGTGCGGCCGTTGGCGGGGATCTTCTCGACCACGCGGGTCTGCTGAAAGACCGTGGGGGCGTTGCTCTTGAGGACGACCTCGACGTCGCGCGGCCCGCGCCCGGACGAGTGGGTGCTCACCAGGTCGATGAGACGGTTGGTGGCGCCGTTGTTGCTGTGCTGGATCGAGCGCGCCATGGTCGCGCGCACGTCCTCGGTATAGCGCACCCGCCCCGGTGCGTTCTTGGCCTCGAAAAAATAGGCCTGGGCAACGAAGGGCTTGATCATGCTCGCCGCCTGCCGCGGCGCGTCCTCGTTGATCGCGACCAGCTTCTTGCCCGTGGTGAAATCATAGACCGACCAGGCGGTACGCTCGTTCGCCCCGATCAGACCGCCGGCCTTCATCCGGCCCAGCAGTTCGGCGACCTGGCGCTGCAAGCCGGAACTGGCGGCGTAGTCGGCCCGGGCGAAGCTCGGTGCCCCACACAGCAGTCCGGCCGAGGTGGCGACCAGGGCCGCGAGAAACCCTCGTCGATTGAGAAAAAACTGCTGATTGAACAGGTTCGGATGATCGCTGTCAGGCGTTTGCTCATACATCCTCGATGCTCCCCCAAAGTGGTCGAAAACGCCGCCGCAGTGCCGACGGGCCGGGTCAGCGGTCGGCACGGGAATCCGCGGCCGCTGCAAGGCGCCCGTTGCGCGGCGGCAATCGCTTCAAAGCATAGGCGGATGTCCTGCTGATAGCAAGGACACCGGGTGCAAGAAATGCATTACAAGTCAGAGGTATCTAGCGGCTACTTCAAGCAGCGCCGCAGGCCGCGGAGGGCCGCTTTACCGTGAAAGTCGCGCCGGGAGCGCGCTCCAATTCCCCCTCTCCCTTTGGGAGAGGGCGGGGTGAGGGAACGGCCATGGCGACCGCAACTTTCATCTTTCGGGGTGGCGCGGGCGCCATGGCCGTTACTGTTGCAGGAAATAGCCGGCGGCCGCGGCCAGGACACCGATCAGGGCCGCCCCCAGGATCGCGAGGTAGACGAAGGTCAGGCTGGCGCGGACTTGGCGTAGCGTCTGCTCGGCAATCCGCCGGGCGCGCACGACGGCGCCCTCCGCGACCTCGCTCGCCTCGCGCCTGGCCACCTCTCTGGCCTTGGCGGCGATGGCGGCATCGAGCCCGGCCAGCCGCTCTTCGGCCCGGTCCCCGGTGGCTGAACCCTGGGCCGTGGCTTCACGCAGGTATTGATCGACCAGACCCAGGACCTGGGCGCGCTCCACCTCGACCTCGACCCTGACCAGATCGGGCAGGGCCTCCTGGACCAGATGGTCGGCCACGGTGCGCAGCTCGGCGCTGAGGCGCCCGGTGTGCGCCCGCACGCCGGCCTCGCGCTCAGCGGCCAAGCGTGCCTCCAGCCCGTCCAGCAGTTCGGCAAGCCGCGACTCGATCAGTTGCCGGGAGGCGGCCAGCAGGCGCTCGGAGAGGCTAATCTCCAGGTCCCGCAGCAGCGGCTCGATCAGCCCGACCACCCGCGACTCGATGCGTTCGTCGATGAGTCCGCCCGCCGCCTTCTCGATCAGCCGCGTCAGTTCCGGGTCCTGGTCCGCGGCCGACCTGGGGACGACCGCGAGGACGGGCGGACGTGTCGGCACGGGGCCCGTGCCGGGCGGGGACGGGTGCCGGTCGCTCCCGGTGCGCAGCCGCTCGAGCAGGTCCGGGAGTTTCTCCTGGGCCGCCGACTTCGGTAGAATCGCTACCGCACCCCGCTGCCGGGCCGCCGCGGCAAAGTCGGCGTCCTCATGGGCGGTGCACATGACCACCGGGATCGCCGCGGTACGGGGGTCCGCGCGGATGATCTCGAGCGCCTCGAAGCCGTTGAGGCCGGGCATCATGTGATCCATCAGGATGGCGTCCGGCAGGTCGCCCCTCAGCAGTTCAAAGGCGGCCTCCGCGGAGGCCGCGGTTTCGACCTCCACGCCGCAGCGCTGAAGCTGGAGGCGCAAGGCGTAGCGGGCGGACTTCGAATCATCGACCAACAGAATTTTCATTGGGTCCCTGGCTGGCAAGTGAGGCTCGGCGGCGGCGAGACCGGCCGGCAAAATGCCCGGGAGTGTAAAGAAGGCCGGAGCAAAGCGCCATGTCAGAGGGTCCCGTCGGCTTCGAGATGCTCGCCGACGCGCAACAGGTCGCCACCCGGGCGGCGGATGTTATCCTGTCGGCCGCGGAGCTTGCCATCCGCGGGCACGGGCGTTTCCACCTGGTGCTGGCAGGCGGGCGCACGCCGCTCGCCGCCTACGCACGACTCGTCGGCGCGGCGGCCGACTGGTCCCGCTGGCATATCTTCTTCGGCGACGAGCGCTGCCTGCCGGCCGCTGATCCGGGTCGCAACAGTCTGGCCGCCGCGCAGTGCTTTCTCGACCGGGTGCCGATCCCGGCCGCGAATTTGCATCTGATCCCGGCCGAGCGCGGTCCCGCGCCCGCGGCCGCGGCCTATCAGGCGATCCTGGAACCGCGGCTCCCGTTTGATCTCGTCCTGCTCGGCATGGGGGAGGACGGACATACCGCCAGCCTCTTCCCCGGCCATGCGGTCCCCTCAGGCCCCTTGGTCATCCCGGTCGACGACGCGCCCAAGCCCCCGCCGCGGCGCGTCTCGCTGACGCCGCGGGCATTGGCCGCCACCCGCGCGCTGCTGATCCTGGTGACGGGGGCGGACAAGGCCCCGGCCCTGGCCGCCTGGCGCGTCGGCGCCGAGCTTCCGGTGGCGCGGGTCGCGGCCCTGGGCGGGGCCCGGGTCCTGGTCGATCGTGACGCGCTCGGCACTGCCGTCCCCGCCGTGCCCATACCAAACCCCTGACTGCTGTTGGTCTACCAAGATGAAAAGAGTGCAGTGATGAATCTCAACGCCGCGATCCCCCTCGCCCTGCATGAACTGGCCAGCACCGTTTGGGTCGGCGGCATGTTCTTCGCCACCTTCGCCGTGCGGCCAACCCTGAAGGGCGTGGCGGACCCGGCACAGCGCGTCGGGTTGGCAATCGGGATCTTCCGGCGCTTCTTCCCTTGGGTCTGGGTGGCGATCGCGACCCTCTGGGTCAGCGGCTTGTGGATCGGCGTCGCCGCCTACGGCAAGCAGGTCGGCCTGCATGTGCACATCATGATGGGCATCGCGCTCGTCATGACCCTGATCTTCGCCTGGATTTTCGCCTTCCCCTATCGCCAGATGATTCGCATCGCCGGCGGTTACGAGAACTGGGGCTGGGCCGCGGCCAAGCTCAGTGTCGTGCGTAAACTGATGGCCGTGAACCTGGCGCTCGGCATGCTCAACGTGGTCGTGGCCGCCGTCGGGCCGGCGCTGGAACCGGCGGTCCGAGCCCTGTTCAAGGGCTGAGAGACTACGCCGATCATTCCATCGTGTTGCCCGGCGCCGCCGGCCGCGCCTGGACGGGCATCGACACCGGACCCGCGACATGACCGCCACCATCCTGCTGGTCGAAGACGACCTCTCCATCGCCGAGAATGTGATCCTGGCCCTGGCCCGCGACGGCCTTGAGTGCCGCCACGTCACCCTCGCCGGGGAGGCCCTGGCACGGCTGCGGGCCGGCGGCCTGGACCTGGTCATCCTGGACGTGGGGCTGCCGGACGGCAACGGGTTCGACCTGTGCCGGACGCTGCGCGGGTTCTCGGACATCCCCGTCATCTTCCTCACCGCCCGCACCGACGAGATCGACCGGGTGGTCGGCCTGGAGATCGGCGCCGACGACTATGTGCCGAAGCCCTTCAGCCCCCGCGAGCTCGCCGCCCGGGTGAAGAGCATCCTGCGCCGCAGCCGCCGGTTTGCCGACCCGCCACCGCCCGCGCCCTGCGCGCCGCCGGCGCCGTCGGCGCCGCCGCGTCTGATCGCGGTCGACGAGGAACGGGCGCTCATCTGCTGTCGCGGCGTGCCGCTGGAGCTGAGCCGCGCCGAGTATCTGATGCTGAAGACCCTGGCGGCCCGGCCGGAGCGGGTCTTCAGCCGCGGCGAACTGATGGACGCGGCGGGACTCGCCGAGGCGAGCCTGGAGCGCTCGGTCGACACCCACATCAAGGCCCTGCGCGCCAAGCTGGCCCTGCTTGCGCCGGACCTGGAGCCCATCCGCACCCATCGTGGTCTGGGCTACAGCCTGATTCGGGAGGCCCCGATGCGAGAAGTGCCCCGAACAGGGATCGGCGACGGGACCGGAGACTCGGGTTGAACTTCTTTGTCAGGTTCTTCGTCGGCTATGTCATCGTGGCGGCCGTGGCCGTGCTGTTGGCGATGAAGCTGTTCACCGATGAACTGGTGCCCGGCGTGCGCCAGTCGGTGGAGGAGACCCTGGTGCAGACCGCAAACCTCCTGGCCGAGCTGGCCGGCCGGGACATGGCGGGCGACCACCTCGACATGGCGGGCATCGACGCGATCGCCGGCGCCTACCGGCAGCGCCGCTTTCAGGCCCGTATCTACGGGGTCCTGAAGCAGGACCCGAACCTGCGGATCTATGTCACCGACGCCACGGGACTGGTGGTCTTCGACAGCGCCGGCGCGGACCTGGGCCGGGACTACTCGCGCTGGCAGGACGTCGCCCGCACCCTGAGGGGCGAGTACGGCGCCCGCACCACCCGGCAGGACCCGGCCGACGAGGTCAGCTCCATCATGTACGTGGCCGCACCGATCGAGCGCGACGGGCGGCTGGTGGGCGTCCTGTCGGTGGGTAAGCCGGCCCGCTCCTTCCAGAGTTTCATCGACCTGGCGGGGTCGCAGGCCTGGGAATCCGCGATCTGGCTGTTCCTGCTGGCGCTGCTGCTGGCGCTCGGTTTTTCCTACTGGATGACCCGTGACCTGCGGCGTCTGGTGGGTTATGCGAACGAGGTGGCCGAGGGCCGACGCGACCGCATCCCGATCGTGGGGCGCAGCGAGCTGCGCCGCCTGGCCCAGGCCCTGGAGCGCCTGCGCTCCGAATTGGACGGCAAGGCCCATGTCGAGAGGGTCTCCCAACTGCTCGCCCACGAGCTCAAGAGCCCCATCGCCGGCATCCGGGGCGCGGTCGAACTGCTGGCGGAAGAGACCGACCCGGCCCGCCGCCACCGACTGGAAACCAACATCGCGGCCGAGACCGAGCGCCTGCGCCGCATCGTCGAGGGCGTACTCGACCTGGCGCGGGCCGAGAGTCGGGGCCGCCTGGAGGAGGTGGAGGAGGTCGCCCTGGCGGACCTGGTCCACGAGGTGCTGGCGGCCCGCGCCCACTGGCTGGCCGCCAAGTCTCTGGCCGTCGACGCCGAACTGGCCCAGGTGCGGGTCCGGGGCAGCCGCTTCCTGCTGCGTCAGGCCCTGGGCAACCTGCTGGACAACGCCATCGACTTCAGCCCCGCCGGGGGACGCATCGCCATCGTGCTCGAGGGCGATGGCGAGCGCGCCCGCGTGCGCGTCCGCGACCAGGGACCGGGCATCCCCGACTACGCCATGCCGCGACTCTTCGAGCGTTTCTATTCGACGCCCCGACCCGACACCGGCAAGCGGGGCAGCGGCCTGGGCCTCAATCTGGTGCAGGAGGTGGCCCGTCTGCATCGGGGGGCACTGGACCTGCGCAACCACCCCGAGGGCGGCGCCGAGGCCAGCCTGAGCTTGCCCGTAAGGCGTAAGGCGTGAGGAGTGAGGAGTGAGGAGTGAGGCGGGAGGAGTGAGAAGTGAGAAGTGAGGCGTGAGGAGTGAGGCGGGACGCGAAGCGGTTACTGTGAAAGTCAGGCGCCTCCGGGGCTCGCTGGGCCCGCTCGTTCCCACGCTCCGCATGGGAATGCATCCTTGGACGCTCTGCGTCCCGAGTGCCCCGAGCCGGTAGGTCGGGTTAGGCGCGCTCTTGCGACGCTGCCATCTGCGCCGAGCCTGGCGCGCGCCGTAACCCGACATGGCACTGTGGCCGTCGGGTTACGCTTCGCTAACCCGACCTACCCCGCTGACCTTCGCCAAGCGGGCCGATGCGATCTGGAGCCGATCCCAGCGGCCGCATCCCCTCGCAATCCCCATCCAATCCACACCGGACCCTCACTGAGCCCCCACGAGTCCCCCACGCCCCCTGCCTAAGCTGGTCATACCCAATCCATCGAGAGGAGATGACCATGTACCGCGTTCTGCTTCCCATCATCGTCTGTCTGGGCCTCCTGTCCGGCCCCGTCCCGGCCGCGGACCGCGACGGCTGCGACCGCAGCCTGGCGCCCCGGCTCTGGATCCCGGACGGCGACCCGGCCCTCGACCAGTTGCCGCTGAAATCCAGCCATGCCGAGATCCGCATCGACGGCCCCATCGCCCAGGTCCGGGTGACCCAGCGCTATGGCAACGCCGGTACCCGGCCGATCAACGCCCGCTACGTCTTCCCCGGCTCCACCCGCGCCGCGGTGCATGGCCTCACCATGCGGATCGGTGAACGGGTGATCCGGGCCGAGATCAAGGAGAAAGGGGAGGCGGCCCGGACCTTCCAGGAGGCCGCCGCCCAGGGCAAACGGGCCGCGCTGCTGGACCAGCAGAGGCCCAATGTGTTCGCCATGGACGTGGCCAACATCATGCCCGGCGATGCGCTGGAACTGACCCTGGACTACAGCGAACTGCTGACGCCGGAGCAGGGCGTCTATGAACTGGTCTACCCGACCGTGGTCGGGCCGCGCTACGGCGGCGACCCGCTCCGCGACCCGGGCGCGGAAACCAGCCAGGGCCAGTCGGACGCCAAGTGGATCGGCAATCCCTATGCAAAGACCGACCAGGAGGGCCGCAATCCCGCCGCCATCGACACGGGCATCGCGGTAACCCTGGCGAGCCCGGTGCCGATCCGCGACCTGCGCGTGGTACAGCACAAGGTAACCACGCGCTGGGACAGCGACCGCGCGGCGCACGTCGCCCTGGACCCCGCCGAGACCGAGGCCGGGAATCGGGACTTCGTGCTGCGCTTCCGCCTGGCGGGCGACCAGGTGCTCTCCGGCCTCATGACCTATACCCGCGAGTCGGAGCACTACTTCCTGCTGATGGCCCAGCCGCCGCAGCGCGTCGCACCGGCGCAGATCATGCGGCGGGAGTTTCTCTTCGTCGTGGATGTCTCCGGCTCCATGAACGGCTTCCCGCTGCAGACAGCGGGCGCCCTGATGGCCCGCCTGCTCGCCGGGCTGCGCCCGCAGGAGACCTTCAACATCCTGTTCTTCTCGGGGGCCTCGGACGCACTCTCGCCCACGCCGCTGGCCGCGACCCCGGAGAACATCCGCCGCGCCGTCGCGGCGCTGAATGGGCAGCAGGGCGGCGGCGGCACCGAACTCGGCGCGGCCCTGGAGCGTGCCTTCGCGCTGCCGCGCACCCCGGACCTGGCGCGCAGTGTCGTGGTGGTAACCGACGGCTTTATCAGCGCCGAGCGCGGCGTCTACGACCTGATCCGCCGCAACCTGAACGACAGCAACCTGTTCGCCTTCGGCATCGGCAGCTCGGTGAACCGCTTCCTGATCGAGTCCATGGCCCAGGCCGGGGCCGGCGAGCCGTTCGTCGTCACCGACTCCGCCGCGGCCATGGAGGTCGGTGAGCGCTTCCGTCGCTACGTCGATGCGCCGCTCTTGAGCGGTATCCGGCTCCAGGGCCAGGGGGTGGAACTCTATGACCTCGAACCCCGGGAGATCCCGGTGATGCTCGCGGAGCGCCCCATCGTGGTGCTCGGCAAGTACCGCGCCGCCGGTCCCGAGGCCCGCCTGGAACTGACCGGGCGCACCGCGGAGGGCGAGTACAGCACGGCCTTGCCACTCGCCGAGGCCACCAGTGGGGAGGATGCCGCCCTGCTGCCCGTGCTCTGGGCCAGGCAGCGGCTGGTACGCCTTTCGGACCAGGCGGGGGAGGGCGTGGAGGCGAACCGGGACGCGATCCTGAGCCTCGGCCTGCGCTACGCCCTCCTGACCCGCTACACCTCCTTCGTCGGTGTCGATGAGGTGATCGCCAATCCGCAGGGCGGGGCCCGCACCGTCCAACAACCCCTGCCGCTGCCCCAGGGGGTCTCGGAACTGGCCCTGGCGCCGAACCCCATGCCGGAGCCGGAGGCTACCTGGCTGGCGCTGATACTGCTGCTGGTTGCCTTCCTGAATCGGGGCCTGCGGGTCCTGAATCGGCTGGGGCCGGCGGCGGCCGGGTCCGCCCGGGGGCTGGGTCATGGTCGGCGCTGAGTGCAGAACCGGGTTGCAGGCCTGGCACTGGGCCCTGGTCCTGTTGGCGGTCGTGGCCCTCAAGCAGGGCTACGGCCTCGCCGGGGCCGCGCAACTGCAATGGCTGCTCGCGCCCCTGGCCGAGGTGCTGAACCGGGTCGGCGGTCTCGCCTTCGAGCCGCAGCCCGGCGGGGACTGGCTGGACGCCGGGCACCGGGTGGTGCTGGTGAAGGCCTGTGCCGGCGGCAACTTCCTGCTGACCGTCTGGCTCGCCTGGCTCTGGCGCTGGCGCTGGCGGCAGCGGTCCGCTCCGCTCGCCACGGTCCTCATCGCCGCCGGGGCGGCCTGGGTCACCACCCTGGCCGCCAACGCCCTGCGCATCCTGCTCGCCGTCCACGGTCAGGATGCGCTCGCCCACCTGGGGGGCCTCACGCCCGCCGACAGCCACCGACTCATCGGCATCGGCGTCTACTTCCTCGCCCTGTGGGCCCTGCTCGCCCGTCCGGGTCGGGTCCAGTCGGCCCTGATCGTCGCCGCCGGTCTGTACCTGGGAGTCAACCTGCTGCTCCCGGCGCTGCGGGCCTGGTGGCTGGGCCTGCCCGCCATCGACCCCGGACATCTGCTGTGGACGGCCGGAGTTCCGCTCGCTGCGATCGGTGCGGCGGGCATCCTGCCAGCCAAAGCACGGCTTCTGCGGTGGATGGCCGGTAACCGTTTACCGTGAAAGTGCGTAGTCAGGCCATCCTGGCCTGACGATGTCGGGGCTGGAACAGTCAGGGCTGGAAGCCCTGACTACGCCGCCCCGCACGCTGGCCATCGAGCTAGCGGTCGAGAGGACTTTCATGTTCCGGGGTGGCGCGGGTGCCATGACCGTT
>NZ_CAIKKU010000118.1 GCF_903828115.1 uncultured Thiodictyon sp. | reverse complement strand
TTGTCGTTGTCGTAATCTAACAATCCGATCACCACAACGACAACGACAACGACAACGACAACGACAACGACCAGGACAGCGTACCCGGGATCTCGGTCACCACATCAGTTCTGATCGCACCCCGGCGTGCGGATCAGACCCCGGTCCCCAGGGCCGCTCGGGTACAATGCCGGGTTAAGGAAACAGCCGCGGACTGAGTGCAGATGCTATTCGATCGCTTTCTGAAGAAGACGCGCCAGGCTATCGAGCAGAGAAGGCCGCCGGAGAACCTGCTGGAACTGGCGCTGGGCCGGGGTGATCGCGGCGTCAGGCTTGACGCGCTGCGACGCCTGGCGAGCCTGCCGCACCTGCGTGCGATCCTCACCGACGACGACGACGCCGCCGTGCGCGAGATCGCCTTCGCCCGTTATCGCAGCCTGTTGGCCGGCACCGAAGGGGCCGAGCTGTCGCTGGCGGACCGGCTGGCCGAACTCGCCGCGGTCGCGGACCCGCGGCTCCTGGAACACCTGGCGCGTGAGGGGATGGACGGCCCGGTGCGCCGCGCCGCGATCGAGCGGATCGCGAGCCCCGCGGTGCTGGCGCACTGCGCCCTGCACGACAGCCTGACCGCCAATCGGGGCGCGGCCGTGGCCCGGCTCGAGGACCGGCAGTGCCTGGAGCAGGTGGTCCGGCAGATCGGCAAGAAGGACAAGGCGGTCTACCGTATGGCGCGCGAGAAGCTGCGGCGGCAGCTCCAGCAGGACGAGGAGCCCCGGCGCATCGCCGCCCGGTGCGCCGACCTCTGCGAGCGGGTGGAGCGCCTGGGCCACCTGCAGCAGTGGACCCAGGACCGCGCCCTGCTTGAACACCTGGACGGCCAGTGGGCGGAGATTGCGGCCCAGGCGCAGCCGGAGTGGGAGCGCCGCTACGGCGCCGCCCGCGCCCGATTCATCGCCGCCGAGGCCGCCTACCGGGCCGCCAACGCCGCCCAGCTCGCGGCCCAGGAGTCACGCACGGCGCTGCGGGCCGCGCGCGAGACCCTGCTCGCCGAGGCGGTGGGGATCGCGGCGCTCGACGCCGCGACGGCGATCCGCGCGGCGCGGGACCGCGTGGCCGCCGCCTGGAAGGACCTGGAGTCCCTGCCGGACGCCGAACAGCGCGGCCTCGACCACCGTTTCAACCAGCACCTCGAGGCCGCGCAGACCGCGTGGCAGGCCCTGATCGAGCGCGGACGGCAATGCGAGCGGCTGCGCAGCGTCGTTGCCCGGGCCGAACAGGTCCTCAAGGAGTCCAAGCCGCTGGACCTGCCCCAGACCCGCGCCCTCATCGAGCAGGGGCGGGCCCTCGCCCTGGGGCTCGCGGCGGACGCGAGCGCCGCCGAGCCGTGCGCCGCCTTCAGCGCGCTGGCCGAGCGCCTGGAGGCGCGACTCCAGGGCCAGCGGCGGCACGCCGAACAGCGCCTGGCCGAGATCCCCGCCCGCCTCGATGCGCTCGCCGCCCTGGTCGAGGCCGGCGAACTCAAGAAGGCCGATCCCATCCACCAAAGCCTCCAGGCCGCGCTCGACCTGATCGCGTCGAGCGGCCTGCCCAAGGGCGCCACTGCGGACCTGGGTGCCCGGCTGCGGGCCTTAAGTCCGCGGCTGCGTGACCTGCAACACTGGCGCCGCTGGGGCGCGGACCAACACCGCGAGGCACTGTGCGCGGCCATGGAGGCATTGTGCGGGCAGGACCTGCCCTTGGCGGCGGTGGCCGAGCGCCTGCATGTCCTCAAGACCGACTGGCAGGAGGTGGAACGGGCCGGCTCCCCCGCCAACAAGCCACTGTGGGAGCGCTTCCACCAGGCCGCCGCCACGGTCGCCGAGCGGGTGCGCCCGCTGCTCGCGCTCCAGGCCGCGGAACAGGACAGCAACCGCGCTGCCCGCGAGCAGGTGTGCGGCGAGCTCGAGACCTTCCTGTCCCGGATCGACTGGGAGCGGGTGGAGTGGAAGCGCGTCATGCGTGCCGAGCGTGAGGTCCGCCATGCCTGGTCCCTGATCGGCCCCTGTGAACCCCGTGAACGGCGGCGGCTGGAACGCCGCTACCATCAGGCCATAACCTCCATGGACCAACGCCTGGAGGCGGAGCGGGCGCGCAATGGGGCGCTCAAACGCGGCCTGATCGAGCGCGTGCGAACCCTCGCCGGGCACCCGGACCTGGACGCTGCCATCAACGAGACCAAGGACCTCCAGCGCCAGTGGTACACCACGGTCCCGGCCCGGCAGCGCGACGAGAACCGCCTGTGGCAGAGCTTCCGCGCCGCCTGCGATCTCGTCTTCGAGCGCCGCGCCGCCCAGCACCAGGCGCAACTCGGCGAGTTGGCCGCCAACCTGGCCGCCCGCGAGGCCCTGTGCGACGAGGCCCTGGCCTGCGCCGAGTCGCCGACGGACCCGCGCCGCCTGGCGGCGGCCCAGCGCGACCTTGAGCAACGTTGGCGGGACGCCGAGTCCATCCCGGTCCCGCGGCCCGCCGCCGCCGCCCTGAATCGCCGTTGGCAAGAGGCGCTGGACCGACTGAACCAACGCCGCCAAGCGGTCGAAGACGCCGCCGGGCGCGCGGTCTTCGACCTGCTGATCCACCGGGCGGCCCTGTGCGAGGCCCTGGAGGAGCGCCTGTTGGACCCGGCGGCCGCCCCCGTCGACCCAAGTCTCGGCGAGCAGGAATGGAGCAGCCTGCCGGAACTGCCGGACCGGGGCCAGCAGGAGGCACTCGACGAGCGCCGCCGCGTCGCCCTGGCGGCCGCAACCGACCCGGCGCAACTGGACGCGCTGCGCGCGCTCGGGCTGGTCAACCGCGAGCGGCGCGAACGGCTATGTCTGGAGCTGGAGGTTGCCGCCGGGGTGGAATCCCCTCCGGGCCTGGCCCAAGAGCGGTTGCGCCTCCAGGTCAGCCGACTCGCCGAGCGCATGAGCGAGGGCGAGGCGGACAGCCTGCGCGGCGCCGCCGACCTGCTGCGCGCCTGGTATCTGCTGGGCCCCGCGCCCCGTGACGCGGCCCTTAAGGCGCGGGTGGAACGGGTGCGCCAGACCCTGGCGGTCGGCGCGTCGGGCGGTCGGGCGGCGGAGTCGGAGGCCGGCTGAGCCCCCCGGCTACGACGGCTATCATCCCCATAACAACAGGGGACACTGGTTGTTTGCCGTGAAGGTCGCGCAGCGACGCTGTGGTAGCGGATTCAGCCGCGACGAGGCCTCGCGGGTTAACTGAAGCGTCGCGGGTCACCGCCTCTGCGCCTCTGCGTGAGACCTCTTGAAAGATCTCACGCAGAGGCGCGGAGACGCAGAGAAGAATCGCGACGGGTTATTGTAACCGCTCGGCCCCGCGTCGGGGCGCGATGCGCCGTCCCGGTTCTGCTGCCATTGCCTCGGCGCGATCCTCTGCGATACGCGTGCGCGTGCGTTCCCGCAGCGCTGCCCGGCGGTTTGCGGCAGTACGTGTCGGACGCAGGATGCTCGTCAGGTTGATCATGGTGTACTGTTTCAGTCGGGATTGAGATAACCGAAAAATAGCGGCTGCGACCGTCCTGTCAATTAGGGGTTTCCCTAGGTTGCGGCGGTCGGTGTCGGCCTGACTTGCGGCGCCGCCGCTTGGTCCGGGCCGACGCGATGCACGCGGCGACCTTCAAGATACCCTCTCAATGGGCGTGGGTCTGTGTCGCACCGCACGCTCTTACCGCGGCGCCGGTCCCTGTCCACGCTACCGGGCGAAGACGCCGACCTAGGATGGGCAGAGCCTTGCGACGCCCATCGTTGCCGGCCGTGCAGCCGGATGGGCTGGTGCCGCTTCCAGTCCCGCACGGCCGTTGGTGGACTGCGCTATGTTTATCCACCCTCGCGGGCTGCGACCTACCGGTAGCCCGGATGGAGCGCAGCGAAATCCGGCGGCGGCCTCGTAGATACGCGAGAAATCCGCAGGTTGCCGCGGGGACTGGTATCCGCGGTCATTTTTTTGGTGTATCGCGACCCTGCGGGGCTGAAGACCTGTTCCAGGATGCGCCACCCGTGCGCCGGCCGAGACGTTAGCGATCCCGCGGCCTGCCATCCGTCGCGGCGGCCGGGGCGCGCAGTTCGGGCGGCAGTGCCAGTGAGATCGAGTCCGCCCAGGCGACGAACTCGGCAAGACTGACACCGTGGCGGTCAGCGGCGCCGAAGCGCCGTTTGATGGCCTCGGTGATGAGGTTGAACCGGCCGAAGGTCGCCGCGGCGGGAAAGGTCGCGGCATCATCGGCGTCGATGCTCGCCGGTTCGATGCCGAGCGAGAGGGCGGCGAGCTTCCAGGGAGCGGCGGATTTGATCCGCTGCCAGTAGGCCCATCTGGGGGGCTTGGCGGTCGGTCGCGTGGGTTGGTCGCCGTCGGGGCCCGACCGGGCGCCTCCCGACACGGGCTTGAACGGGGCTTTGGATACCCGCAACGGCTTGTCGTTGCTCACTGGCTGCGCTCCTTCTCGATGCAGTTCTCAGTCAAAGGGCGGGGCGGGGGCGCCGCCGGGGGGCGTCGGTGCGGGCCCTGCCCGAGACCCGACCGGGCCCGCCGGGCCTCGCCTCCGGGAACCGTCCAATTTACCCGATCCGGGGTTGGCGGGGTACTCGGGGGTGCGATCAGAACTGATGTGTTGACGCCGATCCCGTAGGGTACGCGGTGGGTACCCTAAGGGATAGGCGT
>NZ_CAIKKU010000117.1 GCF_903828115.1 uncultured Thiodictyon sp. | reverse complement strand
TTGTCGTTGTCGTTGTCGACATTATCGTAGTACCTCGGATTCTCTCGCGCCCTAAATTGCATCGCCTCTCCGAATACGATTACGACAACGACAACGACAACGACAACGATTGGGTTTGTTCTTGACTCGTTGCTCAGGTGCGGGCGCGGGCGCGCCGGGTATACCATTCAGTCAACTGGGCATAGCCCATGACCGTCATGATCGGGAACAGGCTGGCAAAGGCGATGAGCCCGAAGCCGTCGAATACGGGATTGCGGCCGGGAATCTGACTCGACAGCCCCAGCCCCAGGGCGGTGACCAGGGGGACCGTGACCGTGGAGGTGGTGACGCCCCCGGAATCGTAGGCCAGGGCGACGATGGCCCGCGGGGCGAACCAGGTCTGGATCAGGACCAGGCAATAGCCCGGGATGATGTAGTAGTGCAGGGGGGTGCCGGTGATGATGCGAAAGGAGCCGAGCGACACGCCCACGGCCACGCCGATGGCCACCGTGATCCGCAGGCCCCAGGTGCCGATGGAGCCGCCCGCGACCTGGTTGGCCTTCAGCGCGACGGCGATCAGGGCGGGCTCCGCCACCGTGGTGGTAAAGCCGATCGTAAAGGCGAAGCAATAGACCCAGCCATAGGACCGCCAGTCCTGCAGCGCCGCGGTGTCGGTGGGCGCGAGCCCCAGAAACGCGGGGGCCGTGAGTTGGCTGGCCATCATGTCACCCAGGGGAAAGAGCGCCCGCTCCAGCCCCTCCATGAAGAAGGCGAGCCCCACCACCACCAGCACGAAACCGAACACCACGCGCCCCACCTGAGGGATGGGTCGGCGCAGCACCAGGACCTGGAAGCCCACCAGCACACCGATGATCGGCAGGACGTTACCCGCGGTGTCGAGCAGCATCTGCCCGAGTGAGAGCGCCAGCGAGAGCATAGTCGAAGGACCTGATGCCGTCATCGCAGCATCCCGTAGCCCAGGACGAAGATGATGGGCGTCAGGGCCGCGAAGGCGATCAGCCCGAAGCCGTCGGTCAGGGCATTGCGGCCCTCGATACTGGAGGCCAGCCCCACCCCCAGGGCGGCGACCAGGGGTACCGTGATGGTGGAGGTGGTCACGCCGCCCGAGTCGTAGGCGATGCCGATGATCTCCGGCGGGGCCAGGGCGGTCATGCCGACCACGCCGATATAGGCGCCGATGATCAGATACTGCACCGGCCACCCGCGCAGGATCCGCAGCACCCCGATGACCAGGGCGCAGCCCACGGACAGTGCGATGGTGTAACGCAGGCCGCGCGCATAGTCGGCTTGGGTCGCGGGGGAGGGTTCGATCAGGTTCCCCGCGGCGGCCACCGCGGCCGCCTTCTGCGCCACTGCCATCAGGGCGGGCTCCGCCATGGTGGCGCTGAACCCCAGGGCGAAGACAAAGAGGAAGAGCCACATCAGGCTGCCTTTGCGGGCGAAGTCCCAGGCCATGGTTTCACCCAGCGGGAACAGCCCGAGCTTGAGCCCCTGCACGAACAGGCTCAGACCCAGCACCACCAGGGCGGTACCCCACAGGAGATCGCCCGGATCGGGGAGCGGCTGCCCCAGGACGACCACCTGAAACAGGCCGATCACGCCGAGAATCGGCGCCAGATCGCGCAGGCTCTCCGCCAGGGAACGCAAAAATTGGACCAGCAGACCTTTCATCGTCGCTGCATCTCGGGGGCGGCTTTACGTAATTTAACGGCGTCCGATTGTGACCTGGTCTGGCCCGAAGCCGCTTTCGGTGCCATGCTAACCCAAGGATGCCCGGGGCGTCGCGCCCGCTCGTCGCCGACGCTCAGGTGCGCCTGGTTGGCGGGCCCGGCCGGCAGGGCGCGGGCCCGGGCGACGGCGACGCACGGCCTCCCGGGGCCGCCCAGGACGCAGGCATAAAAACTGCTTCCCTTTAGCAACGAAGAGCCTAACCCTGGAGGGTGATCGCGACCGAGGACCCCAGTACGCCGTTCCGGTTGAAGTCCCTACGAGACCAATGACGACCAGCTTGAAACAGTGCCCGCCCCGCGGACGTGGTGCCTTCCCGGCACCGCTCGCCGGCCAGTATATCGCCGGGTGTGAGCAGGTCTTGGGCGGCGTCCTGCCCCCCTTGCTGGCGGTGCTGTTCGTGCGGCTCGACGACGCCCTCTATGACCTTGCCGACAAGGCCACGAACAGCCGGCCCTACCCCGTCTATTTCGAGGCGATGCGGATCATCCGCAAACAAAGCCAGGCCATCCAAGCGAGCTTCCTGCGCCTGCTGCGCCAGACCGCGGACAGCGCCGCGGCGGGCCTGCTCGAATGTGATCTGCTGTGTGACGCGGACTCGGAGACGCTGAGCCAGGACCTGTCGCTGTCGCAGGACGCGGACCTGGAAGAGACCCTGGCGGTCGCCAATCTGGTCTCCAAGGCCGAGTCCAGATACTGCGCCGTGCTCCTGGAGGTCAACGCCTTTCTGGCGCGTCTGCTCGACCGCGAGCAGCTCGACATGCGGTCCAACCCGTTCGGACCCTTCGCGGTCTGCGAGGCGTTTCGCGGCGCACTCAAGGTCGCCCGCCAATTGGAACCTCAGCTCAAGCTGGTTATCTACAAGGTCTTCGACAAACAGGTCATGGACCACCTGGGGGACTTCTATCGCCACTGTCTGGACGCGGCGCTGGCGGCGGGACACGTCCCCGCCGATGGGCCAGCGGCGGGCGCCGCGGCCCGCCTGGCCCCCGCCGCGGACCAGGGCGAGGCCGGGGCCTTCCGCATCCTGCAGGATTCGGACGGGGTCATCGTCCTGGACCCGGAGTCGGTCGAGGACACCACGGCGGTCGCGTTCGAGACCCTCCAAGACCTCTTGGAGCGCCGCCGCTCCCCGGCGGGTGCCCCGGCGGCCGCGCCGCTGGTGCTCCCGACCCGCGAGTTGCAGGCCCTGTTGACGCAACTGGGCGCCGCGGTCCTGGCCGCTGGGAATAGCGCCGGGTTGCAGGTGCGCCAACGCCTGCGCAGCGCGCTGGAGTCGCCGGGCGCGCGACCGCGCAGCCTGGAGCCCAATGACCAGGACACCCTCGACCTGGTCTTCATGTTTTTTGAACAACTGTTCGAGGGCAATGCCCTGCCCGAGCCGATCAAGGTCCTGCTCGGGCCGGTGCAGTTCCCCATCGCCAAACTTGCCTTGCTCGACAAGAATTTTTTTTCCCGGCACGAGCACCCGGCCCGGCAACTGCTCAACCATATCGGCGAGTCCGCGGCGGGCTGGAGTGAGGCCGATGGCCGTGGCCCCGAGACCCTCTTCGGGATGATCGAACGGGTCGTCGAGCGCCTGATCCTCGACTTCGACGGTGATTGCCGACTGTTCGCCCAGATGGACCGGTTCTTCCTCGCCTACATCGCCCACGACCAGGCGCGCACCCGGGAGGCCGAGGCGCGGGTGCTGGCCGGGGTCAGACCCGCCGCCGAGGGGACGGCACAGCAGGCCGTGGCGGCGGCACTGGAGGCGGCCCTGATCCGCTATGCCCAGGTTCCGACGGTGGTCGAGTCCATCCTGTGCCAGGGCTGGCAACCGGTCATGCTCGCCACCTATCAGGGCGGTGGGGCCGACAGCCCCGACTGGCGCGCGGTCCTGGACCTGGTCGACCGGCTCCTGTGGAGTGTGCAACCAAAGACCCACTCCGAGGAGCGTCGGCAGCTCCTGCGCCGAATCCCGGAGATCCTGCGCGCGCTGCGCTCGCGGCTCACCGCCGGCGGCTGCGACCAGCGCCAATTGGCACGCTGGTTCAGGGATCTGCAAACCCTGCACTTGGCCGTCCTGCAGGGTGATACGCACACGGGGTTCGCGCCGACGCGCCCGGCCCGGGCGTCTCTCATCCCCCCGGTGGCCCTGGTGCCTGCGCCGGGCGACGCACCCGTGCGGCCGGCGGCACCCGCCGTTACCCTGGGAGGCTGGATCGAACTGACCCGGGACGATGCGACCCGAGTCCGGCTCAAGCTCGTCTGGCGCAGCCCGGACGGGGCGCGCCTGCTGTTCGTCGATCGGGCCGGCCAGCCCGGTGCGGAGTTCTCCGGCCCGGAGCTGGCAGGGCTGATCATGCGTCGGCGGGTGATCCTGCTCGGTCGCGATCATGACCAGTTGGCAGACTGCGCCATGCGCTCAGTGATGGGGCGGCTGGCTTCTTAGCATCGTAGAGCGCAAATTCCGATACCATTCGAGACTAACCCTGAGCTTGAGAAATGGACAGGATTAACAGGATTTCTCAGGATTGACAGGATGTGTTGTGGCCCCGCGCCGCACCCTGATCTATCCTGTTGATCCTGCAAAATCCTGTTAATCCTGTCTAATTGAAGGAGATCCTGATGGACATTGAAGCGGTGCCCGTGTCGGTCCCGAGCCCGTCGGTGCTGCGCGCCCAACTCCCCGCGGCGGCCCTGATCGAATCCCAGGTCCGCGCCGCGCTGGCGGAGGACCTGGGCGGCGGTGACCTTACGGCCGCCCTGCTGCCGGCCGAGCAGTGCGCCCGGGTCGAGCTGATCACCCGGCAGCCCGCGCTCTTGTGCGGCTGCGCCTGGTTCGAGGCCGTGTTTCGGCTGCTCGATGCCGGTGTCGCGCTGCAGTGGGAGGCGCGAGACGGCGAGCCGATTCGCGCCGGTCAACGCCTGTGCGTCCTCACCGGACCCACGCGCGCGCTGCTCACCGGGGAGCGCACCGCCATGAATTACCTGCAGACCCTCTCCGGGACCGCCACCACGGCCAGCCGCTACGCCGCGGCCGTCGCGGGGCTGCCGGTGCGCGTACTGGATACCCGCAAGACCCTGCCGGGGCTGCGCATCCAGCAAAAATACGCCGTGCGGTGCGGCGGCTGCTACAACCACCGGATCGGCCTCTACGACGCCATCCTCCTTAAAGAAAATCACATCCTCGCCGCGGGCTCAATCCCCGCCGCCCTGGACGCCGCGCGCGCGGCTAACCCCGGCGTCACCATCCAGATCGAGGTCGAGGACCTGGCGGAACTGGCGCAGGCCCTGGCCGCGGGTGCACTCCTGATCCTGCTGGACAACTTCAGCCTGGATGCGCTGCGCCAGGCCGTCGCGCTCAACGCCGGCCGCGCCCGGTTGGAGGCGTCCGGCGGTGTGGATCTCAACACCGTGCGGGCCATCGCCGAAACCGGCGTGGACCGCATCTCGGTGGGCGCACTCACCAAAGACCTGACCGCCGTGGACCTCTCCATGCGCTTTGTCTGAATTCCCCGCAAGCGCCGCCGCGTTGGTGCTCAGCGCTGCCGAGGCCGCGCCGGGGCGAAGCGCGGCCGGCGGCGGGCTGACCGTTGGTAAGGCACTCTGACCCTACGGGCACCTCGCGTGGTCCGGTGCCCTTGCGCGGGGCTATAGTTTGAGATTGACGCGATCCATGTCAGGCCCGGTCTGCGGCCGCCCGATCGCACCGCCTCGGGGCTTGAGCCCGCAACCTATGGGGTTAGAGTGTGCAGGACCATCCGGCTGACCAAGGCAGCGCGCTGCATTTCTTCACCTCGACCCAGGTGTTGAGCGGGTATGTGCAGTGCCCGAAAGAGATGCGGCTGCTCGATCTGTTGAATGGAGGGCCCCGCCTCGGCGCGACCCGCGACCGGGCCTTCTTGGAGATCTCCACCGCTCCGTTCGGCAACGGCGTCGCTGCACCGCAGGTCCCCAAGGCCTATGTGAGCAAGCCAAGCGTCCAGTTGGTTGCCGTCGATGACCCCAATCTGGCGCGGGGCGTCGGCGCGCAACCCGACATCAAGCCATACCCGTTTACGCACAAGTCGCCGGTGCGGGTGCACTTACAGTTGCACGACTACTGCGTCGCGGGAGACCTGCACCTGGCCGCCGGCCAGAGCATCGCCGCAGTCCTCAACGAGGATGCCCAGTTCATCCCCCTGACGGACGCCACCGTCGGTCGCGAGCATGGCTGCGGCGAGCGCCTGTTCACCTCCCGCCCGCTCGTGTTGGTGAACAAGGGGCAAATCGTCTCCTTGCGCCAGGAGGCGGCGATGGCGTGATCCTGGAGATCAATCAGTCAGGGAACAACGATGAGGGAATGCCAGTCGCGTCGTTGTCGTTGTCGTTGTCGTTGTCGAGGTTATCGTAGCACCCTGGATTCTCGCGCACCCGAAATTATACCGAACGGTTTTGAGTTTTCTGTTTTTCGTTCTTCGTTGTAACTGATTATAGTACCTTGCAAGAACATCAATAGT
>NZ_CAIKKU010000116.1 GCF_903828115.1 uncultured Thiodictyon sp. | reverse complement strand
CGCCCCCGTAGGGTCCGCTGTGCGGACCGACGACCCCTCAGATCACGAGCTAGCCGGACTGATGATAAGGCCCGAAAGCTCAACATCACATATCGCCCATGACGACACCCCTCAAGCCGCCGCCGGCTCCGTCGCCTGGGTGCCGGCCAGGTGCCGTTCGGCCATCGCCTCGCCATAGAGTTGCAGATAAGAGCGCGCGCTGGCCTCCCAACTGAAGTCGCGTACCATGCCGGCGGTCGCCAGCCGGCGCCAGCCGTCCGGGTTGCCGCGGTAGAGGGCCAGGGCCTGCGCGACGGCGTGCCAGAGGGAGTCCGCGGTGGGGGCGTCGAACAGGAAGCCGGTGGCGCTGCCGTCGGCCAGGGTGCCGGTGGTGGCGTGGACCACGGTGTCCGCCAGTCCGCCGGTGCGGTGGACGATGGGCGGGGTACCGTAGCGCAGGCTGTAGAGCTGGTTGAGCCCGCAGGGCTCGAAGCGCGACGGCATCAGGAAGCTGTCGCAGCCGGCCTCGATACGGTGGGCGCGGACCTCGTCGTAACCGAAGGAGACGCCCACCTGGCGCGGATGCGCGGCGGCCAGCGTCTGCAGGGCCTGCTCCAGGGCGCGCTCGCCCGAGGCCTGGATGACCACTTGGACGTCCGGGTCCTTGAGCAGGCCGGGCAGGATGGTGAGGATCAGGTCCATCCCCTTCTGCTCGACCAGACGCCCGACATACCCGAGCAGGAAGGCGCCCTCGTTGCGGGTGAGCCCGAACTCGCGCTGCAGGTCCAGCTTGTTCTCCGCCTTGAGCCCGAAGCTGCCGGGGTCGTAGGCCTGCAGGATCAGGGTATCGGTGGACGGGTCCCATTCGCGGTAGTCGATGCCGTTCAAGATGCCGGAGAAGCGCGTCCCGATCTGGCGCAGCAGGCCGTCCAGGCCGCAGCCGCGGGCCGCCGTGCGCACCTCCTCCGCGTAGGTGGGGCTGACGGTGTTCACCCGGTCCGAGAAGACGATGCCGCCCTTGATGAAGGACATGCGCTGGTGGAACTCCAGCCCGACCAGGCCCCAGAGCGAGGTCGGCAGGCCGATGCGGTCGAAGGTGGCGCGGTCGAAGAGCCCCTGGTAGGCGAGATTGTGGATGGTGAAGACAGTCGCCGGGCGCGCCGCCTCACCGTGCATCAGGGCCGGGGCGAGCCCGGTCTGCCAGTCGTTGCCGTGCAGCACATTGGGCCGCCAGCCCAGGGCCGGCAGGCCTTGGGCGAACTGCGCCACGACCCGGGAGAAGAGCAGGAAGCGCTCCGCGTTGTCCCCCCAGTCGCGCCCGGACAGGTCCGTGTAGGGGTTGCCCTCGCGCGCGAAGTGCTCGGGGGCGTCGACCAGATAGACCGGCAGGTCGTGCTCGGGCAGACTGCCGCCCAGGATGCGGACGTTGGTGCGCGAACCCGCCACCTTGATTTCGCACAGGGTCTTGGGCTCGCGCAGTTGGCGGGCGGCGCGCGGGTAGCCGGGGATGATCAGGCGCGCGTCGTGGCCGAGCTCGCGCAGGGCCGCCGGCAGGCTGGCGGCCACGTCGGCCAGACCGCCGGTCTTGATCAGCGGATGCGCCTCGCTGCTGGCCATCAGGATGCGCAGTCCGTCCGGGCTCGGGTAGCGGTACTGTGTTTGCTCCATGGCGGGACCCTGTAGGCGAGAGGACGCCCCGGCGCCCTTGGATATGGATTAACATCGTCACCCGCGGTGCGACGTGACGGCTTTTTTACGGGCGTCACGTTAGCACATTTTTTCAGTTACCGAGGGGCGCCCGTGATGCTCGAACCCTGCACCGTCGTGATCTTCGGGGCCACGGGAAACCTGGCCCACTACAAGCTGCTGCCGGCCCTCTACCACCTGGAGGCCGGGGGGCACCTGCACCCCCAGACCCGCATCCTGGGCTTCGGGCGCCGCCCCTGGTCGGACGCCCAATGGCGGGCCGAGGTCCAAGGCATCCTGGCCGCGCGCGTGGTCGGCGCGCCCGACCCGTCGGTGCTCGCCCGCCTGCAGGAGCGGCTGCACTTCGTCGCCGGCGACCTGGAGGCCCCGGACGGCTGCGCAGAGCTGGCCAGGCGCCTGCGCGAGGACGATCAGTTTCCGGCCAACCGGGTCTTCTATCTCTCGCTGGCACCGCTGCACTATGGCGCCGCGGCGGAGCAGTTGAACGCGCTGGGGCTCCAGGCCGAGACGGACGGCTGGTCACGCCTGGTGGTGGAGAAACCCTTCGGCTTCGATCGGGAGAGCGCGCAGGCACTGGACCGGCGCCTGCACCGCTGTTTCACCGAGGATCAGATCTACCGCATCGACCACTATCTGGGCAAGAACACGGTCCAGAACATCCTGGTCTTCCGCTTCGCGAACCTGCTGCTCGAACCCCTGTGGAACCGCAACTACATCGACCATGTGCAGATCACCCACGCCGAGACGCGCGGGATCGAGGAACGGGGCGGCTTCTACGACGGCGTCGGGGCCCTGCGCGACATGATCCAGAGCCACCTGCTGCAACTGCTGACGCTGGTCGCCATGGAGCCCCCGCCGTCGCTCGACGCCGAGGCGCTGCGCGACGAGAAGGTCAAGGTGCTGCGCTCGATCCGGGCTATCCCGCGCGCCGCCGTCCACGCCCAGGCCTGTCGCGCCCAGTACGTCGCTGGCCGCGATCAGGCGGGCCCGGTGCCGGGCTACCTGGAGGAGACCGGGGTCGCCCACCACAGCACCACCGAGACCTATGCCGCGCTCAAGCTCTATATCGACAACTGGCGCTGGCGCAACGTCCCCTTCTATATCCGTACCGGCAAGCGCCTGGGGCGCACCAACTCACTGATCGCCATCCGCTTCAAGCACCCGCCCCAGCAGTTGTTCCAGCACACCGCAATCGAACAGATCCGGCCCAACTGGATCCTGCTCAATCTCCAGCCCCACGAGTGCATGCGCTTCGAGATCCAGGTCAAGCAGCCGGGGCTGGAGATGCGCGCCCAGACCGAGCGCATGGACGCCAGCACCTGCACCCTGTCGGCGGAACACAACGAGGCCTATGAGGGGCTGATCCTGGACGTCATCGCCGGGGATCACACCCACTTCCTGCGCTCCGACGAGATCAACTGGGCCTGGCAGGTGGTCGACCCGGTGCTCAAGCTGTGGGCCACGGAGCGCGACTTCATCCCGACCTACCCGGCCGGCACCTGGGGACCGGGCGAGGCCAACCGCCTGTTTGACCGGGAAGACCAGCATTGGCGCAATGGGCTCGATGAAGAATAACAATCGTTATCGTTGTCGCTGTCGTTGTCGTTGTCGTTGTCGTTGTCGTAATCGTACTCGGAGCAGCGATGCAACTTGCGATGCGAGAGAATCCCGGGCGCTACGATAACCTGGCCTTGATTATCATTCCGGCCGCCCCGGGCCGGAGTCCAAGGCTTCAGCCTTGGATGGACAGG
>NZ_CAIKKU010000115.1 GCF_903828115.1 uncultured Thiodictyon sp. | reverse complement strand
TAATCGAATAATCCGACCACGATTACGACAACGACAACGACAACGACAACGACGCCCGGTCCGCGAGAAGTCCGGTAGCTGTGGGGTACGGGTCGCGTACCCGGCTCCGGCGGTCGTGGCTGCTTGGCGGGTACGCGATGCGTACCCTACGCCATGTGCGTTAACACATCAGTTCTGATCGCACCCGGGTTCATCCGTGCACCGCCGAGCCGTCCGGGATCAGGCCGCCGCGGGCCCCGCCGGGCCTTGCTCCCCCTCATCGCGCACCCGCAGCCAGATCCCGTTGCCGTAGCCCTGGTGGCCGCGGGCGACCCCGTCCCAGAGGGCATCGACCGCGCCGCGCAGTTCGGCGTCCCCGGCGATGAAGGTGCAGGGCAGGAGGATCTCGTAGCGCCGCCCCGCGTCGGCCATCAGCAGGACGGCCAGCAGGTATTGCTCCGAGTAGTAGTGGTCGTGCCATTGCGGCGGATAGTCCAGCGGCAGATAGATGTCGTCGATATACACGAGCACTCCGGCCTTGAGCCGCGGCAGGAGGTCGAGGAACACGGCGGTCACGTCGCTGTTCTGAAAACAGCGGTGCGAGCTGTCGATCATGAGGATATCGTTCGCCTCCAACGTATCGACCACGGCCGGGTCCAAGGCTTCCAGCGGCTCGCGGATGAAGGCGTCGCAGAGCGCGTCGACCGCGGCGCGGGGCTGGGGGTCGATGGAGGTGATGGACATCGCGAGCCCATGGTCGCGGCAACCGCGGCGGACGAACCGGGTGGAATGGCCGGAGCCGATCTCCAGGTAGCGCCGGGAGGCGAACAGGGCCGGGAAGGCGTAGAGGCTCGCGGCGTTCAGCCCACGGCAGAAATCGTTCTCCCAGATCGGTTCACCGACCGCGCCCCCGGTCAGGGGGACGCGCCCCAGGCCGACCGCAAAGGCCGGGAGTTGCGCGAGCAGGTGCGCGTAACGCTCGCGGCCGGTCTCCATGAGCCGGTTGAGCCGCGGGTGCGGCGGCGCGCCATAGCCCCAACGCGGGCGCGGCTGCACCGGATACTCGAGGAAGATCGCCTGGCCCCCGCTGCTCAGGACCCAGCGCAGCTCCTGGGCGGATCTGAGCCAGCGCAGGAAGGAAGAGCGCCGCGACCAATGCCGCAGCGGTGCCGAATCAAGAAGCTTGCCGAACATGGTGACCCCACTGCCGAACGCGAAACGTTGGATTGGCGCATCCTGCGTTGGTACACCCGGCATCCGCCCCGGGATCACAGGCCCCGGCGGGTGAGGTGGTCGAGCAGTCCACGCGCGGCGGTCTCCACCATGTCGAGGACCTGATCGAACCCCCGCTGCCCGCCATAGTAGGGGTCCGGCACCTCGCGGCGCTTGAGCTCCGGGGCGAAATCAAGGAACAGCGAGAGCTTGCGCTCCATCCCCGGCGGGCAGATGCGGGCCAGGCTATGGTAGTTGTCCTGGTCCATGGCGAGGATATAGTCGAAGGCCAGAAAGTCCTCGGGCTCCGCCCGGCGCGCGCGCAGGTCGCTGATATCGATCCCCCGCGCCCGCGCCGTCTCCTCCGCCCGTTCGTCCGGCGGCTCACCGATGTGGTAGCCGTGGGTCCCGGCGGAGTCGACCTGGATCCTCGCGGCGTAGCCGGCCTGCTGGACCAGGTGCCGGAAGACACCGTGGGCCGTGGGGGAGCGGCAGATATTGCCCATGCACACAAAGAGGACCTTTACGCGTGTCGTGTCGTTCATAACTATCTAATCTCGTGAGCCTTTCAGTTTCTGTCCGCGTGCCGGTGCCGCCCCTGGCAGCGCCAAGTCTGCCACCCGGGCGCACACCCCGGGGCGTCGTTGCCTCTCTTACAGAGCGACAGGCTACGGCCGAACGTTGGGATGGTAAAGACCCCTTGGTATCGGCTGCGCTACGACAACGAGCGGGGCAAGGGCGATCATAAGCACCTCGGAGACCTGGAGGTGCCCTATGGCTTCGTGTCGATCGAGCGGCTGATGGCCGGTTTCATCGCCGACGTGGAACGGTTGGGAGGTTGAGATGGCAAGCAAGGATTTGGTTCACTTGCGCGCGAATCTCGGGCATGATTGGGTCGGGTCCGCCCCCGCAGGCACCGATAATCGTTTTAGCTGACAGTTATTTACTAATTTGCCTGCGAGTGCCGGCGACGGCCCGGCCCCGCTGCCGGGACCAGCGGACCCACAAGACCACCCGCGAAGCAATAAGCATCCCACCCATGGGCGGAGGACAGTAACGATGATCACCCAGCAAGTCGCCGGTCGCGACCTGAACACGAAAGGCCACCTGGCCCATTTCGATCATTGGGATGAGGACGTGGCCCTGGCCCTGGCGGCGGAGGAGGGACTGACCCTGAACGCCCGCCACTGGTGCGTGATCAACTTCCTGCGGGACTACTACGGGGCCCATGAGATGCCCCCGACCCCGCGGGTGGTGTTGAAGGCCGTCGGCCACCTGATCTCCCCGCACGTCCCCTGCACCCGCCGCCACCTGGAGTTCCTGTTCCCGGACGGCGGCTGCAAGCAGGCGTGCCACATCGCCGGACTGCCGGACTATTACTGCCACGGGTGCTGAGCCACCCAGCCCGCCTTCAAGGCCTCGCTTTGGGGCGGGACGGGGCATTCGCCCCGTCCCGAACCTTGACACTGGTGGCGAATCCCTCCGTCCGCTCAGGCAGCCCCTTGCAGGGCGGCAAACCGTGAACACCGGGTGGGAGCGATGGGCGTCCCCGCCAACCAGTCGACGAC
>NZ_CAIKKU010000114.1 GCF_903828115.1 uncultured Thiodictyon sp. | reverse complement strand
CTGAAGCCGCTCCCACGCACCCCTTTCATCGCGCGGGATGGCTGGTGTTGCTGCCATGACCGTTGGCCGGTCCGGCGGGCAGGCGCCACTGATTTCTCTTGGATATGTCGGCAACCGCCACCGGCTAAAGCCTCGACCTCCGGTTGTGAACGGACCGCTACCGGCCGGAACCATGATCAAGGCCCGAACGGGTCACTCGATCTCAAGCAATTGGATCCAGACCCGTCTATTCTCTATGGTCTGTTGCTGCCCTTGCCCCTTGCCCCTTGCCCGGAGAAACCTGTATGTCCCGACAGTTCATCGCCCGCACCGCCCTTGCCGCACTCGCCGCCGGCGCCATCGCCGTCCTGGCGGCCCCCGCATCGGCCTGCACCACGTTCCGCATCCAGTCGCAGGACGGGGCCTGGCTGGTCGCCCGCTCGATGGAGTTCGGGCAGGACCTCAAGAGCGAGGTGATGCTGGTCCCGCGCGGTTACCGGCTCACCACGACCCGCCCCGACCTCAAGCCCGGCATGGGCTGGGAGGTCAAGCACGGCTTCCTCGGCATCAACGCCTTCGGGCTGGACCTGGCGCTCGACGGGATGAATGAGGCGGGGCTGTCGGTGGGCGTGCTCTACATCCCCGGTTTTGTCGAGTATCAGCCGTTCCCGCCCGACGGCAGGCATGCGGTCTCCAACTTCGAGTTCGGCAACTGGGTGCTGAGCCAGTTCGCGACCGTGGGCGAGGTGCGCGAGGCGCTTGCCAAGGTCGCCGTCTACGACCTCGACCTGCCCCCGAGCGGCCGGCAACCGCTCCACTGGTCCATCGCCGACGCCCAGGGGGGTGCCATGGTGGTCGAGTACGTGGGCGGCAAGCTGCACCTCCATGACAATCCGATCGGTGTCCTGACCAACTCCCCGACGTTCGATTGGCACCAGACGAACCTGCGCAACCACCTCAACCTCACGAGCATCAACGTCGATGCGCTCAAGCTCGGGTCGGTTGAGGTCCTGCCGCTCGGTCAGGGTACGGGGCTCCTCGGGCTGCCGGGTGACTACACCCCGCCCAGCCGCTTCGTGAAGGCGACCGCGCTCGCCTATGCGGCGCTCCCGGTGGCGACGGCGCCGGAGGCGGCGAACCTCGCCTTCCATATCCTGAACGCGGTCGACATCCCCCTGGGCGCGATCGTGGGGAAGGTCCCGTCGCCGACCGGCGGCGCGCCCACGCTGTCCTATGACCGCAGCGAGTGGGCGACCGTCTATGACCTCAAGCACCGGATCACCTATTTTCGGACCTATGGCGACCTGAACATCCGCAAGCTCGATCTCACCCGCTTCGACTTCGGCGGCAAGGCCATCGTGCACGTTCCTATGCCGACGACGATGCAGGCCCAGGACGTGACACCGGCGGCGGGCAACTAGGTTCGGCGCCTGACGGCCTGGGTTGGTGCCCAGGCTTGCAGACGGCAATCGGCGTGTGGCTGCGCGACTTGCACGGTGACGCCTGCGGCGGACTTGCAGTCCACTTTACGGCCTCGCTGGAACAGCGGACAATCCCCGGTCGGGGAGTTTTTATTGTGGGGTCGACAAGATGAACGACACCTTGAATAAAATCAAGGCAGAAGCGCAGCGCCGCCGGGAGTCCGAGGCGATGAGGAGGGCGTCGTCGATGGATCTGGCGCAGCGCCGAAGTGCGGCGGCGATGCCGCTGTTCAAGGCGTTCAGCGATATCGAACACGCCTTTGTGCGGATCGATGTGCTCAAGCGCATCTGGCCTGAGGACTATCAACGTCGTTCCGACCGGGCGCGCGGACTGGTCGCGGGGTTTCTCGGCGGCGAGCCGCACCCCTACGGTCTGAGCTTGCACATTCCCGGCGGCAAGGCCACCTTTGAGGTGGAACTGACCTGGGATGGCAAGATCCTTTATGTGAGTTCGCGTGAAGTCAGCGGCTTGCGGCCGTGGGTCTCGAAGGTTGAGCAGCCCGAGCCCTGGCTGGAGGACTTCTGCCAGACCATGGCAACGCTGCTGGAGTTGTGATTCATGCCGGTCTCAAGCCAATAGAGAAGCTGGCTCAGTTGGCGGGCCAGGCCCTTTTCCTTTACCCTGTCGGGTCGAGTTCAGCCCGCGGAGGTGTCCATGCCCAGCGATGTGTCGCCGGTCCCGGCGGAGGACCCCGGGGACTATTTCCGGTTGGTGACCGACACGATCACCGAGGTCTTCTGGATGGCGGACGTGGCCACCAAGCGGACCTTCTATGTCAGTCCGGCCTACGAGCGGATTTGGCAGCGCCCGGTGGCCGAACTCTATGCGAACCCACGCTCCTTCATCGCTTCCATTCACCCTGACGACCGTGACGCCTTTCTGGCGGAACTGACCAAGAAGGAGCAATCGGTCGCGTTTGATCATGAATACCGGATCCTGCGGCCGGATGGTTCCATCCGCTGGATTTGGGATCGTGGTTTCCCGGTCGTCGAGTCCGACGGGCGGATCAGCCGCTACGTCGGTCTGGCGCGGGACATCACCGAGCGCAAACAGGCCGAGGCCGTGCAGGCATTCTTGGCCCAGAGCGCCAGCGCGGTGCTGGAGCCGTCATTCTTTCATTCCCTGGCACGCTTTCTGGCGGCAAACCTGGGCCTGTTCTATGTCTGCATCGATCGTCTCGAAGGCGATGGATTGAATGCGCGCACCCTGGCCGTCTGGTGCGATGGACAGTTCGAGGACAATGTGACCTACGCCCTGAAGGACACGCCCTGCGGAGAGGTCGTGGGCCGGCAGGTCTGTTGCTTCCCCGCCCGCGTGTGCGAGTGCTTCCCGCGCGACCAAGTGCTCCAGGACCTGGGGGCGGAGAGTTACATCGGCGCCACGCTCTGGAACCATGCCGGGGCGCCGATCGGCCTGATCGCGCTGATCGGGAGGGCGCCGCTGACCAACCGACCACTCGTTGAAAACATCCTGAAGCAGGTGGCGATCCGTGCGGCGGGTGAATTGGAGCGGCTCTTGGTGGAAGAGGCGCTGCGCGAGAGCGAACAGCATTACCGCACCCTGGCCAACAGCGGTTCGACGCTGATCTGGACTTCGGACGTGAACAACCAATGCAACTATGTCAACGAGCCCTGGACGCGGTTTACCGGGCGATCGTTGGAGCAGGCGCGCGGCCACGGCTGGACCGATGTCATACATCCGGGGGACCTGGAGCGGTGCGGGCCGATGTTTGCAGACGCATTCGCTCGCCGCCAACCCTTCAGCATGGACTATCGGGTGCGTCATGTCGACGGTTCCTGGCGTTGGCTGCGCGACGACGGCAATCCGCGCTATGACAGTCAGGGGGCCTTTCTCGGGTATATCGGTTATTGCATCGACATCACCGAACAGCGGGCGGTGAGCGATGAACTGGAGCGCTACCGCCAACACCTGGAAGACCTGGTGGAGGAGCGCACCCGGCAACTGGTGATCGCCAAGGAGGCGGCCGAAACGGCCAATATCGCCAAGAGCGCCTTCCTCGCCAACATGTCGCATGAGATCCGCACCCCACTCAATGCCATTACCGGGTTGGCCTATCTGATCAAACGCTCCGGGGTCACCCCCCAGCAAGCGGAGCGGCTCGACCGGGTCGATGTCGCCGGGCGCCACCTGCTGGACATCGTCGATGCCGTGCTGGATCTCTCCAAGATCGAGGCCGGCAAGTTCGCCGTCAATGAGGCAGCGGTCGATGTCGGCAGCCTCGTGGGCACTGTCGCAGCACTCATGGCGGAGCGTGCACGGGCCAAGGGACTCAAGTTTGCCCTTGACATTCAGGTGCCGCCCCGGCCGCTGCTGGGTGATGCCACCCTGCTCCAACAGGCGCTGCTCAACTATGCCGCCAACGCGATCAAGTTCACCGACACCGATCCCGCCGGCGACATCGGCACCGACACCATCAGGCTGCGCGCCCTCACCATCGACGAAGACCCCGACAGCGTGCTGTTGCGTTTCGAGGTGCATGATCGGGGCATTGGCATCGCCCCGGCGAGCCTGCCCAAGCTCTTTTGCGCCTTCGAGCAAGGCGATACCTCGATCACCCGCAAATACGGCGGCACCGGGTTGGGGCTCGCCATCACCAAGCGGCTGGCCCGGTTGATGGGGGGCGAGGCCGGGGTGATCAGTACCCTGGGCCTGGGCAGCACCTTCTGGTTCACGGCGCGACTGAAGAAGGGTGCGAGCGCGATTGCTACGGCGTCCCCCTTGACGCCCGACGCCGCCGAGGCCTTATTGAGCCGGAACTTCAGCGGCCGCCGGATATTGCTGGCCGAGGACGAGCCCGTCAATCGTGAGGTGGCACGGGCGCTGCTCTGCGATCTGGGGCTGCTGGTCGACCTGGCCGAGGATGGCGTGCAGGCCGTGGAACTGGCCCACCGTAATGATTATGACCTGATCCTGATGGACATGCAGATGCCCAACCTGGATGGATTGGAGGCCACCCGGCGGATTCGCCGCCTTTCCAACTGCACCGCGGTGCCGATCCTGGCCGTGACCGCCAATGTGTTCGCCGAAGACCAGGCACGCTGTTTCCAGGCCGGGATGAACGACTTCATCTCCAAACCGCTCGTGCCGGAGTCGCTGTTCGCGACCTTGCTGAAGTGGTTGGAGCGAACCGCGGCCTGAGAGGGCGATGCCCAAGCGCCCTCGTTACGTCGGCGCCGTCAGCTAGACTCGTAGGGTGGACAAGCGCAGCGCAGTCCACCAATACCGGCTGTGCACCCTCGTTACGCCGCACCCGTCAGCTTAACCGGAGGTGTTAAGTACTTCAAGTGAAATATTTGTAGGCGCCAATAATTGCAAGTCATTGATTTAAAAGAAATATAAATAATTAAGCGCTCATAGCGAATATATTGATGTACTTAACTGTTGTTTGATTCTTATTTATTATTATCTATAATTGCTCGCGTGAGCAAAACTTACCGCATCAACGAGTTCGCGAAACGGATCGGGAAAGCGCCCTCGACGATCCGGCGTTGG
>NZ_CAIKKU010000113.1 GCF_903828115.1 uncultured Thiodictyon sp. | reverse complement strand
TCGTCGCCCCGGTTGCCGAACACCATGGTACAGATGTTGACGGCGGTGCCGTTGGCCATCGCCGGGGTGATGTTGAACTGGCGGCGGTAGTCGACCGCGCGCTTGCCGCCCCAGGAGCCGAACACGGCCTTGATGGCGATCAGGAGCTGCTCGTAGGGGTCCTCCGGGAAGGGCCGGCCGGTCTGCTCCTGCACCACGCGCAGGAAGCGCTCGGCGGTGTCCTTAAGATCCGAGGCGGAGAGCGCCACGTCTTCCTTCACGCCGGCGGCCTTCTTGACCAGCTCGAACTGCTTGTCGAAGTAGGCGTCGTCCACGTTCAGCGCGATCTTGCCGAACAACTGGATGAAGCGGCGGTAGGCGTCGTAGCCGAAGCGCTCGTCACCGGTGGCCTTGATCACGCCCTTCAAGGTCGTGGCGTTGAGGCCCAGGTTCAGGATGGTATCCATCATGCCGGGCATGGACATGGCCGAGCCGGAACGCACCGAGACCAGCAACGGCTCGTCCGCCGTGCCGAAGCCCTTCTTGGTCTTCTTCTCCAGGGCGGTCATCTGCGTCTTGACCTCGTCCCACAGGCCCGGGGGCAGGTCCTTGGTGGGGGAGGCCAGGAAGTCCAGGCAGGCCTCGGTGGAGAGCACGAAGCCGGGCGGGACGTTGAGCCCGATCTGGGTCATCTCGCAGAGGTTCGCACCCTTGCCGCCCAGGAGGTGCTTGTTCTTCCCGTCACCCTCTTCGAAGGCGAAAACGCGCTTTTTGCTATCGGTTGCCATGGCTCTTGTGAACCCCTCAGTTCTAGTGTTGTGATGATCCGGGTGGTAACCCGAGCGGATTGTCGGGCGCTATTGTCGCAGAGAATGCTGAAAATTGCCGGATTGATGAACATACCCTCGTGGGCAGCGTTCCTCCCGCCAGGGAGACAGGAGGTCGAGGCTTCAGCCGGTCGGCCGCGCGGCCCTGGTCCGGCGAACGGCCATCCGGGGGGTTCCGTCGCCCCGGAACGTGCAAGGTTCCTTGTGGGAGCGGCCTGTGGCCGCGATGCGGCGCTGCGGCGAACTGCGATGCCGCGTTCCCCGCGCGGCCCGTCGCGGCTAATGGTCATGGCACCCGCGCCACCCCGGAACATGAAAGTCCTCTCGACCGCTAGCTCGATGGCCAGCGTGCGGGGCGGCGTAGTCAGGGCTTCCAGCCCTGCCTGTTCCAGCCCCGACACCGTCAGGGATGGCCTGACTACGCACTTTCACGGTACAGCCGCTCCCACAGCGTCGCTGCGCGACCTTCACGGTACGGCCTCGACCGCCAGTGCGGGACGCCTGCCCGGCCCGCCCCTCAGGAGGACCCGCCCGCCATCAGGCCCCCGTCGCGCAGCAGTTGGTTCACCAGATCGGCGGTGTCGTCCGGCCCCGCGGCGGCCTCGGCGGGCGTCCAGGACCAGTCCGACTCTAACCGGTAGGAGCCGACGAACCCATGCGGCGGGCGCCCGCCCCAGTGCGTGGGCGACAGCATCGAGAAAAAGGCCCGCCCGTCCGGCTTGCGGTACAGGTCCGGGTTGTGAAAGGCCGGCGCCAGCCGACTCACCGGATAGGGCGCGCTGTGGTCCGGCCCCTGGTGCAGGCGCGGGGCCCGGTCTGATTTTTCTTCTTCAATCATCGACATGCAGCGGGGGCCTCGGGGGTCTGGGGCGTCCGGGCGGCGGCCATGGTACCAGATGAGCAAGCGTCGCTTCACGCGTCCGCGCGACGCGCCGAGAAAAGCACGGGTTAGCAGTAAGATGGGGCAATCGCCACTTATCACCAGGTCCGGAGCCTCTCCACTTGACCCCACCCACCACGGATGCCGCTCGCTTCACCCAGATCGCCGACGCCCTGGCCGACCCCGGCTGGTGCGTCACCGCCGACTTCCTGTCCGGTCCCGAAGTCCAGTCCATCCGCGCCGCCGCCGCCGCGCTGGAGGCCCAGGGCGCCTTCGCCCCCGCCGGTGTCGGCCGCGGCCGGGACCTGCTGGTGCGCGCCGCGGTCCGTTCCGATCGCGTCTGCTGGCTCGACCCCGCCGCCCGCGACGGGGCCATCGGCGCCTACCTGGCCCGGCTCGAAGACCTGCGCCAGGCCCTCAACCGCGACCTCACCCTGGGCCTCTTCAGCTTCGAGGGGCACCTGGCCAGCTACCCCCCGGGCGCCTGCTACCGCCGCCACCTGGACCAGTTCCGCGGTGTGGAACTGCGTACCCTGACCGCCATCCTCTATCTCAACCCCGACTGGCAGCCGGCCGACGGCGGCACCCTGCGCCTCTACACCGACCCGGACCGCCCGGACCACTATGAGACCATAGCCCCGCACGGCGGCACCCTGGTCACCTTCCTGAGCGCCCGCTTCGAGCACGAGGTCATGGCCGCTGCGCGGGAGCGGCTGAGTCTGACCGGGTGGTTCAAGCGCAGGGGGTGAGCCCCCGCCGACTGCCATGCGCCCCGGCCGGGGGGCATCCCGTAGCCTTAGGATGGCTAGAGCCCAGCGAAACCCATCGTTTGCGCTGCCATTAAGCTAAGGTGTGGGATGGGGCGAATACCCCTTCCGCACGACCCGACCGGCCTTTATCATCCCTGCGCCCGCTGGGAGCGCCGCACCCCAGTGCGGCGCGGCCACGGCGCAACACCCAAGGCCGCGGTCGCTTGCGCGATTTTGCCGCACCGGCCCTGATCAAGGATTCATCATGACGTTACGTCGGTTGTACTCGGTCCCCGTCGGCCTGCTGCTCGGCATTGCGCTGGCGCTGCTGTTCCCGGCCGGGGCGCCCTATGTCGCCTGGCTGGGTCAGATCTTCGTCTCGGTGCTCAAACTCCTGATCCTGCCCCTGATCCTGGTCTCCATCTATGCCTCGCTGGCCGGGAGCGCGGACCTGCGGCAAATGGGCGGGCGGGCGGTGACCTATTACCTGCTGACGACCTCCGTGGCCGCGACCCTGGGGACCACGCTCGCCCTGCTGTTCTCCCACGATCTGCCCGTGGGCCTGCTCGACCTGCCGCCGGTGTCACCCACGGCGACCGCGATCAGCGTGGATCTGCTGGTGGCGAACTTCGTCCCGAGCAACATGTTCGTCTCACTGGCGTCGGGGAACGTGCTGCACATCGTCTTTATCGCGGTCATTGCGGCCCTGGCGTCCCGGCGGATCGCCGCCGCCCACCGCACCACCCTGCTCGGCGGCGCCCATGCCCTGGACGCACTGCTGATGCAGACCCTGGGCGGGGTCCTGCTCTTCGCACCGGTGGGCGTGGGGGCACTGGTCTACGCGGGCCTGGCGGGGATGGACTGGGCGGGGGTCTTTCAACTGCGCGCCTTCGTCTGGGCGGTGGGGCTGGCGGCGGTACTGCACTCGGTCGTGCTCCTGCCCGGTCTCTACCGGGTGCGCGCCCGGCGCTCGCCCTGGGTCTTCGCGTCCGCCTGCCGGGTGCCGCTCCTGACCGCGCTCTCCACCGCCTCCAGTGCCGCCACCCTGCCGGTCTCCATGCGCACCCTGGTGGCCTTCGGGGTCAGTGAGCGGGTCGCGAGCTTCAGCCTGCCGCTGGGCGCCAGCCTCAACATGGACGGCTCCTGCCTCTACCAGTCCGTCCTCCTGATCTTTATGTCCCAACTGGCAGGGGCGGAGCTCAGCCCACTGCAGGCCGTCTACATCGTCCTGCTCACCATGGCCTCCTCCGCCGGCACCGCCGGTATCCCCGGCGGCGGCATCGCCATGATGGCCTTCATGCTCAACCTGCTGGGCTTACCGCAGACCTATCTGGCCCTCTATCTGGTGGTCGACCGGTTCTTTGACTATCCCATCACCGCCATCAATGTCTGGGGCGATCTGGTGGTGGCCGCCATCGTCGATCGGGAGCTGCGTCGCGACGAGTCCGCCGCGACAACGTTAGACTAATCCCGGAAAATGGCGTAATTTGGACGAGACAATGTGGTCGGGGAGAAAAAATGTGATGAGGAGGTTTCATTGGGGTACCAATCATTCGTCGTTGTCGCCGCGATGCTTGCCATCGCCTGTTGGCCGCAAAATGATACTGAAGCGGCGGGGGGCGCGGGATCAACCGGCACTGAAAATTCGCCGGCTGAGTCGACTCGGTGGGGCGCGACCGCAGAGCAGGGCGCGGTGGACCCGATGAACGCGGCCTCGGGTGCGGCACCGAAGATGCAGAGCCTTACCGGGAAGGGTCTACCTCCGGGCGTTATGCGCTTCGAGCGGGCGGTCATTGTCGATGCCGGCGGGTTTGAACAGCCATTGGCGGCTTCGACCCTGTTCATTCCCCACGGTTGGGTGACGCAAGGCGGCGTGCGATGGGGCAGCGAATTCATTTGCACCAATGGTTACAACATCGACTGGTCGGCGGCGTCGCCCGATGGACTGACGACGATCGCGATCTTTCCTCAGGAGAAGTGGGAACTCAACAATTACGGCGCGGGGCCGTCGACGCCCGGTTGCGCGAGTGCTCCCTATACGACGACGAAGGATTATCTGCAGAGCGTCGCCCAACGCCGGCGGCCGGACGCACGTATCCTCGATTATCGCCGACGCCCGGATATCGAGCAGCCATTGGCGAATTTCAATACCGAGACGCCCATGCCGTTAGGCACCAGCCGCACGTGGGTCGAAGCGGGCGAGATATTATTCGCGTACAATGAACGCGGCCGCGACATGCGCGGTTCAGTGGCTGCCGCCGTCGTCTTCTCCCTGATGCAGACCGACGCTGGCATGGGAGTCATGAGTGCGCTGACGGCAATGGCGCTCCCGGCCTATGGCGTGACCGCTCCCGACGGCCAGCTCAACCTCGGCTTTTTCGAGGCGATCCGCCGCACAATTCAGACCAACCCGCTATGGGAGCAGCGGATAGCAGGCCATAATACCGCGATCAACAGGGTTGCGCTTGAAGAAAGCGGCAAGCGTGCCGACAGCATCGCACGATCAAACGCGGAGATTTCGCGTATTCGCGAGGACGCCTGGAACTCCTATCAAAAAAGCGCTGACCGGAGGGCGCGCGAATTCGGCGAGTTGATGCGCGGGATCGAGACCTACAGGGACACTGACGCGCCGGGCGGAACGGTCGAACTGTCTCACAATTACGGCCACGCATGGCGACTGAACGACGGGAGTTACGTCCTGACGAACGCCGCCGATTTTGAACCCTGGAGAGACCTCGGCCTTGAAGGCCGGAAACTGGAGACCTCAGAATGAAAATCCGTCCGCGCCTGTGCTTCGCTGCGGCTGCGATTGCCGCTATTTCGTCATCAGCGCTCGCCCAGAACAGCTTCGGTGACCAGCAGTCGCAGCCGGGATACGCCGCTGCGCCCGGCTATCCGCAACAGTCTGGTGCCTCGCCCCAGCAGTCGGGCGGCTATCCGCAACAACCCGGGGGCTTTCCCCAGCAGTCGGGCGGCTATCCGCAACAGTCCGGCGGCTCTCCACAGCAGCCGGGCGGTTTTCCGCAACAACCTGGTGGCTTTCCCCAGCAGCCGGGCGGCTATCCGCAACAGTCCGGCGGCCCTCTTCAGCAACCGGGCGTTTATCCGCAACAACCCGGCGGCTTTCCTCAGCAACCGAGTGGCTACTCGCAGCAACCAGGCGGCTCTCCCCAACAACCGGGCGGTTTTCCGCAACAACCCAGCGGCTACCCGCCACAGGCCGGTGTCGGCGGTAACGCGAACCTCGACCAGTTGATGCCGATGGAGCGTCAAGATTTCGGCGTTCAGCCGACGGCGCAACTCTATTCCGGCCAACTGCACGGGCCGACGCCGACGAGTATTCCGGGCGGCCAAGTCGTGACGACGAAAGGGCTCGTCGGGCTGGTCCAGGGTAACCAGGCGCCGTATCTGCTGTTTGACGTGCTTGGCGGGGCGGAGACGCTGCCGGGTGCGCTCCCAGCCGCCGCGGCTTCGCAGGCTGGCAGCTTCAACGACCAGACGCAACAGCAATTCGGGGTTTTCGTACAGCAGAAGACGGGCGGCAGGAAGGACATCGCGCTGGTCTTCTATTGCCTGTCGCCGCAATGCTGGATGTCCTATAACGCGGCGTTGCGCGCGATCAACCTGGGGTATACGAATGTGCTTTGGTATCGCGGAGGCATTGAAGCATGGAAGATGGCGGGCCTGCCGGTCCAGCAGAGCTTCGGCAAGTCGCCTCCCGGGCCTTGACCATCATCTCCCCCCCTCTAGGGAGGGCCGCGGAGAGGGAACGGCCATGGCGCCCCCAACGTTCATCTTTCGGGGTGGTGCGGGCGCCATGGCCGTTACTGCGGCTCCTCCGGCTCGGGCACGAGTGCCGCCCCCGGATACCAGGACTCGACTTCAGCACGGCTCGCGGGTGGCGTGAAGGAGTGCGATGCGACCGACCCGTCCCGGTGCCAGATCAGCCAGCGGCGATGGGGCGAAGCGGGACTCGCGAGGCCCAGGGTGAGCACCTCGGACGGGTTCCAGCGTGGGGTAAGGTCGCCGGAACCGGCGAAGTCGATGAGCGGGAAGGGCGTCATGTCGTCACCTTGCCCGGTCGGGCGGTGCGCTGGGGCGCCGTCAGGCCCTGAGGACCTTGGCGCGGTGGGATGTTGCAGGAAACCCGGACGGCCATGGGTGCGGCCGCGGGTTCCGGTGCGCTTGTCTTGAAGCCGTCGTGATCAACCATAGGTGGCGATTGATGCCTGCACGAATGAGCCTTTCTAAGTGCTTAATCATAAAACATAACAAACTGAGATAGCGAGCAAAAACTTTTCCACGCGGATGCGTCCGCGGACCGCCGCGGCGGGGCCGGCGAACAGCACGACGGAGCGGGTCGCCGACGGCTGGTACAAGCGCGGCATTCAAAGAGATTATCGTGTTTAAAGTCATAACGTTGTGATTTTATGCCCGGATGAGGCCGACGGCCTGACCCATCATGTCGGCGGCCGTTCCCAGGACCTGATGCGTTTTGCGTTGCGCCGCGACAGGGCGGATGAGGCGTGATTCTCCGCGCCGGCGCCCGGCCGTCCCGGTCGCCAGGGGCGCCCGTCCGGGCTACACTCGCGGAACCTTGATCCACCTGCCCCTGGTTTCGATGCTAGCGCCTAACTCTTTACCTGCCCTGCTGGCCCTGGCCCTGTCGCTCGCCGGGTCCCTGGTGCCGTCCGCGGTCCTGGCCGCCCCTGGCTGTCGCCAGGACGATCAGGCCCGGGTCTGGACCGCGCCGCTGCGGCCCCGGCCCGGGGCGGGGCTCACGGTCATCGCGGTCGCGACCGACGCCGCCCTGGATCAGGTGCAGGTCACCGATCCGGCGGGGGGGCGCGCGACACTGCGTACCGCCGCGACCGGCGGGCCGCCCTGGGGCCTCACCGGCCGGGTGGCCGGGCCGCGTTCCGGGACCTACCGGATCGAGGCCCTGCGCGGCGGCCGGGTCGCCGCCTGTGCCGAGGTCCAGGTAGGGGGCGGGGAGTCGCCGCGCGGGGGCGGGGACTGGGACCTCGCGACCACGGCCCTCTATTCGGCCTGGGTCGAGCGCCTGTTCGACGCGCCGCCCGAGCAGTCGATGAGCTTCGACTCGCTGGGCCCGGTGCTGCGTAACCCGGAGCGTAATTTCCTGTACGATTTCCTCGGTGCGGGGGAGGACGGCCGGCTCAGCGCCGAGCCCGACTGCGCCGATCTGCCCTATTACCTGCGCGCCTATTTTGCCTGGAGGCTGGGTCTGCCCATCGCCTATCGCCAGTGCAGCCGCGGCAGCAGCGCGAGCCCGCCGCGCTGCCAGGGGCCGGTGGTCGACAGCGCCCTGGCCGGGTCCGCGGCCTCGGCGAGCGAGTTCCGCGGGGTGACCCGGCGCCTCATGGACGGCGTCCACTCCGGCAGTGCCCGCACCGCGTTGAGCGACGAGTCCGCGGACCTCTACCCGGTCCCCCTGACCCGTGCGGCCCTGTGGCCCGGGACCGTTTATGCGGACCCCTATGGTCACGTCCTGGTGCTGGTCAAGTGGATCGCGCAGCGCCCCGGGCAGCCCGGGCTGCTGTTCGCGGTCGATGCCCAGCCGGACAACTCGGTGGCCCGCAAGCGCTTCTGGGAGGGGACCTTCCTGTTCGCCGCGACGCCGAGCGCCGGGCCCGGTTTCAAGGCCTTCCGGCCCTTGGTGCGGACGGGCGGCGGCGGGCCGCGTCAGCTGTCCAATGCGGCCCTGGGCAGCGGTACCGGCCTGCCGCCCGCGTCGCAGGAGCAGGCGCGGCTGGCCCCGGCGGACTTTTACGCCCGCATGGAGCGCCTGATCAACCCGCAGGGCCTGGAACCCGCGGCCGCCTATCAGGCGACCCTGGACGCGCTGATGGAGCAGCTCAAGACGCGGGTGGACTCGGTCGCCAAGGGCGAGGCCTATATGCGCGCCCATCCGGGGACCACCATCCCCATGCCCAGCGGCCCGGCGATCTTCGAGACCACCGGCCCCTGGGAGGACTTCGCGACCCCGTCCCGGGACATGCGCCTGCTGATTGCACTGAATGTGCTGGCCGGGCTGCCGGAGCGCATCCGCCGCTATCCGGACCTCTATGTGCTGCAAGGCGAGCGTCCGGCGGAGGCCGCCGCGGGGATTGAACGGCTCCACGCGGGGCGCCTGGACCAGCAGTTCGTCACCTATACCCGCAGTGACGGCGCAGAGGAGCGGCTGAGCCTGCGCGACATCTACGCCCGCCGTGCGGGCCTGGAGGTCGCCTACAACCCCAACGACTGCGTGGAGCGGCGCTGGGGTGCCGCCCCCGACACGGCCGATTACGCCAGTTGCCGCCGCCAGGCCCCGGCCGACCAGCGCGCGCGGATGCAGGAATATCGGCCCTGGTTCCACGAGGCGCGGCGCCCGCCGCGGTGAGCGGCCGCCGGCCCCGGTACCGCGGGCCGGGGCCGTCTTCTCACTGTCAATTCCGGATGTCTTTTGCAGGAGTTCTTCCCGTTGTCGATTGATTCCATCACCCCGGCCTGGTCAAGGCTGGTTCTGATCCTCGCCCTGGGTCTGGGCCTGAGCGCCTGCACCACGACCGGGGAAAAGTCGGCCGCCAGGGGCGCGACCTGGGGTGGACGCCCCATCGGTACGCCGCCGGCCCCGAATCCCGGCCTCAAGCGGGCGATCGTCAAGCGCGCGCTCGGTGAGTGGGAGTATTTCGGCCGTCAGACCGTGGTCTTCCGGGGCAGTGAGGAGAGTATTCCCCACGTCGGCTCCTGGGAGGACGACAACGCGAGCTACAGCGACCGGGTCGGCATGTACTGGCGCGCGGCCGGCAAGGCGGGGCTCAACGGCATGGACTGCCGGGAGCCCTGGTCTGCCGCCTTCATCAGTTATGTGCTGCAGGGCGCCGGGGTGCCCGGGTACCAGTTTCACCCGGCCACCGCCCATTCGGTCTATCTCGCCAATCTCATCAATGAGTCCTATTTCCCCGGCCGCTGGTTCGTCCCGCGGCGGGTGCGCGACTACAGCCCCAACCCGGGCGACCTGATCTGCGCGCCGCGGGGCGCGTCGCGTCCCGCGAGCTTCGATGGTTATCTGACGCCGCAAAGCCTCCAGGGCGCCAACACCCACTGCGACCTGGTGGTCGCCAAGTCCGGCCAGACCCTGGAGAGCGTCGGCGGCAACGTCCGCAACTCGGTGTCGCGGACCACCCTGGAACTGGACGGGCAGGGGCACCTGCAACCGGTCGCGCGGCGGCCCTGGTTCCTGATCATGGAGAACCGTCTGTAGCTTGGCGGGGTGCGCATGAAGAAGGCGATCATCGTGCTGCTGGTCCTGGGTGCGGGCGGCTGGCTGCTGTACCGGGCCCGGGTCGCCGGGGTCGCGAACCCGGGGCGACTCACCCTCTATGGCAACATCGACGTGCGCCTGGTGAATCTGGCCTTCCAGGTCAGCGGGCGGATCGCGGAGCTGGCGGTGTCCGAGGGCGCGCTGGTGGTGCCGGGGCAGGTCCTGGGGCGGCTCGATGATCGGGGCCTGAGCGAGGCGCGCAACGTCGCGCGGGCCCAGGTGCAGGCGCAGCGCGCCGAACTCGACAAGCGAATCGCGGGCACCAGGGCGCAGGACCTGGCCAAGCTGCGGGCGGACCTGGAGGTGGCGCGGGTCGAGTCGGTCAATAGCGCCCGCCGCGCCGAGCGCGCCCAGGACCTGTTCAAGCGCAAGCTGGCCTCCCCCCAGGATACCGACGACGCGCTCACCCTGGCCCAGTCTGCCGCGGCCCGGCGCAATGCCGTGCAGGCCGCGCTGGACCTGGGCCTGGCCGGCAGTCGGGCCGAGGACATCGCCGCCGCCGCCGCCCAACTCGCCGCCCTGGAGGCGGGGCTGGCGACCGCCCAGTTGAACCTGGGCTATGCGACCCTGAGCGCCCCGGTCGGCGGCATCGTCCAGAACCGCATCCTGGAGGTGGGTGACATGGCCTCGCCCGAGCGCCCGGTCTTTACGATCACCATCACCGAGCCGCTGTGGGCGCGCGTCTATCTGGCCGAGCCGGACCTGGGCCGGGTCCGGCAGGGTCAGCCGGCGCACGTCTCAAGCGACAGTTTTCCCGGCAAGTTCTATGCGGGCTGGGTCGGCTACATCGCCCCCAGTGCCGAGTTCACCCCCAAGACGGTCCAGACCACCGAACTGCGCGCGGACCTGGTCTATCAGGCGCGGGTCTATGTCTGCAACCCGGCGGGCGAGCTGCGCCAGGGGATGCCGGTCACGGTGGAACTGGATCTCAGCGCCGCGCCGCTGGGCGGGCCGGGCTGCGCCCCGGCGGTGCCGTCCGGCCAGGGTCCGGCGCCGGATGCGACCAAGGAGAGTCCCGCAGGGGCGCGACCTGCCAGTTCAGGGCAAGGCCCTGGGATCTGATAGCCTATGTCACGCCCTTTCAGGGCTGGACTCGATTTGAATCGCGAACCCAGGGCGTTGCCCTGGGCTGGTATGTGTGACCCCGTTGGGGTCATGCGCCGACCTGGGAGCGATTCACAAATAGGTTAGACAAGTCCATTAGGGAGTGCTCTTGGCGCGAATATCGTCGTCGTGGTCGTTGTCGTTGTCGTTGTCGTTGTCGTAATCGTATTCGTATTCGTATTCGTAATCGAGGTTATCGTAGCAC
>NZ_CAIKKU010000112.1 GCF_903828115.1 uncultured Thiodictyon sp. | reverse complement strand
CGTGACACCGGGGGTACCAATACCAGGCCCAGCCCGAGCACTGCAAACCTCGTCGGAGGCTGGAGACTGTTCACGTAGCGATGAGGCCAATTTACGGATCGGAGGCAAATCGGACTTGCGCTTGAACAGAGTATCTACGGGCGCCCACCGTAGGGTCCGCTGTGCGGACCAGCGGACAAGCGCCGGCGCCGGTTGCCAAGCGCCGAGACCGGTGGTTGTGGATGGTCACCTGCGCCGCCGCCACGCGGTTCGTCGGCCGTGCGCTCGCTGGCGATCGTCCGCCAAGTGCTCGATGAGACCTACCGCGGCCCTTTGATGAGCGACCTCTGTGGGGGGCCTATCGCGACCTCGATCAGTGCGCCGTGCAGCGGAGTCTCGACGCGACCTGAGTCGATTTCAAGCATAATCCGCCGTCACGCCCTCCCGCCACCGGATGCCCGACCATGCCCCCAAGCCGCACCCTGCCCTGCCCCGCCCCTGTCCGCCCGGCACTCCTGGCCGCGCTGTGCGCCCTCTGGTGCTGGTCCGGGTCGGCCCCGGCCGCAAGCGCTTGGGCAACGGTCGCGACCCCGAGCCGGGGCCCGTCCCAGGTCATCGGGACCCCCGCCAATGGCTGCGTCGGCGGGGCGGGCGCCCTGCCGGAGAGCGGACCGGGCTTTGTGAGCGTGCGCCGTGCCCGTCACCGCTTCTTCGGCCATCCGGCCCTGCTGCGCCTGGTGCAGGACCTGGGGCGCACCGCGGCGCGGCGCAATTTCGGCCTCGTGATGATCGGGGATCTGAGCCAGCCGCGCGGCGGTCAGATGCCCTCCTCCCACCACAGTCATCAGAACGGGTTGGACGTGGATGTCTGGTTCACCCTGGCGCCGACGGCACCGGCGGCGCGGCGCTTGATGGACGACCAGCCGGACCCGCCGAGCATGGTCCAGCCCGGGACCCTGGTCAGCAGCGGCGCCTGGGGCGAGCCCCAGCGCTTCCTGCTGGAGACGATGGCCCGCAACCCGGCGGTGGACCGAATCTTCGTCAACCCCGGGATCAAACGCGCGGTGTGCGGCGAGGCGCAGGGCGACCGCACCTGGCTGCGTAAGCTGCGCCCCTGGTGGGGCCACGACGCACACTTCCATGTCCGCATCCGCTGCCCGGCCGGCAGCCCCCAGTGCGAGCCCCAGGCGGCGATCCCGGCGGGCGAAGGCTGCGGGGCGGACCTGGCCTGGTGGTTCAAGCCGGAGGCGACGGGCACCACCAGAAAGAAGGGTGAGCCCCGGGCCGCGCCCATCGCGCCCGCCGCCTGCATGGCCCTGCTGCGCGACAATTAGTTTCTGAATTCAGGTGATGCGCCGAAGCGAGGATGACATGAGTGATCTCAGCACACTGTATCAAACTGCCGAAACGATCACGAATGCCTACGCCGACGCGGCGCAGTTGGCCAGCGACGAAACCGCCCTGCCGCCGGAGACCTTCCCCAGCCACTGCCCTTACACCGTTGAACAATTGCTCGACAAGGGCTTTTATCCCGCCGCGCGCGCCATCGCTCCGGCCTTGATTTTGGCGTCCCGAATTACCGGTTATCGTTGGCCACGGGGAGGGGTCGCGGGACTGGTGGGGTGACACCAGCCCCCGTGCCCGCAGGAACGGTTCACTAATAAGTTAAGCAAGTTCATTAGGGAATGCTTGTGGCGTCGTTGTCGTTGTCGTTGTCGTTGTCGTTGTCGTTGTCGTTGTCGTTGTCGTTGTCGTTGTCGTTGTCGTTGTCGTTGTCGTTGTCGAGGTTATCGTAGCGCCCCGGATTCTCTCGCAACCCTAAGTGCATCG